>CAZYRV010000035.1:2941-5512 GCA_964649485.1 uncultured Oscillospiraceae bacterium | reverse complement strand
ATTGCCGTTCAGGACGGTAATCGGAAGCTCGCCGTCAATGTAAACCCTTGCGGGCTTTTGGTTTGGATTACAGCCATATTTAAGTGAAAGTTCCATAATTACTCCTGTTCGTGCTTATTGATTATTAATTCAACAACGTTTTCGCCGTTTAAATCGCTGGTGTTGACGTAAAGAGAAACCTTGTTGTCGGCATTAAGGTTGTTCCAGATAATATCAGTAAATTCGTCAACGTCGCCGATTTCAACCTTGACAGGCTCTCCCTTAAAGCTTGGAACGGGGTTGCCGTCGCCCTCGTAGGTGTGAATAAAATAGCCCTCTCCCGGCTTGATTCCGTCGTATTCGTAAAATTGGCGGAGGGTTGTTTCACCGTTATTGTCGGCTTTTAAGATGGATAATTTTACGGCAATATCGTCGCCGCCGAAGGCGATTACCCCCGAAATTCTCGGAGTAAAAATCGGCGGGTCCGGCTCAAAGGTGCGCAGCCTCAAAGCGTGGACAAAGCAATGCCCCTTTTTAAGATTTTCAACGATTGTGTCCGTCTGGTCGCCGTTTGTGACGACAAGAATATTTTTAAGCCGTCTGACAGGGTGGTAAATAACCAGACTCGGGTCGGAAAGCTTTGACGGGTCGAAAGCTTCGGTTTTGATGCCGTCGTCGGTTGAAACGAATATTCTGTTTCTGCTGTTTTCGCTTCTTCCCATGATGAAATAGGCGGCAACCGCCTTGTTATCGGGCGTTTTCCCAAGAATAATCCCTCTGCCGGGATAGCTGTTGTTTTTCAAAAGCTCCGCAATGTTTTTACTCATGTTTCCTCCTATTTTTTAGCAATCGCTGTTAAATCAAAATCGCATCTGTTCCCGCCTGTGCCTAGGGTTTCACTGCGTTCAAAATGCACTCCCGGCAGGCTTCCATAACAGTAAATATCGCTGTCGCAAAACGTGCGGGTAAGTTCCGGACAGCCGCAAGCTGTGCAGTATTTATTGTAAGGACACTGTATAATGTCAAATTTTGTCTGACCGCTTGGAGTGTCGTAGAATATATGCCTAAATCCCTGTTTTTCGCCGAAAGCTTTTTTGCACATCGCTCCGAAAATCCACACGAAAAAGCGGTTCATTCCGGGCAGGGAAGTGATTTTTCCAAGCTTTTTGCCCTTGTCCTTGCCTAAAATGCTGATAATTTCTGCCAAAACGGGCAAAGCCTCGTCGCCAACCTCCGCTTTAAGCGCTCGGTAAACAGCGATTCTGGGGAAAATGCGTTCATCGGTATGTGAATGCTCATTACTTGGAATATCTTTAAATTCTTCCATGAGCTTGTCAAGCTCTTTGCTTGCAGAAGCCCAAATTTTCTCGGTTTTTTCAGTTCCAAAGCGCATTTCAATTTGAGATTTTACAAAAAGATATTTCTTATTCTTGCATAAAAATTCAACTCCATTTTTCATTTTAACTCTCCGATGTAAATTTCAGTAATATTCGCAATTGTAATAATGCCACTTACCTGATATTTTTCAAAATAGCTTTCAAGCTCAGTCATATATTCTTCAAATGCCTTATCCTCGGGCTTGAGCGAATATGAAGCGGACAATGTGCGGTTTATAAAATACTCTTTGTTAAGCGAAAGCGTATTGGAAATCAGCTTAGTAGTGTATTCACCGCCGAAAAAATCGCTGAAATCATTCGTGTGCGGGCGGGTATTCTGCAGATGATTATAGCCCTCACAAAATCTCTTGATGATTCCATAATATTCGTCTGTCATTCCATCGTTTTTGTCACGGCTGTTCCAGATAAGGGCGACAATGCCGTTTGGTTTTGAAATCCGCTGACATTCCTTGCGAAATTTTTTCTCGTCAAACCAGTGAAACGCTTGCGCAACCGTCACTATATCAAAGCCTTTGTCGGGCAGTGTTGTGTTTTCGGCGGTTGCACCGATTACGTAAAGATTGTCATAGCTTTGGATAAGCGGCTGCATCTTTCGGCGCATATCTTCATTTGGTTCGACAGCGCAAATTGTTGCATTTTCAGCAGTGTTTTTGAGCAGCAGTTCGGTAAAAATCCCTGTTCCCGCACCGATGTCAGCAACTTTCGGTTCGTCAGCATTAATTTTTCCTAAAATGAAGTTTACTGCCTCAACAGGATAGCTCGGACGATATTTCGCATAAATATCGGCTTTTCCAGTGAATTTTTGAGTGTTATCCAAGCTTATCCTCCTCAATTTTATCTTTCCAATTGCCGCATTCGCCAAGCTTATCAGCGATTGAAAAATAATTGTATGGTGAATAGATTACGGGATTGAGTTTTTTTAGGTCGATAAGCTTTAAATCCATATCTTTAAGGCTCTCATCGACTTGAATATTTACAATTTCCGCAAGAATCAAATGGCTTCCGTCAAGCTCGATAATTTTGTCTGCTCGGCATTCATAAACCCAGCGGCTTTGCGCAAGAACAGGGGCTTTAACCGATTTTCCCCAGCTGTAATCAAGAGTTTTCATGCGCCTTGCTTTTTCTTCTTGCGAAGCCGTTCCCATAAAGTCGGCAAGCCACAAAATATCCTCACTGACGAGGTTTGCTGTGAACT
>CAZYRV010000035.1:0-2896 GCA_964649485.1 uncultured Oscillospiraceae bacterium | reverse complement strand
GAGAATATTAGTTTTCGACTGTTTGACACCACCCATTGTAAGCATAAGGTGAGGAGTTTTGTCAAACGAAAAATTCAGCCACGTAATAACACAGAAATTCGGGCTTCTGTCAGGGTTTTGCGTTCCTAATAGGTACATTGGCTGAGGGGCAAATACCCAGTCTGGCGCTATGTCAAATTTGTTCATAGCATACCTTTGCAGACAAGCTCCGTTGCTTTTGGAAGTATATCCCACTCTGCCTGCTCCATAACCCGCTTTTGCAGGCTTTCGGGAGTGTCGCTGTCCTCAACGTAAACCGCCTTTTGCAGAATGATTTTCCCGCCGTCAACAACCTCGTTTACAAAATGCACGGTTGCGCCCGTCACCTTAACCCCATAGTCAAGCGCCGCTTTATGCACGTTCAGACCGTACATTCCCGCACCGCAGAAAGAGGGAATCAGGGAAGGGTGGACGTTGATTATTTTGTTTGGATAAGCATCGGAAACACAGCCGTCAAGCACTGTCATAAAGCCCGCAAGCACGATTAAATCGGGCTTTTCGGCTTTAAGCTTTTCTAACAGCGCAAGGCTGTAGGCTTTGCTGTCGGAATAGTCTTTTCTGGGCAGAACAATTGTCGGAATGTTCGCCTTTTGAGCACGCTCCAAAGCAAAAGCGCCTGCTTTAGATGAAATAACACAGGTAATTTCGCCGCTTTTAATAATTCCGCTTTTTTGCGCAGAAATAAGCGCCTGTAAATTCGTTCCGCCGCCCGAAACAAGCACGGCTATGCGCTTCATACGCCCTCCAGAATAACGCCCTCGTCGCTTTCGACGGTTTCGCCGAGGATAAAAGCGTTTTCGCCATTGTCCTTGAGAATTCTCAAAGCAAGGTCGGCATTGTACTTATCGACGATTATGCACATTCCGACTCCCATATTATAGGTGTTGTACATATCGTGAAGGGGAATTTTTCCTGTATGCTGGATAAATTTGAAAAGCTCTGGAATTTCATAGCTTTCCATATCGATTTTTGCCGCAATTCCGTCTGGCAAAGCACGGGGAATATTCTCGTAAAAGCCGCCGCCTGTTATGTGGCAAATTGACTTTACATTAACCTTAGAAATAAGCTCTAACACAGGCTTTACGTAAATTCTGGTAGGTGTTATAAGCGCTTCGCCGAGGGTTGTTCCAAGCCCGGGAATGTTTGCGTTTATGTTAGATTCGTTAAGGTTGAATATTTTTCTGATGAGGGAAAAACCGTTTGAATGAACGCCGCTTGATGGCAGAGCGATTATTATATCGCCCGCCGAAACGTTTTTGCTGTCGAGGATTTTGCTTTTATCAACAACACCTGTGGCATAGCCGGCGACGTCATATTCTCCGACAGGGTAAAAGCCCGGCATTTCGGCGGTTTCGCCGCCGATAAGCGCACAGCCAGCCTGCTCACAGCCGTCTGCAATTCCTTTGACAATAGTTGCGACCTGCTCCGGAATGTTTTTTCCCACGGCGATATAGTCAAGGAAAAAAAGCGGCTTTGCGCCCGCACAGATAATGTCGTTTACGCACATGGCGACACAGTCGATTCCGACTGAATCGTGCTTGTTCATGAGAAATGCAAGCTTAAGCTTTGTGCCGACACCGTCCGTTCCCGAAACGAGAACAGGCTTGTTTATTCCGTCTAAATCAAGCTCAAAAAGTCCGCCAAAACCGCCGAGCCCCGACAATACACCTTTTGTCGCCGTCCGTGCGACGTGTTCTTTCATAAGGCTTACCGCCTGATAGCCGGCATTTACGTCTACGCCGGAATTTTTATAACTTTCATTAAAGCCGTTCATTCAAGTTTCTCCTTATCAGCCTGTAATCTTGCTTTCAAATTTATCCTTCGGCATTTCGTCAGGAACCTCAATCGGATATTTTTCCGTAAAGCAGCCTGTGCAAAAGCCGCAATGCGCCCCCGCCGCCATCTTTTTTACACCGTCAATGCTTAAATAGCCGAGGCTGTCAACGCCGATATGCTCTGCAATTTCGTCGTGCGTCAGCTTGACGGCAATAAGCTTGTCCTTGCTGTCTATGTCTGTGCCGAAAAAGCAAGGCGAAATGAAGGGCGGGGAAGAGATTCTCATATGAATTTCAGTTGCGCCTGCCGCACGTAAAAGTCCGACAATTTTTCCGCTTGTCGTGCCTCTTACAATGCTGTCGTCAACAAGCACGACACGCTTTCCCCTTACCGTATCCGCAATCGCATTAAGCTTTATGCGGACGGAATTTTCCCGCATTCCCTGTGACGGCTGGATAAACGTGCGCCCGACATAGCGGTTTTTGATAAATCCGATTCCATAGGGGATTCCCGATTCCTGTGAATAGCCAAGCGCCGCATCAAGCCCGCTGTCGGGGCAGCCTATTACGACATCGGCATCAACTGGGTGTTCTTTTGCGAGGATTTTTCCGGCGTTTATGCGTGCCATATGTACGCTTGCTCCGTCAACAACCGAGTCGGGACGAGCAAAATAAGCGAATTCAAAAACGCAAAGACTGCTTGCTTTGCCGCAGTGGGTTTTGATGCTTTTCATGCCGTTATCGTCTATGACGACAATTTCCCCCGGCTCGACATCTCTTAAAAATGTCGCATTTATGCTGTCTAAGGCGCAGGTTTCGGAAGCAAGAACATAGCCCTCGTCGTTCGGCAAAGTGCCTATGCAAAGCGGGCGAAAGCCGTTCGGGTCACGGACGCCGATAAGCTTTTGCGGGGAAGCGATTACAAGCGAATACGCCCCCTTGATTTTGTTCATCGCAAGCTCGACCGCTGTTTGGATAGAGTCGGAATTAAGCCGCTGTTCGGTTATTGCATAGGAAATAACCTCTGTGTCGTTGGTTGTATGGAAAATTCCGCCTTTAAGCTCGTATTCGGTGCGAAGCTC
>CAZYRV010000034.1:16310-21003 GCA_964649485.1 uncultured Oscillospiraceae bacterium | reverse complement strand
ATCCGCAGAAATACTTGCGTATTTTGAGGAATTTTGACGCCAAAATCGGCGAAAATCACCAGCAGGTGCGCCGTTAAGGAAATTTCTGGTCTTTGCGTGGTGATGCCCAAGCTCCATATTTTCGCTTGAGTCTGAAAAACCAAGCGTTTCATACAAAAGCCGCCCCTTATCACTAAACCTTCAATGTCGGATTCGTCGGTTTTTTTGATTGTAATCATAATTACCCCTTCGAATCCAGCCCAAAATCGCTTATAAGCCTTTCCCTGTTCCGCCAATCCTCCTTGACCTTTACAAAGCACTGTAAATTCACCTTTTCGCCGTAAAAATCCTCAAGCTCCTCACGGGCAAGGGTTGCAATTTTTTTAAGCGTAGCGCCCTGCTTGCCGATTATAATTCCCTTGTGAGAATCCTTTTCGCAGATAATTACAACGCCAATATCCTTGATTTTACTGCCGCCTCTGTTTTCATGCTCGTCAAGGCTTTCAATCTCAACCGCAACCCCGTGCGGAATTTCCTCATTCAGATTATACAAAACCTTTTCACGGACAATTTCCGCAAGCCACGCACGCTGGCTTTGGTCGGTGACTTGGTCGTCGGGGAAAAAGTGCGGCGACTCAACCGCATATTTATCAAGCAAGGGCAATATTTTGTCGGTGTTAATCTTCTTTACAACGCTTATCGGCAAAATTTCCTTAAACGGATAAAGCTTTGAAAAATCCTCGATAAGCTTAAGCAAAACGCTCTTGTCCGAAACCAAATCAACCTTGTTCAGCAAAAGCATTGCGGGCTGATTTGCCGCCTTAAGCGTTTCGATTGTATTATACTCGGCGGGGGAAATTTTCCTTGTTGCGTCCATCATCAAAAGCACCATCTCGACGTCACGCATACTGTCCGAGGCGCTTTTCGTCATGTGCTCTGAAAGCTTTGTTTTGCCCTTGTGAAGCCCCGGTGTATCAACAAAAACATATTGCGTTTCGCCCTTGGTGAGGATTCCGTTGATTTTTGTGCGGGTGGTCTGCGGCTTTGGGCTTATTATGGCGATTTTTTCGCCGACAAGCAGGTTCATAAGCGAAGATTTTCCCGCATTCGTCCTGCCGATTATTGATATAAAAATGCTTTTTGTGTTCATTTGCCACTCTTTCTGTTTATAAATTCGGGTATTGCGATAAAGGCGGCGCTTGCCGCCGTGAGTATTATCAGTATTGCCGCTTCAAGCGGTTTATGTGTTAATTCAGTAAAAATTTTTCCGAAAACAGTCGTATCCCAAAACAAAACCGCCCCTATTACAACCGCAAAAATCGCTGAAACAAGAACCGCCCCCGCCGCAACGTCCTTGCTTATCCTCGCAAGGCGATTTCGGTTTGGCGAAGCCTTGTCAACAAGCCGCTCGATTGCGGTGTTAAACGCCTCCGCTGTTATTACCAAAGCAAACGTGAGGAAAAGCACGCCAAGCTCTGCCCTTGAAAAGCTGTAAAAATGCGTAAAATAAAGCACAAGCGCCATTGCCGAAAGGTGTATGCGGAAATTGCGCTCGTGTCTTATACAGTGGAAAATGCCACGAAAGGCATAGACAAAGCTCATAAAAAGCCGTTTCATTTTCCCTCCCGACGGATATTCATCGATGTGAGGATTTTCTCCTCCTTGCTTCTCATGATAAGCTCTTCCTGCCCGCCGTTTACATGGTCATAGCCAAGCAGATGAAGCATAGAATGTGTCGCCAGATAAGCGACCTCCCTCTCGAACGAGTGTCCATATTCCTTCGCCTGAGCAAACGCTTTTTCAAGCGAAATCACAATATCGCCGAGAAGCAAAGCGCCTGTTTCGGGGTTTTCGTCAAATTCGCCGTTTTCGCCCAAAGGAAAAGAAAGCACGTCCGTAACCTTATTTTTCCCGCGAAACTCCTTGTTAAGCTCTTTGATTTTTTCGTTTGTGATAAAATAAACGGAAATCTCCGCCTTATCGTCAAAGCCCTCCTCGTCAAGCACAGCCTTACAGCATTTGCGCACAACCGAGCGCATTCCGACGGGAATTTTCACCGTGTCCTGATCGTTTCTGACCGAAACAAAAACCTCTGCCATGTCATTTCCTCTTTGCTTCTTCTGTATATTTTTCATAAGCACGGACAATATCCTGCACAAGCCTGTGCCGGACGACGTCCTTTTCGTTAAACCTGTTTACGGCAATACCCTCGATGTTCTTGAGGATTTTCACAGCCTCAACAAGCCCGGAACGTCTGCTGTCGGGCAAATCTATCTGCGTTATGTCGCCTGTGATAACCATTTTGCTGTTAAAGCCAAGCCGTGTGAGAAACATTTTCATCTGCTCGGGCGTGGTGTTCTGCGCCTCGTCAAGGATTATAAAGCTGTCGTCAAGAGTCCGCCCTCTCATATAGGCAAGCGGCGCAACCTCAATCGTACTGCGCTCCATCTGGCGCTGAAAGCCCTCCGCACCAAGCATATCAAAAAGTGCGTCATAAAGCGGGCGCAAATATGGGTCAACCTTGTTTTGCAGGTCGCCGGGGAGAAAGCCAAGCTTTTCGCCCGCTTCGACGGCGGGGCGGGTGAGGATTATTTTCGAAACCTCTTTCGCCTTAAACGCACGCACCGCAAGCGCAACCGCAAGGTAGGTCTTGCCTGTTCCCGCAGGGCCGATTCCGAAGGTAACGGTATTATTTTTGATAAGCTCGACATATTTTTTCTGCCCTAAGGTTTTCGGGCGGATCGGCTTGCCCTTTGCGCTTATGCACACACAGTCGCCGTTCAGCTCTTTGATTTCGTCCTGTGCGCCCTCGTTCACCATTGAAATGACATAGCGGATATTCTGCTCGGAAAGGGTTTCGCCTCGCCGAATCATCTCAAGCAGGCTTGTCACAACTGCGGCGGAAAGAATAACCGACGGGTTCTCCCCTGTGATTTTGACTGTTTCGCCCCTGCTTGTAATTGTGACGCCATAATTTTTCTGAATAATGTTAATATTCCCGTCATAGTCGCCGAAAAGCGAGTGAAGCTCGTCGGTGCTTTCAACACTTATAGTTTGTTCGGTCAAGCGCAAGCTCCTTTTTTATTACGGATTAGTTTATGCTTCCCATTTATAGCCATAGCCCCAGATTGTCTGAATATAAAGCGGGTTTGAGGGGTCGTCCTCGATTTTCATGCGGATTCTTCTTATATTCACGTCAACGATTTTATCGTCGCCGACATAAGAATTTCCCCAAATCTGGTTGAGAATGGTTTTTCTGTCAAGTGCGGTTTTTTTGTTCTTGATGAAATATTCGAGAATGTGATATTCAACCTGAGTAAGGTCAAGGCTTTCGCCGTTTTTCGCAATCGTCCTGCTTTTCGGATTAAGCACAAACGGACCCGAAACAAGGTCGTCCGTTTCTTCCTTGGAGGGGGCGATTACGTTTACACGGCGGTAAATCGCATCAACCCTTGCGACAAGCTCTGACGGCGAAAAAGGCTTTGTCACATAGTCGTCGGCGCCGATCATAAGGCAGTTTACCTTGTCCATCTCCTGAGATTTTGCCGAAAGAATGATTATACCGATTGCCGTGCTTCTTTCACGAAGCCATTTACAAAGCGCAAAGCCGTCCATTCCCGGCATCATAAGGTCTAGAATTGCAACGTCAAAGCCGCCTCCGTTTTTCTCATAAACCGCAACCGCATCTTCTCCGCAGGCGACATCAACCACGTCATAGCCCGCCCTTTTAAGGTTTATCACCACAAAATCCCGTATAACCTCTTCGTCCTCGCAAACCAAAATTCTTTTCATCAAGAGTCCCTCCCTGTGATTAGCTGGAAGCTTATATCAAGCTCGCTTTCGGTGAGTGAAAGCGGGCTGTCCCAGTCGCTTGCCCATATATAATAGGTTTTTTCGCCGTTTGTCTTATATTCACGATAGCCCTCGGCAATAAGCTTTGACGTGTCAGTGTCAGAGCCGCTTTCGTCGGCGGTTTTCGTCACCGTGCGAATCCTCATAATCTCGGGCAGCTCGTCAGTCGTCACGCCTTTATCCTGAACAACCTCAAAAAAGCTTATTTGATTGCCCTCCGCATTTATCTTTGCCGTAACAAAGCCCTTCCAGCGGCTTGGAAAATATAAAACATAATTATTTTTTGCACTTACATAGGAATAATATTTTTCGGAAAGCCTGTGGTTTGAAATCGTATACCAAATCGTTGCGCAGAACTGCTCTTGCCGGCTCAGGCTTTCATAGCCCGGAAAAGGGGTGTGCGCAGGAATTTCAATAAAGCCGTCGCCGTCAATATCCTGTGAATTAATGACGGAAATATAGGTGTTTGTTATGCGGGAAATCCGCTCTTCCTCGGCGACAAGGTTAATCGGGTTTACAAGCTTGCCGTCAACGATATATAAAACGTCCGTGCCGTACGTGTTTACGCCCTTTGAATAGTCGGCGACCATCGCATAAATATCGTCGGCAAGAAAACCGAAGGTTACGTTTACATAATCGGCGGAGGACATGGGCGCATCGCCCCGCTTGCCGAATTTCCCCTCCGAATCAACCGAATAAAGCCCCGCCGTCGTCGCAAGCGTCGCCTTGTCCTGCGTCACGGTTATAAGCTCTTCCGTGCCGTCCATGTCAAGGTCAATCACTTTCATAAGCGAATACGAGCCGCTGAAAAGCTCTGTCGGCTTGCTGTCGCTGTAATTGACGACTGAAAGCGTTTTTTCCG
>CAZYRV010000034.1:0-16300 GCA_964649485.1 uncultured Oscillospiraceae bacterium | reverse complement strand
TGATTAAGCATGGAATAGCCGACAATAAGATTAAGCCTTTCGCCGTTTCCAAGCGTTGAGAATATAACCTCCTCAACGTCCGTGCCAAGTCCGGGCAGGTCGAAAACCACGCTCCAGCCCTTTTCGGTATGGTCAAGAATGTTCATTCGCAGGGCATTTTCGTTCGCCTTGACGGACGACATTTCGCAGAAAACAATCGCTTCCTCCGTCGGCTCGTCGTCAATGTTTTTCATCACAAAGGCAGAGCGATAGTCGCCGCTTTTCGGATATTTAAGCTTGATGTCCTTGCCCGCAGAATTAAGCAGGGCGGCATAAATCTCCGACTGCTCTTCCGTAAGGCGGGGCGGACTTAAAAGCTTTTCAATTCCCGGAGTTGCGGCACAGCCCGAAAAAGCAAGGCAGAGCGCAAGCAAAAAAGGTAAGATTCGTTTTTTCAACATTTTCTCCAAATTAATAAATCCACGACGTTGGCAAAATAAGGCGCTGTGAATATCGCAAGCGACAAGGCAAGCCTGTGCTTTTGCCCGCCGTCAAGCTCGGTTTTTTTGAGGCAGATTTTCATGTTAAACAGGTAAATGAACCAGCCCGCAAGCAGGACGCAAAGCAGAATAATCACAAGCGCAGGCAAGCTTGAAAAGGGGTTCATATTAATCGGGTTTAAAATATTCATGTACCACCATTTCCCAAAACCTGTTTCGTAATCAAAAGGTATAAACTGTATAATAAAAAGCGGAAGAACACCGATTAGATCGGAAATAAAGCCGAAAATCCAGACCTTGAAAATTGATTTTTTGATGTTAGACTTTATATTCTCCGATTTGATGCACTTTAATGCAAGAAAAACAACAAGCAAATCAATTATAAAGTTTGCAGGCAGGACGACAAGCCATGTGATAGGTAAGACAAGCAAAAGCCAGACAGGAAAAATCATGTTGTAAAGCCTGATTTCGTTTGTTTTCATCACAAACCTCCTAGTTTTACGCCTGAGCTATTCTCCTGTCTTTTCCCACATCATTTCAATATGCCTTATGCCGTCCTCAAGATATTCGCCGCCGCTTTGCCGAAAGCCCGCCTTTTCGTAAAAGCCCCTTGCGTAAAGCTGTGCGCCGATTTTGATTTTATCAGCGCCGAACTGCTTTTCGGCAAAGGCGATTCCCTCCCGCAAAAGCTTTAAGCCAAGCCCCGTACCACGTTTTATCGTGATAACTCTGCCGATTGAGGCTTCTTTATAGGAAATACCCTGCGGCAAAACCCGCAAATATGCGGCGATGCCGTTTTCGTCTTTGAAATAAAGGTGACAGGCTGCCTTGTCCTTGCCGTCAAGCTCTTGATACGGGCAGTTCTGCTCGACAACAAAAACGCTTATTCTTGCCTTAATGATTTCGTAAAGCTCGTCGGCTGAAAGCTCTGAAAAATGCTTTGCAATAGGCTTCATTGTTTCTCCATGCTATATAAATTCTGGGGAATCCGTTTCCCGAAAAAGCACCACGCTTGCTATCGGTTTTACGATAGTTTTATTATATATGTATTTGTTGAAAATGTCAAGCGGCGAAAGGCTTTCAAAAGCTATTTTCAAGCATTTCCCCAAGCCTTCCATAGTCAATTTTCGACCTGTGCCGCACGTCAAGCGGAATTTTCTCAAGCCGGACAATTTCGTCTATTTTAAGCCTTGCTTTATCCGCCTGTATCAGCTCTGCAACGTCGTTGCTTCCCTCGACGACAAGAATTTTTCTGTCGCCGATTCCAACCAAAGCACAGCGTGCGGGCTTATACTTCGCATAAACAGCGCTTTCCACGGCAAAAGGATAAGTGTCGCCGATTGCGGCGGACGTCCGCCCCAAAAGCCACAAACAGCCGTTTTCGTCAAACCGCCCCAAGTCGCCCGTCCTGTGCCAGCGCATTTCCTCGACGTTGAACTTGTTTTCGTCGTCGCCGATTCCGTCAAGATAGCCGCCCAAAACATGGCCGCCGCTTACGACGATTTCGCCGACATTATCCTTAAGCGTCATCACGTCAAATTCTTCCCTCGTCAAATCAGGGATTGCTTTAGGATATTGGCTTTTAATCACACGGCAGTCTATTCCCGACACGACAAAGCCGCCGACAAGACCGCCGCCGCCTGCGGTTTTTTCGTGATATTCGGCGGGAATGTCGGAATATTTTATTTCAGCAATCGGCTCTGCCTCTGTCGAGCCGTAAACAAGCCAAAGCTCGGCATTCGGAAAAGCCTTTGCCGTGTTTTTAACGGTGAACGGATAAACAGGGCCGCCGCCGATATTAAGCCGCCGCATTTTGTCAGAAGCAACGCCCTTTTCCGCCGCATAATCAGCAATAATGCTTATAAGCATGGGGGAGGTGGTGATTCGTGTAACATCTGCGTCCGCCATACGGCGGATAAGCTGCTTCGGGTTTATCTGCGAAAGGTCGGAAAGGCTCTGTGCGGGGATTGCCGTTGTGATTCCCCTCGCCATATTCACAAGCGTAAACACCGGCAGAACCGCCAAATCTACGTCGTCCTCCGCATAATCCATGGTTTTCACAATAACCTCGTACTGTCTGATTAAAAAGCCGTGCGTGCGGACCGCAACCTTTGGTATGCCCGTGCTTCCGCTTGTGAAGGTGACAAGGGCGGTCGAATTTTCGTCTATTTTTTCAATCTCTAAGACACCGCTTGCCGCTTTTTCCGTATAAAACTGCTTTACCCTGAAGGACGGAAGCCTCTGAAGCGGCTTGAGCGTAAGCTTTAAAAGCATTGCCTTTGCAGAGCCTATAAAAAACCTCGGCTTTACACGGGAAAGGCATTTTTCAATATATTCCGGTGTTGCGGACGGGTCAAACACAATTACGTATGCGCCGATTGCCCAAAGCGCCATCATAAGCACATAAAGCCGCACGGAAATCGGCTCAAGCAGGATAACTCCGTCATTTTTGCTTATGCCTGCCGCCTTAAGCCTTTCGCTTGCCCTGCCGACCATATTTCGGATTTTAGAATAAGAATAGCTCTTGCTTTTCGTGTTAAAGCAGATTTTTTCTCCGAAAAGCTCGGAATTTTTTTCGAGAAGTGACACTATGTTCATAAAAGCTCCTTGCGGAATAAAGTATAGGTGCGGAAAATTCCCGCAGAGGGGTTGAATTTGCGTGAGATATTTTCGCTGTACATAAGCGCATGGATTGCCCGCTTCATTCCAAGGCGTATTCCCTCCTTGCGGGCAAGATTTATAAGCGCACCGCCAAGCCCAAGCCCCCTGTATTCGGGCAGAACGCCGATTGTTTTAAGAATAAGCGTGTCGGCGCTTTCGCCGTAGGAAAGGCGGTTATAGTCGGGAATGGTGAACAAAAAGCCGACAGGCTTTTCGCCGTCAAACGCAAAAAATACAAGCTTAGGAACGATATATTTTTTATAGGCGGTGTATTGTGCGGCAAAGCTTTCACGCTCAAGCGGGGTGTAGTAGAGGTTGTCCTTAAAGCAAACGAGGGATAAGCTGTAAATAATATCAAGCTCTTTTTCAAAGCTCTCCATTTCAAGGCGGCGGATTTTTATCCCCTTGTCAGCAAGGCTTGAAAGCGTGCCTGAAAGCTTTTTTTCGTCAAGCAGAATCGGTTCTTCAAGCGCAGAATAATACTCCTCATGCTCGGCAAAGCCGCACGAACGTAAAAATTCGGGATATTCGGGCGGGTTTTGCGGCTCGAGCAAAAACGGCGGTCTGCCGTCGGTTTTCGTGACAAAGCGATAGCTTTTCCATGTGTTTTTATTAAGCGGCGCAAGGATTGCCAAAACCTTTTCCGCCTTTAAAAGCTCCTCCGCCTTTTCCAGCACAGCCCTTGCCGCTTTTTCGCCGTTTGCCCTGAAAAAGCCGATTGCGGCGAGATTTTCACCGACGGTTTCGCTGTGCCAGACAGAACAGCACGCAGCAGGCACGTTATTTTCCGCTGCGACAACGTGAAAATCGGGCGAATCGGCGCAAAGGCTTTCTATTTTCGTTTCGGCATAAACTCCACTTCCCATAAGGGCGGCAAGGTCGGCAATTTGAGCCGTTTGTTTAACAATAATATCCATGTTTCCTCCTAATGTGTCAGCTCTAAAAAGGTTACCGTCATATGCACAATCGTAAGCGCCCCGACGCCCGCTTCGCTTATCCAGCCGCTTCGGGCGCTTATCCTGCCGTAATCCGTCCATTTTTCAGAATAGCTTACATAGAAAATCGCCAAAATCGGCAAAGCAAGCGAGAATGCGATAATAATCGGGCTTGGAAAGCCTCCGTAAACCGCATAGTTTATAAAAACAGCAGGCAGATTAAGCATCAAATACGACTTGACGCAGGCATAAGCTGCGGCATCAAGCCTTGGCTTGGCATAATAAAGCCGCAGGCGGATAAAGGTATTTATCGCAAGCCGCATTGAAAAAACGGTGAAAAAGGTATACATCAAAAACTGCTCTGTGTCGGTTGCGGAGGCGACCCAAAGCACACCGACAGCCACGGCGACGTTCGTTTCGACGATATGGTTGTTTATGACATCGCCCTTTTCCTTGTCGGAAAGAGAGGGAAAAACCGCATAGCCGAAAAAAAGCATTGCCGCCGCAAAAAGCCACGGAAGCCCCGCAAGCATTACAATTACATATGCAACCAAAAGCCCCTGCATGAGGGCGATTTTGCTCATGTTTGCGTGCTTGCTCCGCAGAAAGCTCAATGCGATAAACACGGCAATATAAACAAGCTGAAGCACAAGCCTTTGCGTGTCCATTTCAAGATGAACCTTTAAAAACGCAAAGCTCAGCATAGGAATCAGGATATTGTCAAGCCCGTGAGATGACGATGCCTCGGTGATTGCGGTCAGGGCGGCAATTATTATGGAAATGAGGATAATATTAATCGGCTTTGTGTCAGTGAAAAGCATAAGCGGAATTTCAGCGCAGAGAAAAGCCGCAATAAAAAACACGGCAAAGCCCTCAAGGCTTTTTTTATCCTCTTTTATGTCCGAAAGCGCCTTTTGCCCATAGCGTACGCCGATAAGGGCGGCGGCGCTGTCGGCAAGAGTCAGAATCAGAATCGGCACAAAGTACAAAACCCCGTTATAGTTTGAAAAATAGAAAATAAGCGCCACAGAAAGCGGGAACAAAAGCTCGCCAAGCGATGAGGTGCGGTTTACGGCATAGAGAAAGCTTCCCGCCTGCTCTTTTTTTGCCGAAACAAGCCGCAGAGCAAGCATTCCCAAAAACGCAATCCCGCCGAAAACCAAAACCGTTATCCTGCTTTGAAACACGAACGGAAAGTACAAAACCGCAAGCCCCATTGTGATATGGAGAAGCTTTCGTGAAAGCTCTGGAAAAATTCCAAGCTTTTTATTGAGGTATTTTATGGCAATGATTGCGGCGACAAGCAAAGCCGACACAAGCACGCACCATATTATCTCGTAGGCAATAACATTTTTTGGCATTATTCACCTGTTTTTTCGTCAATATAAAATGCGCTGTAAAAAAAGGCTTTATCCTTGGCAAAAAGCCGCAGCGAAAGATAGCTTTTGCACTTGAAAATCCCATCAAGCTTTTTCGGACAGCTTCTCGGCGCAAGCATATTCCAGTAGGCGACTCTTGCGCCCTTTTTGGATTTAATTGCAATTTTTTCGTAAATATTACGCATTGCGTCCTCGGACATATATTCAAAAATATCACTTAGGTTAAACCCGTCAACAGAGCCGTTTTCCGCTGAATCAAGATAGTCCTCCACGGAAACAACCTTGGTTTCGAGGCGGTCAATGTTTGCCTTTATCGCCGCAAAATTTTCCTCACGCAGGGCAAAGGGATAAACCTCCCGAAAATTCCCGAACAAAATATACTGTAAATATGGGTTTTGCGACGGGTCAAGCACGGTAAGCGCATATTTCGCCCTCTGCATAATCCGCTTTGCGACAGGCTCGTCAACGTATTTGAAAAACGACTTTTCCCGCCCGTATCTGCCCATGATTTTCTTTGAAAAAAACACCTTAAAAAGCGATTTCCAGCGCAGATTGCTCCACACGATGTTATAGAAAAAGCGGCGCTCCTGACGGCTTCTCGGCTTTACAAGGTCGTTTACGGTTTTTTCAGAGTGAATAAGCGGGAGGATTTTCGTGCGGAAAAGCCCGAAATAACGCTCGAACTTGCCGAAATGATAAAACCCCGCCTCAATCCCCTCCGGATATTTATCCCAAAAGTCTTTAACAAATTTCGGAAGCTTATCCCTAAGGCTTTCATAAATTTCAAGGCGGTTTTCGGCGTGCTTTATCCCCGCAAATTTAAGCATTTCCGCATAGGAAAGGTATTTATAGGCGGCTTTTCTAAGCTCGACACAGCAGATTTGCGCAGGGCTTAAATCAATCGCAACAACCCTTGCGGGATTTTTCGCAAGCATCGCAAGGGCATTATCGCCTGCGGACGCAATGGAAACATAGCTTCCTCCCGCCTTGACGGCAAGCCCCTCAAGCAGAATATCGGCGTCCTCCCAGCACTGGGCATAGCGTATTTTCGTAAAATCAGCACGGCTTTCGATTTCGCTTGACATATTCTCCTCCTTGGCTGTTATCTGATGATTTCGACTGTTCCCGCAGAGCCGTCCACTTGTATTGTGTCGCCGTCCTTGATAATTTCGGTTGCTCCGTCAACGGAAACAACGGCGGGTATTCCCATCTCACGGGAAACGATTGCCGCATGGGAAAGAAGGCTTCCACGCTCGACGACGATTGCGGCGGCAAGATTAAAAAGCATAATCCAGCCGGGGTCGGTTCGTGCCGCAACAAGGATTTCACCGTCCCTCATGCTTGCGTTTTCAGGCTCGACAATAACCCTCGCAACCCCCGTCACAACCCCCGGACAGCACGCAAGCCCTCTCAGGCTTTTTTGCCCTGCTGAATCGGATTTTCTGACAAGCATATCGGTTCTTGCGCCGCCTGCAAAGTCGTTCACGGAAAAACGGCGGGGCGGATTGGGCTTAGCCTTGTTTTGCTCGTATTCGTCACGGCGGATTTTCACAAGCTCCTTAAAATTGCTTGACGAAGCCGTTCCGTCTATGTAGGAAAGAAGCTCTCCCCTTGTAAGCAGAAAAACGTCGCGCCTGTCCTCAAGCTTTCCATACGAAGCAAGCCTTGTTCCCATTTCGAGAAAAATTTTGCGCGCCATGCCGAAAACTCGCGTTCGCTCGAACCGTAAATTTTCACGGTTTCGGACAAGCCTTGCCGCATTTTTTCGCAAAAAATCAAATTTTTTCTTGAGAAAAAGCTTGCCCTTCAGGTCGCCGTAAACCTCGTCAATTGCGGCTTTTCGGGTCTTTTCCCTATCCTCTCCGGCACGCTCTTTCTTTGCGGCAAGCGCACCAATCGCACGGTATAGGGTAAGCGGATTTTCCGCAAGGCTTTCCGACTCAAGCTTAAGCTCGTCAAGACAGCGGTCGCCGAATTTCTGAATATAAGCGTCAACCATGATTGACAAATGCTCGTTTGCGGCGACAGCCCTCCTTGCATCCGCCCTGCTTCCGCTTGAAAGTGCGGAAATAAGCTCTGTGTCGCCCGCAATAAGGTCTGCCATTTCACGGACACGCTCGGCAGGCTCGGCGCTTATTATTCCGCCCTGACCGCAAAGCAGGTCGTTATGGATTTCGGGATTTTTACAATTTTTTGCACAAAAGCTTCTAAGCATTCCGTGAAAAATCATGGTGAAAAAGTCGTTTACCAAGGGTGCGTCCCAGTGCCGCATAAGGCTGTTTTCGAGGGAATAATAAAAGTCGTAAAGCTCGCCAAGGCTCATGCTTTCGGGCTTTGCCCTGATTAAGGTGAACTCAACCCTGCTGTAAAAATGGGAAATGCTTTTCTCAAGCCCGAACCATTGCCCAAGAATTTTAAAGGCGGTTTTCACAAGGCTTAAGCCGTCGGAAAAGCGCTCTTTTTTTGTTGACGGCGGCTTGATTTTGTCGAGAAACTCCTGCGGAAGCGGCTCTTTTACGCCCATCATCTGCTCCATAAACTTGCGGTTCAGCGCATAGCCGGGCAGAATCGAAAGCATTTTATACCACGAAAGCAGGTTATAATAAACCCGCCCGTCCGCAAAGCCAAGCATAGTTTTAAAGGTCATTTCATGCTCGTCAAGCTTCTTTTTTGAAACGCCGAAAACCTTGCAGAACTGAATGTAAACCTGCTCGTAAACATAGCTTATAAACGAGCTTGTAAGCGGCATTGTCACACTTCCATAGCTTTCGGCAATGTTGCTGTTATCGAAAATAATCCGCTTTCCTTTTTCGATGCTCACCCGTGAAAGCGTGGTAATCGGGCGGGATTGCAAAAGAAAAAGCCTGCCCTTTTCATATGCCCATTCTATGTCCTGAAATTTGCCGAAAAAACGGCTTGTCGCCTGTGAAAGTGCGGCAATTTCAACCGCCTGTTCGTTTGTCAAAACAGGGCGGATTTTTTTATCCTTAGGTACTGCGGCTGTGATAACCCTGCCGTTTTCGGCGACGTGCATGACGTCCTTTTCGGCAATTTCACGGTTGGTCACAGCGCCGCCGCTTACTGTATAGGTGTCGGCGCTTGCTTCTCCGTCAACAAGGGCGCTTCCAAAGCCGAAAACGGCGCTTACAAGCGCTTCGCCGACATTGCCGCTTATGGGATTCACCGCAAAGGCAACCCCCGCCGCCTCTGAATGAACCATTTTCTGCACAATAACCGTCGGTATTTCAAGTGCGCCTTTTATGCCGTTGTTTTCACGATAAGCCTTAATCCTCTCGGAAAAAGCCGAAAGCCAGACCTTTACGACATATTCGCAAATATCCGCCTTATCAACCCATAAAAAGCTTTCAAACTGCCCCGCAAAGGAGGCTTCGGCATTGTCCTCTGCGGCGGCGGACGAGCGCACCGCAAAGCGGCAGTCCATATCGGCGGTTTGCGCATTTATAAGGGCGGCGATCTCGGCGCTTATGCTTATTTCGCTTTGCAGAAGCTTGTCTGTTTCGCCGCTGTTATAGAGGTTTATCTGCTCTGGCGAAAGGCTTTGAAAAAAGGCTTTGTTCGTCACGGCAAACCATTTCGGAATTGGCAAAAGTTCTTCCTCAAGCCGTGCCAAGGCATAAGCCTTGCCGCCGAGAATATTCAGGCTTGCATTAAAAGCATTATCGGCTGTGATTATAAAATCGTGTTCCATAAAAACCTCACTTAATCGTGCGGAAAACAAGCGGTAAAATTCCAAGCACGCAATAGTCAACTATTGTCCAGACTCCCGACAAAAGCTCAAGCCTTTTTGCGTTTTTCGTCGTCGGCTTTTTTACGTAAAGGGCGGCAAAGCTTCCGCAAAATATTACCGTCGCCGAAAGTATAATAAGAGAGGGAAGCGTTTCGCCGATTTGGCTTGCCGCAATGCAAGTAAACACGGTTGAAACAACCATTGCCCCCGTCCAGATTATTGCGCTTTTTTTGCGCCCCCAAAGCACGGAATACGTATTCACGCCCGCCTCCTCGTCCTCGGGCGCACGCATTTTCCGCCCGATTTCAACAATTCCGCCGTTTACAAAGCTTGATGAAACAAACCAAAGAACGGCAGGCGCAACATCAAGCCTGTCGTTGAAGGCAAAATCGGTTGCGGCGGCATAAAAATCTAAAAGCGGCATGACAAAAAGATGGCTTAGCATATAGATTACGAGGTGCTTTTTAAGCCATTCGCTTACGAAAAATTCCTTCGTCATGGCGAAATAATAAACCCAGACAGGCAGGAGGAACAAAAGCATAACAGGCTTGAGCAAAGCCGCCGAAACCGCCTGAATCAAAAGCAGAACTCCCCCGATTATGCCAAGCTCTTTAAGCTTTACAAGGCCTCGCTGGACGGGGCGGTATGGGCGAAAGCGCAGGTCCTCCTCATAATCCTTGAATTCGTCGGCAATCCGCAAAAGCATAAACGTCGAAAACGTCGTGATAAAGGCGACGACGACAGAGCCGGCGGCGATTTTCCCGTCACGGACAATGGAGGAATAGCTTACGGCGCTGAAGCTGAACGCAAGAATCATCGGTATGTACATGAGGATTGGAAAACGCTCTTTCTGATAGATATACCAGCGGTTTTGAACAAGCTTTTTAAACATATCCACCTCAACTTATGAATTTATTGCTAAACTATTATCAATTATATAGGAAAATTTGAGAAATGTCAATTAGTTTTGCTTAAACCAGTTTTTTAACTAATTTAGCTTAAAAAATAACGGCAAAATTTTAATTTAATCCCTGAAATGTCTTGACAAAGCTTGTTCTATATGCTAGAATATGCTTATATTTAAACGCTGTATGTGTTTGTATCGCTTGCTGTAAACGTTTACAGAAGTTTTGCTCAAGGCAACAAACCCGAAAGCTTTTTCGGGAGTAATAAAAATTGCTGAAAGGATATCATTTATGAAATTTTCTGACGGATTTTGGCTTAACAAGCCAGGCTATGAGGTTAATTACGCAACCCAGCCCTATGAATTTAAGGTTGACGACAACTCAATCACCGTTTTTGCAACCAATAATTTTATCCAGAACAGAGGAATGACTCTCGGCGGCCCTGTGCTTGAAATCCGCTTTTCATCAACGCTTGCCGACACAATCAAGGTCAGAATCGACCACTATAAGGGTGCTGTTTCGAAATCGCCGTCCTTCGGGCTTAATGAAAATCCCGCATTCAAGCCTCAGATAAGCGAAACAGAAACGCACTGGGAGCTTGTTTCGGGCAAAACAAAGGTTAAAATTGCGAAATCGGGCGGCTGGAGCGTCGAGTATTATTACGGCGACAAGCTTTTGACAAAGCAGGGCTGGCGCACGACTTCTTATATTGTAGAGGACGGCTGGATAACCGAAAACCGCATGAAAGCAAATGAAAATGCCCGCTTTTATGCAAAATCCGAAACAGCGGAAAACACCTATATCCGTGATATGTTAAACATTTCCGTCGGCGAAAGCATTTACGGCTTTGGCGAAAAGTTCTCAACCTTTGTCAAAAACGGACAAACTGTCGAGGTCTGGAACAACGACGGCGGAACCTGCTCTGAGCAAACCTATAAATCCATTCCTTTTTATGTTTCATCAAGAAATTACGGCTTGTTTGTAAACCACCCCGAAAAGGTCACCTTTGAGGTCGCCTCCGAAACAGTTTCTAAGGTTGCCTTTGCCGTTCAGGGCGAGGCGCTTGAATATTTCGTAATCGGCGGCGAAAAGGTTGCCGACGTGCTTTCCGTTTACACAACGCTTACGGGCAAGCCCGGGCTTCCTCCCGCATATTCGTTCGGTCTGTGGCTTACCACGTCGTTCACCACGAATTATGACGAGGAAACCTGCTCGTCCTTCATTGACGAGATGGAGCGCCGTGACATTCCGCTTGAGGTTTTCCACTTTGACTGCTTCTGGATGAAGGAATTTAACTGGACGGACTTCACTTGGGACAAGCGGCTGTTTCCTGACCCTAAGGCTATGCTTTCCCGCCTTAAAAAGAAAAATATTGAAATCTGCGTTTGGATAAACCCGTACATTTCCCAGCAAGCCTGCATTTTTGACGAGGGAGTCAAAAACGGCTATTTCGTCAAAAAGCCGAACGGCGACGTCTATCAAGCCGATATGTGGCAGCCCGGCATGGCTTTTGTTGATTTCACGAACCCCGACGCTGTAAAATGGTATCAAAGCAAGCTTTCGGCGCTTTGTGAAATGGGAGTTGACGCATTTAAAACCGACTTCGGCGAGAGGATTCCGACAGAGGTTGTATATTTTGACGGCTCTGACCCGATGAAGATGCACAACTATTACACCCATCTTTATAACAAGGCTGTTTATGAGGTTTTGGAAAAGCATTATGGCAAAAACAAGGCGTGCCTTTTCGCAAGAAGCGCAACCGTCGGCGGTCAGCAATTCCCCGTTCACTGGGGCGGCGACTGTTTCTCCCAGTACGAATCCATGGCGGAAACGCTCCGCGGCGGGCTTTCGCTTTGCCTTTCGGGCTTTTCCTTCTTCAGCCACGACATTTCCGGCTTTGAGGCGACAGGAACACCCGACCTTTACAAGCGCTGGAGCGCTTTCGGCCTGATGTCAACGCATTCCCGCCTCCACGGAAACAGCTCGTACCGTGTGCCGTGGAATTTTGACGAGGAAAGCTGTGACGTTGTGCGCCACTTTACAAAGCTTAAAGGAAGACTCATGCCTTATCTCTTTGCAAATGCCGTCAAGTCGCACGAAACGGGCGCTCCTATGATGAGAGCAATGGTTGTTGATTATTCCGACGACCCTGCTTGCCTGCCGCTTGACAGACAGTATTTGCTTGGCGAAAACCTGCTTGTCGCACCGATTTTCAACGACGTGGGAACGGTTCAGTTCTACGTGCCTAAGGGAAATTGGACGGATATTCAAAGCGGCGAGGTTTTCGAGGGCGGAAAATGGTTCGAAAAGCAGTATGACTATTTCGGAATGCCGCTTCTCGCAAAGCCGAACAGTATAATCGCCTACGGCAATTTTACCCGCAATTTCACCTATGATTATATGGACGGCGCAAGATTCGTTATTTACGGGCTTGAGGACGGAAAAACCGCTGAATCCGTTGTTTACAATGCAGAGGGCGACCGTGAATTTACCCTCCATGCAGAACGCAAGGGCGACACAATCGCAATAACGCATACGGCGACGGACAAGAAATTCACCGTTGAAAGCGCACAGGGCTTGACTGTTCAGGGGATATAGCCTTTCTAAACAATAATTTTAAAGCCGTGGGAAACCGCGGCTTTTTTTATGACAATTGTCATGCCGAAAATGTTATAATTATCACTGTTATACCATTTCCCGCCGTGCTATAATAAAGGCATGAAATGAAAGGGGTAATATTATGCTTGTGAAAATAAACAATCTTGTAAAACGCTATGGCGAGCTTATCGCCGTTGACCATCTAAACCTTGAAATCCGTGAGGGCGAAATTTTCGGGCTTTTAGGACCGAACGGAAGCGGAAAAACCACGACGATAAACTGCCTTTTGTCGCTTTTAAGCTATGACAAGGGCGAAATTGAAATTTTCGGCAAAAAAATGTCCTCGACCGCCTATGACATCAAGAAAAATATCGGTGTCGTAATGCAGAATGTCGCCGTTTTTGACGAGCTTACCGTTCGCGAAAATATTGACTATTTCTGCGGCTTGTACATTCATGACAAGGCAGAGCGCCGCCGCCTTGTTGATGAGGCAATCGAGTTTGTCGGGCTTGGCGATTTTGTGAAATTCCGCCCGAAAAAGCTTTCGGGAGGGCTTTTACGGCGGCTTAACATTGCCTGCGGAATTGCCCATAAGCCAAAGCTTATTATCATGGACGAGCCGACTGTCGCCGTTGACCCGCAAAGCCGAAACAGCATTCTTGAGGGAATAAAAAAGCTTAATCATGACGGCGCAACGGTTATCTACACGTCGCATTATATGGAGGAAATCGAGCAGATTTGCACGCGCGTCGCCATAATTGACAACGGCAAGGTTGTCGCTTTAGGCACAAAGGAAGAGCTCAAAAACATGATTTCCACAGGTGAAAAGGTGATTGTTGAGGCTTATGGCTTAAGCAGGGAAAACATTTCGGACATAGAAAAAATTTCAGGTGTAATAAGCGTTGATTATCACGACAATGCGCTTGAGGTCAAGTCGCAAAGCGGAAAAAGCAACCTCGGCTTTATCGTTGATTACATCAATTCCAACAAAATCGCCTATGGCAGAATTTCCTCCGAGCTTCCCACATTAAACGACGTTTTTCTTGAAATCACGGGCAAAGCGCTTCGTGATCACGCATAGGAGGGCTTATGTTTGGATTGATTTTTGTATATCGAATAAAAAAGCTTTTAAACAACAAAAGCTCAATGTTCTGGACGGTTTTGTTCCCGATTATATTAAGTACCCTTTTCCATTTTGCTTTCGGCGGGCTAAATGAAAATCCTGCAATTGAATCGGTTTCGGTGGCTTATGTGGGGGGCGAGAGCACTGACGAAAGCCTTTTGGCGGCAATGGAGGAAACAGGACTTTTCACAATTGAAAAGCTTTCCTTGACGGAAGCAACCGAAAAGCTTTCAAGCGGGGAAGTTCTCGGAATAATCGAAAACTCCGCCGGCATCAAAATGACTGTCGCGAAAAACGGGATCGAGGAGTCTGTAATCAAAGCGTTTTTGGATACTTATAAACAGCTTTCCGCAACAATGAAAAGCGTTATCACGGAAAACCCCGAAATTCTCACAAACGGAGTGCTTGAAAAGCTTGAATTCGGAAATTCTCACACCGAAAACAAAAACGCAATTTCCGGAAATATATACATCACAAACTTTTACGCGCTGCTTGCAATGGCGGCTTTGATGAGCGGCACGGGCGCTGTCGCCGACCTTGCCGATATTCAGGCGAATTCTTCTCCCGTGGGAATAAGGGCAAATATTGCGCCCACGTCAAAGCTTGTGCTGTACACGGCTTACGCTTTGGCGACGGCAGTTTTCTACTGTGTTTATATGCTTGTCGCGATTGCTTATATCACGTTTGTCTTAAGCGTTCCGATTGGAAATATTGGGCTTGTAATTCTGATTTGTATGCTCGGGACAATAATGGGACTTTCGATGGGTTCAGCGATATTTTTCGCAATTAGGACAAAATCGGAAGGCGCAAAAATCGGGCTTACAATCGGCGCGGGCTTGTTCAGCTGTTTTTTTGCGGGGCTTCAAAGCCCATCTATTAAATATTTCGCCGAAAAAGCCTTTCCGCCGCTTCGCTATATAAACCCCGCAACGCTTATCACTGACGGATTAACCGCACTTTACATCTATCCCACGCAGGAAAAGTTTTGGATTAACATTGTGATTATCACTGGGGTAAGCGTTATTCTCACGGCAATAACCGTTCTGTGCGTAAGGAGGCAAAGCTATGCAAGCCTTTAAGTATTTTTTCAAAATAATCTTCAAAAATACATGGTCAACTATTAGTGTGTTCACCTCTGTTTTCATGGTTTTCGGCATTCTTTTCTCATCGCTTATGGCAGGCAACAATCAGACCGGCTTTGTTGATAAAGAAACGGCTGTCGCCGTAATTGACCGTGATAAAAGCGAGCTTTCGGCGGCACTTATCGAGTTTGTCAAAAGCAAAACCGAATATGTCGAGCTTGAGGACGACGAGGACGTAATTCGTGATTCGCTTTACTATCTCGAAAGCGCCATCGTGGTGATTGTTCCCGAAAATTTCGGCGACGATTTTCTTGGCGGCAAGGACGTAAAGCTTGAAACCCATTCAGCGCCGAACAGCGGATTTGCCTTGCTTGGTTCGCGGTTTATAGACAACTGGCTTGACACCGTGCAGATTTATAATACGGCGATGGGAAGCCCGCAATATGACAAGGCGGCGGCTGACCAAAGCCTTGAAATCACACCAGAGCTTGTCGGCATCAATTCAAGTGCAAACGACCAGCATACGTCAATAAACTATTTTATGAACTTTCTCGCCTATGTTTTCCCTGGAATTTTAATTATGATAGTCGGCTTGGCGGTGATTATTTTCCGCGAGCAGGACGTGCGCCGCCGAAACCTATGTTCGCCCCTGCCGCTATTTAAAATGAACCTCACCGTTTTCGCAAGCTCGGGGATAATTTCGCTTGTGGTGCTTTTTTTCTTTGTAATAACCGCCTTTATAATGTTCCCCGACAAAATGGCAAGCAAAGAGGGCATGATGTACCTGCTTAATATCGCCGTATTTTTCATCGTCTGCATTGCACTTAGCTTTATGCTTGGAAACATCCTCACAAAGCGCAGCTTAAACCCCGCAACGAATATAATTTCGCTTACAATGTCGTTTTTAGGCGGCGCATTTGTCCCGCTTACGATTATGTCGGAGGACGTAAAGAAATTTTCGATTATTGTGCCTACCTATTGGTTCGTCAAAAGCAACGATATAATCGGCAGACTCAGCGTTTTTAACAGCGAAAACCTTGCCTCTGTTTACAGCGGATTGATTGTCCAACTTTTGTTTGCGCTTGCGTTTTTGGGGATTGCTCTTGTAGCGGGAAAGATGAAAGAGAAAGAATAAGCATTCCACATAGTTTTCAACAGGTTTTCCACAGAATTTTGTGGAAAACCTGTTTTTTGTGCATAAACAGTCCGTATAATTAAGAAATTATGTTGAAAACCCTGTGGAGAACGTTGAAAAGCCTTTAAAACAAGCCACCTCCTCGGCAGTTTAAACTGTGTAATATTTTTGCCCTTATTCATAATCAGAGTATATTAAGTTGGCTCTTCGCTATATTGAATGGGTAGCGCTGATATGATATAATAACAACGAGGT
>CAZYRV010000033.1:14461-21086 GCA_964649485.1 uncultured Oscillospiraceae bacterium | reverse complement strand
CAGCCGAAAGAAGCGCAAGGGCATTCCGGACGAAAAAGGAAATGCGCCGCTATTGGATTCTGCTTGCGGTTTTTGTTGCCGTGGGCGCTTTGTCAACCTACGGGCTTCTCGTTTACAACAACCCTGTTCCCGTTGATTCGCCGTCATTTCTGCCGATTGTAAAGCGGCGCATGGTCGCCGTAACCGCAATGATAATTGCGGCGGTTTGCCAAAGTCTTTCAACCGTCGCCTTTCAATCAAGCACGAACAACCGAATAATAACCCCCTCACTGCTTGGCTTTGAGGCGCTTTACACCACAATTCACACAAGCACGCTTTTCTTTTTCGGCTCGACTGCTTTTATAGGCTTTGTCGGAACAATACCGTTTTTGCTTCAGGTCGGTTTGATGGTAATAATGTGTCTTGCGCTTTACGGCTGGCTTCTTTCGGGCAAATACGGTAATTTGCAATTAATGCTTTTAATCGGAATCATTATCGGAACGGGCTTAAAATCGGTTTCGTCGTTTATGCGGCGGCTTTTGGCTCCCTCTGAATTTGACATTCTTCAAGCACGGCTTTTCGGCTCTGTCACGAACGCTGACGCTGATTATTTTCCGATTGCAATACCGATTGTCGTTATTGCCGCCGCACTTATCCTTGCCTATTCGAAAAAGCTTAATGTATTATCTCTTGGGAAAAGCGCAAGCACGGCGCTTGGGGTTAATCACAAGGCGGGAACAATCTATATTCTTGTGCTTGTCGCGGTTTTAATGTCAATTTCAACCGCTCTTGTCGGCCCGCTTACGTTTTACGGCTTTCTCGTTGCGACATTGACATATCAGCTTGCCCCCACATACGACCACAAATTTATATTCCCTATGTCGCTCGCCGTCGGATTTATGATTCTTACAAGCTCGTACTTTTTTATGTATCATATTTTCAGAGCGCAGGGAGTCGTTTCGATTATAATTGAAATGTTCGGCGGTGTGGCATTTTTAATAGTTATGCTGAGAAAGGGGACGCTATGATAAGTGTTAAAAACGCTGTGAAATCATATTCAAGCACGGTTAAAATCGGACCTGTTGACATAGAAATACCAAAGGCGGGTTTTACGTCGCTTATCGGGCCGAACGGCGCCGGAAAATCAACCGCACTTTTGATGATCGGGCGGCTTTTATTGCCTGACAGCGGGCAGATTATGGTTGCGGGCATGGACGTTTCGACCGCTAAATCAGCTGATTTAGCAAAGATAATAACAATATTGCGGCAGGAAAATCACTTTGTGACAAGGCTTACGGT
Organism: uncultured Oscillospiraceae bacterium; assembly: GCA_964649485.1. Taxonomy (GTDB): domain Bacteria; phylum Bacillota; class Clostridia; order Oscillospirales; family Ruminococcaceae; genus JAAYSD01. The sequence goes on along the minus strand of CAZYRV010000033.1, from coordinate 19,808 downwards.
GCGTCAGCTTGTCGGCTTTGGGAGGTTTCCGTATTCTAAGGGCAGACTTAACCGAGAGGACGAGAAAATCATTTCAAAATATATCGACTTTCTTGACCTCGCCGCACTTGAAAACCGCTATCTGGACGAGCTTTCGGGCGGGCAGCGGCAAAGGGCTTATGTTGCAATGGTTCTGGCGCAGGAAACGGAATATGTGCTTCTTGACGAACCGCTTAACAATCTGGACGTCGCCCGCTCTGTACAGATGATGAAGCATCTTAAAGCCGCCGCCATGGAGTTTAACAGGACGATTTTAACCGTAATGCACGACATAAATTTCGCCGCAAAATATTCGGACAGAATTTGCGCCATGAAGAACGGAAATGTCGTCGCTTTCGGCAGGGTTGAGGAAATCATGAAGCCCGAGCTTCTGACGGATATTTTCGAAACTCAGATTGAGATTATAAACGGCCCGCACGGCCCGATTGCGATTTATTAATTATTAGGTTAAACGCAATAATGCGGCGGCTGGTCGCAAAACGGTTGCTTTATTTGCCGCCGTAAGCATTTGTCAATATCACAGTGCTATTACGTCACTAAGGGACAAGCTTAAATTTTTGGAATAAAGTTACACGCTTCATAAAAATAAAAAAGTTGACAATCAAGCCCTGTTGTAGTATAATTAACTTGCAAATCAAAGAAAAACGTTGCGCTTGCTGTTTTGGCAAAACGTTTTTCAAGGTTCGTTCCTTGGGGGCGTAAAGGCTTCGACGGGGATTTTGAACTATGATAAGCGGGCAGCGTGGGCGAAAACGCTTTAATCGTCGCACCCTAAATTTTAAACGCAGATAACAGATCTGTATTAGCAGCTGCCTAAGGGCAGCAGCCGTCGCCGTCGGGATTACCGCGACCCGCCGCCGGCGTCACATTAGCGGTGAACGTTATCGAAAATTAGCCTTGTATTTGATAATGAACTAAAGGCTACTGAGTGCGTAAGCTTGTTCGTCGGCGTGCGCATAAGGGAATTTTAAATGACGGACTGCGCCCGGAGAAAGTTGTGGGAATAGGTTTTCGGACGGGGGTTCAATTCCCCCCGCCTCCACCAACTACAAACCGCTTTGTTATCACTAACAGAGCGGTTTTTATTTTTTAAATAACCCAATATCTAGATAGTGTCTACACAAGATATTAACCAAGCCTAATCAATGCGGTATAGTTTTATTGGGTGATAAGATAATGAATAATTTACAAAATCAGCATGATTTAACCGACGAACAACGGGCAAAAATCTAGCCCATAATAAAGGAACGCATAGGGAGGCGGTGCGGTTCAAACGCCGGAGATAACAGGTTTTTGTCAATGCTTGCTTTGGATAATAAGAACGGGCGCTCCTTGGCGGGATTTGCCGCCGCAATACGGAAAGTTCGGCAAAGAGATGCTTTGCAAAAGAAAAGGGGCTTAAAGCCCCTTTTTCTATCTTATAAATCAGCTTAAAGCACCTTTGACAGAAAATCTTTAAGCCTTTGATTCTGCGGGCTTCCAAAAAATTCCTTAGGCGGCGCTTCCTCTTGGATAAGCCCTTGGTCCATAAAGATAACCCTTGAGGCGACCTCTCTTGCAAAGCCCATTTCGTGCGTAACGACGACCATTGTCATGCCCTCAAGGGCAAGCTGTTTCATCAAGTCAAGCACCTCGCCGACCATTTCGGGGTCAAGTGCGCTTGTCGGCTCGTCAAACAGCATAAGCTTCGGATTCATGGCAAGGGCTCGTATAATGGCAATTCTCTGCTTTTGCCCGCCCGAAAGGCTTGAGGGATAGTCCTCCGCCTTTTCCATGAGTCCTACCCTGTTTAAAAGCTCATCCGCCTTTGCGTTTGCCTGCTCTGGAGTCATAAGCTTGAGCTTTGTCGGCGCAAAGGTTATGTTCTTGCGGATTGTGAGGTGCGGAAAGAGGTTGAAGTGCTGGAAAACCATTCCCATATTTCGCCGCACAAGATTTACGTCAACGCCTTTTTTGTTAATCTGCTGTCCGTCAAACCAGATTTCCCCCTCGGTCGGGGTTTCGATTAGGTTTAAACAGCGCAAAAAGGTGCTTTTTCCAGAGCCTGACGGCCCTACAATTACAAGCTTTTCGCCTGCTTTAATCACATGGTCAATCCCGTTCAGCACTTGATTATTGCCAAACGTTTTTTTAAGTCCCTTAACTTCTATCACTCTTGCCAAGCCTCCTTTCAAAGCTTTTAAGAAGCGCTGAAAGCACATAGACAATGACAAGGTAAAACATTGCCGAAACAACAAGCGCCATAACGAACTCGTACGTGGAAGCGCCGATATATTCCGCCGCCTTTGTGACGTCAACAACGCTTATTGCGCCGACAATTGCCGTTTCTTTTACAAGAACGATAAATTCGTTTCCGAGGGCGGGGAGAATATTTTTGATTGCCTGCGGGAGAATGATGTAAAGCATTGACTTGTTGTGGCTTACCCCAAGCGAACGTGCCGCCTCCATCTGCCCCTTGTCAATCGACTCTATTCCCGCACGCATTATTTCGGCGACATAGGCGCCGGAATTAATCGCAAAACAGGATATTCCGGCGACAATGGGGTTTGAGTCACGGGTATTGAATACCATAAAATAGATAATAAAAAGCTGGAGGTAAACAGGAGTACCTCTTATAATATAAATGTAAATATTGGCAATCCAAGCAAGCGGCTTAAACGCCTTTGATTCTTTCGCCTTATATTTGACCGCCGCCACGATTGTTCCAAGCAAAACCCCGAAAATAACGGAGAAAAACGCAATCAAAAGTGTGTTCTGTATGCCGTTAAAATAGGAAATATACCTGTCCTTTTCGATAAACACCTTATGAAAGCTATTCCATATGTCGATGAAAAAGGCGGCGATATTATTGAAAAATAACTCCAATTTATCCTCTAATCTCCAAAATTATGCCGCATGAGCAAGTGTGAATTCTTCAATTTTTCCGTCGTCAATAAGCTTCTGAATGATGGGGTTAATCTTGTCTAAAAGCTCTTGATTGCCCTTTTGGACGGCGATCGCATATTCGTCCTCCTGCAAAACTTCATCAAGAACAACAATTTCGCCCTCATTATTTTTCGCCATTGCGCCTGCGGGGAGGTGGTCCATGATGATTGCGTCAATTCTTCCAAGCTTGAGATCCTCTGCCGCAATTGCATATTTGGTATAGCGTGACGGCTCGATTCCAAGCTCGTCCTGTGCATAAAAGTCGCCGGTCGTCGCCTGCTGTACGCCGATTTTTGTATCAGCTGTGATGTCAGCCTTGCCGGTTATGCCGCTGTCGGGGCGGGTTACGATTACGAGATTTGATTTTGTGTAATTAATGGTGAAGTCCATTTTTTCCCTGCGCTCGTCATTTACTGTTATGCCTGCCGCCGCAATGTCAACCATTCCCTGCTGAACCGCAACAAGCGCCGAGTCAAAGTTCATCTGGCGGATTTCAAGCTCAAGCCCAAGCTCGTCCGCAATCGCCTGAGCAATGTCAACGTCAACACCCTTGACCTCTGTTCCGTCAAGGTATTCATAAGGCTCAAAGCCCGGCTCTGTCGCCATGATAAGCTTGCCGCCTGTTGTTTCGTCGCCGGAAGTTGTTTCACCTGCGGTGGTTGCTTCTGTGCTTTCGCTTGTTCCGCCGCTTGAATTAGTCTTGTCAGAGCAAGCCGAAAAAGCGATTGCTGATGTGAGTGCGAGAATTCCCGCAATAATTTTTTTCATATCTTATCTTCCTTTCATTTGACAAACAATTTGTCTTTCCTCATTATAAAGCATAAATTCATATTTGGCAAGGCTTTTTTTGAATAAAGCTGTATTTTATCAAAAAATATTCGTTTTGCATAGTATAGAGTATGCAAAGGAGGGTGTTATGCGGATATTTTTCACGAAAATGCAAGCTTTGGGCAATGACTATATTTACATAAATGCGGTACGTCAAAAAAGGCTTGCCGACGAGCTGGCGGCAAATATGCATACTCTTGCGCCTTTTCTCTGCGACAGGCATTTCGGAATCGGCGGCGACGGAATTATAATAATTTCCGATTCCGGGCTTGCGGATTTTCGCATGATGATGTATAATAGTGATGGAAGCCGTGGAAAAATGTGCGGCAACGGCATACGCTGTGTCGGAAAGCTTGTCTACGACCTTAGGCTTACCCATTTTCACCATATCGAAATCGAAACCGATTCAGGCATTCGCCGTCTGGAGCTTATTTTAAACAGCGGAAGCTGTGTCGGCGCTTGCGTTTCCATGGGAAAGCCGGTTGCAATCGGCTCTGCGCTGCTTGCTGACAGGGCTTTATTCGGTGTGAACGTCGGGAACAACCACATTTCCGCCTTTTGCAACAGCTCTTGTGGAATTGCGCTTGCATCTTGGGCGGCGCTTGCGCAAAGCGCCATGCCCGAAATCGAAAACGCAAACGTCGAGCTTTGTGAAATAACAGGCGAAAACCGAATCAGAATGCGGGTTTTCGAAAACGGCACAGGCGAAACGCTTTCCTGCGGAACGGGTGCGTGTGCGGCGGCGTTTTCAGCGGTTAGCCAAGGCTTTTGCAATGCCGAAAGCCCTGTTATTGTTGAAATGGACGGCGGCTTTTGTACGGTTAGCTTTAAAAACGGCGAAGCTTTTCTCGAGGGCGAAGCAATCAGAGCTTTCAGCGGGGAAATTATTGTTCCCGCAAAAGTGTTGAACAGTCAAAAAATGGCGAAAGCTAATAAATAAAACGGAGGATTTATGGTTAAAATCAACGAAGGCTTTTTTAATCTAAAGCAAAATTACCTTTTTATCGAAATCGGCAAGCGTGTACGTGCCTATGCCGAGGCGAATCCGGACAAGCCGCTTATCAAAATGGGAATCGGCGACGTCACGCTTCCGCTTGCCCCTGTCGTCGTAAAGGCGATGGAAAAGGCTTGTGCGGAGATGGGCGTGAAGGAAACCTTCCGAGGCTATGAGGACAGCGGTGCGGGCTATGACTTTTTGCGTGAGTCAATTTCGGGCTATTATAAAAGCTTCGGAGCTGATGTTCCCGCCGCTGAAATCCGCATAAGCGACGGCGCAAAGTCCGATTGCGGCAACATTATTGACATTTTCGGCAGGGGAAACACCGTCCTGATCACTGACCCCGCCTACCCTGTTTACGTTGACTCGAACATTATGAACGGCAATAAGGTTATTTTTGCGGATTCAACCGAGGAAAACGGCTTTGCGGCGCTTCCCGACGACAGCGTTTCGGCTGATTTAATCTACCTTTGCTCGCCGAACAACCCCACAGGCTCTGTTTATACAAAGGCACAGCTCAAGGTATGGGTAGACTATGCTATAAAGAATAAATCCGTA
>CAZYRV010000033.1:0-14435 GCA_964649485.1 uncultured Oscillospiraceae bacterium | reverse complement strand
TTATCAAGGACGGCGACCTGCCGAGAAGCATTTACCAAATCGAGGGCGCAAAAAAATGCGCAATCGAAATCTGCTCGCTTTCGAAAACAGCAGGCTTTACAGGAACACGCTGCGGCTATACCGTTGTGCCGGGCGCTCTTGAAGTAACCGCCTCAAACGGCGAAGCCGTCAAGCTTGCCAATCTTTGGAGCCGCCGTCAGGGAAGCAAATTCAACGGCGTTTCATATCCTGTTCAGCGCGGAGCAGAGGCTGTTTTTACTGCCGAGGGGCTTAAACAAACGCGTGAAGCAATTGATTATTACATGGAAAATGCGGCGGCTTAAATGCCCGAACGCAATGGGTTCGTGGGAGTTTTTCGACCTGCTTTTGAGTGAAATTCAGGTTGTCGGCACGCCGGGTGCGGGCTTTGGCAAAAACGGCGACGGTTGGTTCAGGCTGACGGCTTTCGGCACTCACGAAAACACCGTTGAGGCAATGAAAAGGATTAAAGCGTTGCTTGCAAAGTAATTTTAATTTTGAAAACCTCTCTTGTATACGCAAGGGAGGTTTTGTCATATGCAAGTTAGCGGTGACTAAGTCACTAAAGTATACCTTTACAATCCACTTTTGATGTGCTATAATACAGACATAAACACAAGGAATATTTCCTGAAAAATAAACCAACCTAACCAAAAGGAGGAATCATCATGTTTGAACAAATTAAACTTGCATATGGCTATAACGCTCTCGAGCCGCATATTGACGAGCTTACAATGCAGACTCACTATACCAAGCACCATGCCGCCTATACAAATAATCTCAATGCGGCAATTGAAAAATCGCCCGCCCTTCACGGCAAGTCAATCGAGGAGGTTTTCGCAAGCCTTGACAAAGCCCCCGACGAGGCGACAAAAACCGCAATCCGCAACAACGGCGGCGGCTTTTATAATCACAATCTTTACTTTGACATAATGTCGCCGAACCCTCAAAAAGCGCCCGACGGCAAGCTTGCCGAGCAGATTGACAAGGATTTCGGAAGCGTTGATGCGCTTAAGGAAAAGCTTTCGGCTTTGGCGGCGGGACGTTTTGGCTCTGGCTGGGCGTGGCTTTCGGTCAAAAAAGGCGGCGGGCTTGAGGCTTCGTCGTCGCCGAATCAGGATAATCCGCTTATCGAGGGAAAAGGCTCTGTCCCTATTATTGGGATTGACGTGTGGGAACACGCATATTATCTCAAGTATAAAAACCTCCGCCCCGATTATGTCAAGGCATTTTGGGAGGTCTTAGACTGGGCAAAGGTCGGCGAGCTTTACAACAAAAACGCATAGATAATTTTCTTTCGCAATCATACTGTTTCACTCCAAATGACATACAATATAGATTTTTTGCAGGATTTAATTTTTAATCCTGCAAAATTTCATTAAACCTACAAATCAACCCCCTAAAAATCAGACGCTGATTGTATGATTTTCACTAATTTTATCAAAAATAAAAATAACTATTGACAATTAGCAGAAAAGCGATTATTATAATAATAGATTTCGTGACAAACGCAATCAAATAATTAAAAACGGCAATGACGCCGGCGATATTTATTATCGCCGGCTTTTTTATTTGCCGGAAAAGGAGAAACATATGGATCACGGAGATGTTGCTTGGATGCTGACTTCGTCGGCTCTCGTCCTCATTATGACGCCGGGGCTTGCCTTTTTCTACGGCGGACTCGTCAAAAGAAAGAACATTATAAACACCATCATGTCGTCCGCCGTTCTTATGGGTATCGCCTCAATCCTTTGGGTTCTTGTCGGCTTTTCCCTTTCGTTCAGCGGTGATACGGCGGGAATAATCGGAAACCTGAACTGGTTCGGGCTTAACTTCAACGACATGACCGACACCACCCTGCCCTATCCGAATACCCTTGCATTTGCAATCTTTCAGATGATGTTCGCCATAATCACCCCCGCCCTTATCACAGGCGCAATTGCTGAAAGAATGAAATTTTCATCACTCGTAATATTCACAACGCTTTGGTCGCTTATCGTTTATTATCCCCTCGCACACATGGTCTGGGGCGGCGGCTTCTTATTCCAGATCGGCTCGATCGACTTTGCCGGCGGAAACGTGGTACATATAAGCTCTGGTGTTACGGCGCTTGTGCTTGCGATTCTTCTCGGAAAGCGCAAGAATTACGGCAAAGCCTCCTACCACCCGCATAACGTACCGTTTGTGTTCCTCGGGGCGGCTCTCCTTTGGTTCGGCTGGTTCGGGTTTAACGCAGGAAGCGCTCTCAGCGCAAACGAGCTTGCTATTCACGCATTCATGACGACAAACACCTCTGCGGCGGCGGCAATGCTTTCGTGGCTTGTAATCGAAAAAATCAAAACAGGCAAGCCCTCTCTTGTCGGCGCATCAACAGGACTTGTAATCGGCCTTGTCGCAATCACCCCCGGCGCCGGCTTTGTGCCAATTTGGGCGGCAATCGTAATCGGCGCACTCGTAAGCCCGATATGCTATTTCTTTATCTCGGTTGTTAAATCAAAGTTCGGCTATGATGATGCGCTTGACGTTTTCGGCTGTCACGGCATCGGCGGAATCTGGGGCGGAATCGCCACAGGCCTATTTGCGCAAAAGTCGATTAACTCTGCGGCACAATGGGACGGCTTGGTTTTCGGCGAAACAAAGCTTTTTGTCGCACAGCTTGAAGCTATTGCCATCACAATCGTTATCGCCGTGGCGGGAACATTCCTAATCTACGGAATTACAACGCTTTGCACAAAGGGCTGTAAGGTTTCCGCAAAGGACGAAAGTCTTGGACTTGACCAGTCAGAGCACGGCGAATCGGCTTATCCCGCATTCAACGGAATGGATTGAGAGGAGAACTGCCATGAAAAAAATTGAAGCATATATCCGCCCCGAAAAGCTTGAGGACATCAAGCTTATCATGGAAAAGCTTGATTTAAACGGAATGAGCTTTCTTCAGGTTATGGGCTGCGGAAGTCAGAAGGGCTGGACGGAAATAATCCGAGGCACGGAGGTTGATTTCAACTTTCTCAAGAAAATCAAGCTTGAGCTTGTCGTGCTTGACGAACAGGTAGAGCCAATCATCGACACGCTTATAAAAGAGCTTCACACCGGCGAATTCGGCGACGGAAAGATTTTCGTCTACGACGTAAGCGACGCAATCAGAATCAGAACAAAAGAGCGTGGAGACGCTGCGGTAAAATAAAAATTGCAAAACAGAAAAACCCTGCCTGAAATAACGGCAGGGTTTTTCTTGGGAAAATATGTTTATTTTTGTCCGTAATATGCGTTTTTGCCATGCTTTCTCAAATAGTGCTTGTCAAGAATGGTCTGCCCCATGTTCGGGGTATTCGGCGCAAGCGCAAGCGTATGCCATGCCATCGCCGCAACCTCCTCAAGCACAACCGCATTATGAACAGCTTCGTGTGCGTCCTTGCCCCAGACAAAGGGGGCGTGGTTTGCGACAAGCACACCGGGAACAGAGGCATAATCCTTGCAGGTTTCAACAATAACCTTGCCGGTTTCAAGCTCGTACTCGCCGTTTATTTCCTCGTCCGTCATATCCCTTGTGCAGGGAATTTCGCCGTAAAAATAGTCGCCGTGGGTTGTTCCAAGCGGCGGAATCCCCCGCCTTGCCTGAGCGAAAATCGTGCCGAAACGGCTATGCGTATGGACGACACCGCCGATTCCCTCAAATTTTCTGTAAAGCTCAAGGTGGGTCGGAGTGTCGCTTGACGGATTAAGCCGCCCCTCAACGATTTTACCGTCCAGATCAAGAACAACAATGTCGTCAACCGTCATAATGTCATAATCAACGCCGCTCGGCTTGATTGCGACAAGACCTGTTTCACGGTCAAATTCACTTACGTTGCCCCAAGTGAAAGTCACCATGCCATATTTCGGCAACAGGAGGTTCGCCTCTAAAACACGGCGTTTTAAAGCCATTATCTCCATATTACATCTCCAAGCATAAGCTCTTTTTCAAGCGTTTCGGGAACAGTGTCCTTGTTGATATTTACAAATTCAATTCCCATAATTCGTGCAAAATCACGAAGAATATCAACGCTTACATCATGCGAAAGCACTGTATGATGCGCCCCGCCTGCAATTATCCAGCACTGTGCGCCGGTCGCCAAATCGGGCATAGGCTTCCACATTACACGTGCGACAGGGAGATTCGGCATTGTCTGGGTCGGCTTTACGCACTCGATATTTTCGGTGATAAGCCGCATTCTGCCGCCCATGTCAATAAGCGACGTGACGACAGCGGCGCCCGCCTTGCCCTCAAAAACAAGTCTTGCGGGCGGCTCTTTTCCGCCGATTCCGAGGTGATGAACCTCAATTTTCGGTTTGCCCGCCGCAACCGTCGGACATACCTCAAGCATATGCGAGCCTAAAATCAAGCCGTTTTTATAATCATAGGTATAATCTTCCATGAAAGAAGCAGAACCGTCGGGATACATTGCCTTGATTATGGCGACCATTCCCGCTGTTTTCCAGTCGCCCTCTCCGCCATAGCCATAGCCCTTTGACATAAGGTGCTGGGTTGCGATTCCGGGGAGCTGGCGCATTCCGTGCAAGTCCTCAAACGTGTTGGTGAAAGCCTTTGCGCCCTCACGAACAAGAATTTTTTCGATTGCGATTTCCTCGCGTGCCTGATAGCGGATTGTTTCCTCATCAGCCTTGTCATAATCATAAAGCCTTGCATATTCAGCCATCAAGCTATCAATTTCGCCGTCGCTTACCTTGTTCATTTCAGCAACTAGGTCGCCGACCGCCCAAGTGTTTACCTGCCATCCAAGCTTAAGCTGTGTTTCAACCTTGTCGCCCTCTGTTACGGCGACCTCACGCATATTGTCGCCAAAACGGACAATTTTAAGGCTTCTGCTAAAGCTTACGCCGACAGCGGCACGCTGCCAGTCTGCGATTTTATCCTGTGTCGCCTTATCCTTCCAATAGCCGACGACAATTTTTCTCGGCAATCTCAAGCGTGCGCCGATAAAGCCGTGTTCACGGTCGCCGTGGGCTGACTGGTGGAGGTTCATATAATCCATGTCGATTTCTTCGTTCGGGATTGCCTCGTTATACTGCGTGTGCAGGTGAAGCCACGGCTTTTGAAGCCTTGCCAAGCCGTTTATCCACATTTTTGACGGCGAAAACGTATGGCAGAAAGTGATTATTCCCGCACAGTCGTCGTCAAAATTTGCCTGCTTGATAATGCTCTCAATCTCAGCCGCCGTCTTTGCGGTAAGCTTATACTCAACCTCCCAAGGAAGCTTAAGCCCGCCTGCAATATCCTTTGCATCTTTTTCAACCTGAAGCAGAGTTTCGGGCCCGTAAAGAAACTGCGAACCCGCAATAAACCAAAATTTCATAATAAGTCTCCTTTCTTTTAAACGCCAAGTTTTGAGGCGCTTTTTTCCATTTCAAGCCCTTTTTTGTATTTTTCCATGAAGCTGTTAAATCCGTCGGCATCAGCTTTTATCGGGGCAATAACGCTTCCGTCAAGACCCGCAAAAACACGGTTATTCAGGAAATCAACAAGCTTTTCGTCCTTGTTACGCCGTGCCTGATATGCCGCAAGAAGCGCAATTCCCCAAGCGCCGCCCTCTCCCGCCGACTCCGTAAGCGCAACGGGTACGCCAAGCGCCGCAAGAAAACGCTGTCCCGTCACGGGCGACTTAAAAAGCCCGCCGTGAGCAAGCATTTTGTCAAGCCCGACTTTTTCGTCGCAAAGCAGAATATCCATGCCGATTTTAAGGGTTGCCATGCACGAATAAACCAAGGTTCGCATAAAATTCGGAATATTAAACGCCGCCTCGGGGTTTCTCACAATAAGCGGTCTGCCCTCGGTGATTCCCGTAATATGCTCGCCCGAATGGTAATTATAGGATAAAATTCCGCCGCAATCAGCCTCGCCCGAAAGCGCCGCCTCATAAAGCTTGTCGTACAAAACAGGCTTTGGAACTTCCGCCCCGACTGTTTTAAGCAAATCGGCGAAAAGCCGAACCCACGAGTCCAAATCCGTGGTGCAATTGTTGCAATGCACCATTGCGACAGGGCTTCCGCAGGGTGTCTGCACTATGTCTATTTCTCTGTGCAGGCTTTGAAGCCCATGCTCAAGCACCGCCATTGCGAAAATTGATGTTCCCGCCGAAACGTTGCCTGTCCTCGGCGCAATGCTGTTTGTGGCGACCATTCCCGTCTGTGCGTCGCCCTCCGGCGGGCAAAAGCTTATCCCCGCCTTAAGCGTTCCTGTCGGGTCAAGAAGCCTTGCTCCGCTTTCGGTAAGCGTGCCTGCGTTCTCACCGACTCCGACAATGTCGGGAAGCACGTCCCAAAGCTCCCACCCAAAGCCGTTATCCTTGACAAGCTCGGAAAACCTTGCCGCCATTTGCTTATTATAATAGTTTGTATGCGGGTCAATCGGGAACATTCCCGAAGCGTCGCCGATTCCCAAAACCTTGCGTCCCGTAAGCCGCCAATGCACATAGCCCGCAAGCGTTGTAAAAAAGCAAAGCTTCTTCACGTGAGGCTCGTTATTTAATATAGCCTGATAAAGATGGGCAATACTCCAGCGCTGGGGGATATTAAAATCAAACTCTTGCGTAAGCATTTCCGCCGCCTGCCCTGTCGAGGTGTTCCGCCATGTGCGGAATTCGGCAAGCTGGTTATCGTCCTTGTCAAACGCAAGATAGCCGTGCATCATCGCCGAAACGCCGATTGCACAGGCGGTTTCTATCCTCACACCGTATTTGTTAAACGTGTTGTCCGACAAGCTTTTAAAGCTCCCACGCATACCCGCCCAGACGTCGTCAAGGCTGTATGTCCAGATTCCGTTTTCAAGCTTGTTTTCCCAATCGTACGCCCCTGTTGAAAGCGGCGTTAAATCCTCTCCGACTAAAACCGCTTTGATTCTGGTCGAGCCAAGCTCTATTCCGATTGAAGCCCTTCCCTCGGCAATTTGCTTTGCAATATCCATATAATCACTCCTTGTCGGTCGTCTTTTCGGGCAGAACCTCTTTAAGCTTCTTTTTGCTTTTTCTAAGCATTACGAGGCTTTGTACGACAAGGAAAAGGCAAAGCATTGCGGCAATCGTGATTCCCGTCCACCAAGCCTGATCAAGCCCGACAGAAGCGACAATATTCTGAATAGTGCTCAGTGAAAGCACGCCGAAAAATGTTCCGATTATATTTCCGACACCGCCCGTAAGCATTGTGCCGCCGATAATTGATGAAGCGATTGCGTTCATTTCCGCACCCATTGCATGAGAAGCAGAGCCGGAGCCGACGTGCATAAAGTAGACAAAGCCGCCGATTCCCGCAAGCAAGCCGCAAATCAGATATGACATGAACTTCGTGCGCTTGACGTTTATTCCAAGCATAAGAGCACTTTGCTGGTTGCCGCCGACGGCATAAAATCCACGTCCAAGCTTTGACCATTTTAATATAAAGAACAATATTGCGACAACAACAAGTGCGACGACAACACCGATTTCTATGTATGCATCGATATAGCTGCCGATTTTGTTTACACTTCCCGCTCCGGGGATAATTATTTCCGTTTCCTTGAGAGCAACAAATTCTTCATTTTGAACGTTAAAGGGATTCGTATTTACAATCGTCGTCATTCCCCTTGCAAAAAACATACCCGCAAGAGTGACGATAAACGGCTGAATTTCAAGATAAGCGATAAGATAGCCCTGAACAAGCCCGAAAGCAAGCCCGATTGCGATTGCGATAAGCATTGACATAACGACGTTTCCGCCGTGCATATCAAGATACACCGCACAGCACATACTCACAAGGGCGGTCACGCCGCCGACGGAGATGTCGATTCCGCCTGTAATCATTACGAGGCTCATTCCGCAGGCAAGAATAATGAGGTAAGCGTTTGCGTTTAGGATATTAAACAGTGTTTGTGCCTTCAAAAAACCCTTGCCTAGAAAAATCATTGCCCCTATGTACATAAGAATAAAAACAATAATTGTTATTGAAAGCAAAAGATTCGTGTCGGACATATTTTTGATTTTATTTCGAAAGCCGCCAAGCGCCGCCGATTTATTCGCACTTTTTGTCATCTATGCCGCCTCCTTGCTTGCTTTGCCTGCCATAAGCTTTTTAAATAAGCAGGAGATTTTTTCTCTTACAAGCGGTGCGCTTAGCACGACGAGAACAATTACGACGACTGCCTTGTATGCCGAAAGCGCATTGGATTCAACCTTAAGCTTGTAAAGAGTGGTTGTGAGAAACTGGATTACGTAAGCGCCGAGAACCGATGCCCACATATTAAATTTTCCGCCGCTTAAAGCGTTTCCGCCGAGTGCGACAGCAAGGATTGCGTCCATCTCAATATCCTTTGCAATAACAGAATAGTTTATCGACGAAAGACGGCTTACCTTTATAAAGCCCGCAACCGCAACACAGATGCCGAGAATTACAAACGACAGAAACTTGATAAATTCGGGGTTTAAGCCGTTAAGCCTTGACGAGCTGCTGTTGATTCCGACTGATTGCGTATAAAGCCCGAGGTTTGTAAATTTAAGCACAAGGGCGATAACAATTATACACGCAAGGGCGATAAAAAACGGCGCAGGAACAGGTATTCCGGGGAAAAATCCGCCGAAATAGGTAAAGGTTTTGTCGTTTACGATTGGAAGCTCGTTATTGTTTATCCAAGCCGCAATCGAGCGCCCCGCCGTAAACAAAATAAGCGTTGCGACCATGGGCTGAATTTTAAAATACGCCACAAGCACGCCGTTAAACGCACCGAAAAGCATTGCCACAACACAGCTTACCAAAAAAGCAACGATAATGGGCGCCTGAATGGTTTCGGGGCGGGAATTGTCGCCGCAAAGCACCTTAAGCACAACGCTTCCGCTTATGGCGATTGCCGCACCGACGCTTATGTCCTGACCTCCCGATGCCGCCGTTACAAGCGTCATTCCGATTGCCAGAATCGCAAGCTCAGAGCCATAATCGAGAATTGTGATGAGATAGCCCGACAGAACGGGTTGACCGTCGCTGTTTGGACCGAGTGTTATTTCAAAAAAAGTCGGGTCGGCAATCAGATTAAATATAATAAGAAGCAAAAGCGCCGCAATCGGTATAAATATCTGATGGCTTAAAAGCTTTCCCCAAAAGCTTCCCGCCTTGTTTAACGAAGTTTTTGTCACCACTATTTGTCACCTCCGGCAATCGTAGACATAATCTTGTTCTGTGTCAAATCCTCGCCCGAAAGCTCGCCGACGACCTTTCTGTCACGCATAACAATAAGCCTCGAGCAGGTTCTAAGCATTTCGTCAATTTCAGAAGAAATAAACGTCACGCTCATGCCCTCGGATGCAAGCTTGAGCACAAGCTTTTGAATATCAAGCTTTGTTCCGACGTCGATTCCTCTTGTCGGCTCGTCAAGAATTAAATATTCGGGGTGAGTAAGAAGCCAGCGTGCAAGAATAACCTTTTGCTGGTTTCCGCCCGAAAGCGACCGAATAGGTGTATCCGCCGAAGCGGTTTTTATGCCTAAAAGCTTTATGTATTCGTCTGCAAAAGCATTAGCCTCAGACTTGGAAAACGGTCTGAAAAAGCCCTTTGTGACCTGCAAGGCAAGAATAATATTTTCCCGCACGGAAAGGTCGCCGACGATTCCGTCACGCTTTCTGTCCTCGGGAAGATATGCAATTTTGTGCTTCATTGCATCAATCGGCTTAGAAATTTTCACTTTTTTGCCGTTCATCATGACAGTGCCGCCAAGCACCTTATCAGCGCCGTAAATCGCACGGACGCATTCGCTCCGCCCAGAGCCCAAAAGCCCCGTAAAGCCGTTTACCTCGCCTTTTCTTATCTTGAAATCAAAGGGCTTGATTCCCGCATCGCTTACAAGTGCATTTGCCTCGAAAACAGGAGGAATACTGTCGTCATTCGTATAAGTATTGAAGCCGTTTTTGATTTCGCTTAAGTCGTCAAGCTCTTTTCCGAGCATTTTCGAAACAAGCTTAACCCTCGGAAGCTCGCTTATTTCATATTCGCCGACAAATTTTCCGTCACGCAAAACGGTTATCTTGTCGCAAACCTCATAAACCTGCTCGAGAAAGTGGGTTACGAATATGATTCCAACACCTCTTGCCTTGAGGTCACGCATAAGATTAAAAAGCTTTGCAACCTCGTGGTCGTCAAGAGAAGATGTCGGCTCGTCAAGGATAAGCACCTTGCATTCCATATCAACCGCACGTGCAATCGCAACCATCTGCTGGACGGCGATAGAACAGCTTGCAAGCTGTTGTGCTGCTGTGGCGGGAATGCCGAGAGAATCCAGAATTTTTTCCGCATCTGAATTCATTTTTTTCCAATTTTGAAGAGTACCCTTTGTTCTGCCGATAAAAAGGTTTTCCGCAACGGAAAGGTTCGGACAAAGGGTTATTTCCTGATAAACCGTGCTTATGCCAAGCCTTTGCGCATCTTGCGGCGACTTGATAGACACGGGTTTTTTATCGTCTTTAAGGTAAATCTGTCCGGAATCCTTTGTATAAACACCGGTCAGAACTTTTATCAATGTTGATTTTCCAGCTCCGTTCTCACCCATCAGCGCGTGAATTTCACCCTCACGCAATGTGAAGTCCACATTCTGTAAGGCTCGTACTCCGGGGAAAGATTTGCATATACCCGTCATCTGCAAAATTTTGCCGTCCTGCACAGTGGATTCACCTCCTAAAATCTGTGTATTTATTAAAAGTGCGGTGCGGACGTACGGACTTAATCCATAATACGCCGCACCGCGCTTTCAGAAATCGCCGAAACTATTTAATATGCATTTTGAGATTTTTTAATTCAATATCAGATGCCGTACTTGTCAACGTCCTCCTGTGTGATTGTAGAAGCGTCAAAGCCCTTTTCGTCCATGACTACAACCTTTTCGCCAATGGATTCGCCGTTTTCAAGCTTCTTAATGATGTCATTAATGTAGGAAGCCTGGAAGGGGTTGCACTGTCCGTCATAGTTCCAGTTTTTAGCAAGGAGTTCCTGAAGCGCCCACTTGTTGCAGTCAAAGCCCATGATAATTACGTCTTTGCCTACGCCGTGAGAAATGTTTGCCTTGTCAAGAGCAGCAACAGCGCCCTTTGCCATGTCGTCGTTCTCTGCATAGATTACGTTGAATTTTTCGCCGGAGTCGATTACGGACTGAACAATCTGCTGTGCTTTTTCTGCGTTCCATTCAGCGGTCTGCTGTGTAACGAGTTTCCAGCCGGAAGCTTCGGATTCAGCGGTAAGCGCACCTGAACGGCCCTTCTGCGCAGCCGAGCCCATAACGCCCTGAAGGTGGATAATGTTGTATTCGCTTAAGTTCTGGCTCTTGAGCCAATCAACTGCCGTCTGTCCTTCTTTTTCCATGTCGGAAACGATGGAAGCTTCATAAAGGCTTGCGTCAGCGTCAATTGTACGGTCAAAAAGGATAACCTTGATGCCTGCTTTTTTAGCGTCGTTTAACACTGAATCCCAGCCTGCCGTGTCTGCTGCGGAAAGAAGAAGATAGTCAACCTCGTCCTGAATGAATTTCTGAGCCGCTGTGATCTGCTCGTCATTTTTAAGACTGTATGCAAAGGAAGCATCATAGCCGTTTTCTTTTGTGAAGGTTTCCTTCATGTCCTTGTCGTTTGCCGTACGATAGCCGGATTCGTTCGGGTCGTTGTTGATAATGCCGACCTTGATAAGTTCAGTAGAATCGCCGCCTGTACTTCCTGTCGAGCCTGATGATTTTTCGTCATTGCCGCAAGCCGTTGCTGAAACGCAAAGGACTGCCGCCAAAGCAAGTGTAAGTATTTTCTTAAACATTGTTTTCCCTCCAAAATAAATTTGTATGTTTGCGCCTGATATTGTAATTACATTATATTATATTTGTACGTACATTTATACCGAAATTATTAAGCATAATGTTAAATATTTTAAGGTGTTCCTGCTTGGGGAAAAATAAAAGCGGCAGAAAATCACTTCGCCGCTTTATATGTATGCTTAATTTTTCTCCGCCTTAAACTCCCTCGGCGTCATGCCGGTACGCTTTTTAAAAATCTGGCTGAAATATCTATAATCCCTGAAGCCAACCTCAAAAGCAATCTGCGAAATCTGCATTGACGTACAGCACAAAAGCTCTTTCGCCTTTTCAAGCCTTATTTCCGTGAGATAATCAATAAAATTTGTGCCTGTCTGCTTTTTGAAAATGGCGCTGAAATATGTCGGGCTCAGGTTAATCGCATCAGCAACATCAGTAAGCGAAATTGTGTCAGAGTTATAGTTTTTCTCGATATATTCCATCGCCTTGATTATTATCGTGTTGCTTTGTTCGTGGAGAAATTCCGCCCGCCATGACACACATTGCTCAAGCATATCAGAAAAATATTCAAGCGTTGATTTTGCCGTGGAAAGCTTGTCGGAAATATCATCTATGCTTCCAAAACGGCGGATAAATTCGCCTTCCGAAACGCCGAGCTCTCTTGTAAAGGTAAGTGCGGCAAGGTAAATATCCATTGTTATATAAAGCCGTATCATAAGCGATTCAAGCCTGTCATAGCCCGCCTCGGCAAAATAATCCTCAAGCATTTGCCGACAGTTTTCCTTTTCGCTTGTCCTGAGAATTTTCTCGATTTTATCGGTGTCAACCCTGCGGATTTCGCCCCTGCCAGTTTCCAATTCAATATCGGTCATTTTCCCTCTCCTTGCAAAAACAACATTGAAATCGCCGGTAACAGACAATCTGTACTGATTGCCGCTTGAAAACGCCGCAAAAGCTTTCGCAAGCCCTATAAATTCAGGCTTTCACGTGATAGCTCAGACGTTTTCTGACCGCAGTCCGGTATTAATCGTGTCCGTGCCGTATCGCCGAGCTTCGTATCACAAGCTCCGGAGTGAAAAGCTCGTCAGAAATGGCTGCGGCTTTAGGATTATCGATAATTTCGAAAAGCCGTTCCGCCGCTCTTTGCCCCACAAGCTGGTGCGGGTGGCTTACGGTGGTAAGCGGAACCTTACAGACACGTGAAAGCTTGGAATTGTCTATTCCCACGATGGAAATATCCTCGGGAACCTTGATTTTTTCTCTCCTGCAAAAGTCAAGCAAGCTTACGGCAAGGCTGTCGTTATAGCAGACGACGGCGGTTGAATTGCCAAGCAGGGCAAGGATTCTTTCTCTTGAAAGCGTAAAAAGCGTGCTTTTCTCGCCCGTGTAAAACCACAGGACGTTTTGCTCGCCCGTTTGGATTTTATGCTTTTCAAAGGCGCTTATAAAGCCCTGATAGCGCTTGTGTCCCTGAATATCATCAAGCGTAAACATACCCGAAATTTTCTTGTGTCCGAGGCTGAAAAGGTGGTCGGTGACAATCCGTCCCGCCGCAACATCGTCCATTGCGACACAAGGGAACTTCGCCCACGGATATTTTGCGTTGAAAAAAACAACGGGTATATTTAAAGAGCTTATTTCCTCATAAAGCTTCATATTCGGGTTTGGCAAGGCACTTTTCGACGGCTCGACAATAAGCCCCTTTATGTTTTGCGAAAGCATGGTTTTAAGCGCCTGCGACTCCTCAAAAACCTGATTATGAGTGATTGCAAGCTGCATTCCGACGTTGTGCGCACTTAAGACGCTTTCAATTCCCGTGACTATGCTCGGGAAGATATAGTCGCTGAAATAGGTTGAAATTACGCCGACATTATAATTGTTTCTGACGGCGCTGTTTATTGCTGATTTGACAAAGGTGCCGCTTCCCCGCTTGCGGCGGATTATATTCTCGCCTTCAAGCAGCATCATGGCTTGGCGAACCGTTTGTCTGCTTACATTATGTATATCGCAAAGCTCTTTTTCGGAAAAGAATTTTTCCCCCGCCGCAAGCCCCTCTGCGGCAATATAATTTTTCGCCCAGTCAACAATGGTTAAGTATTTGAAATCGTCCATGGCAAGGCTCCTGTTTCTGCTTTAATATATTTTCAGTATACTATAATCATATGTATTTGTCAATACATCTATTATATTTTTTTCAAAGTTGTAATGTCAACTATTCGGACAAAAACATTAAACCGCTTGAACAATAATGAGTAATCATATTTTTAAGGCTTTACAGCACAAAGATTTTCAGACGATTTTGGGAAATCCGCTAAAGCACCGGCGCATTTCAAGGGATTTTTACGCCAAAAGCGGCGAATAGCAATTCTGCATAAATTACCGTCAGAGCAGAATTGCTATTTGCCGCTATTCATTGATTTTCGTGCCGCTGTGAAACGTAAGAGCAGCCGCAAGCCCGAAAAGCACCGCCGAGCACAAGCCCACCGCCGCCGCAGTGAAGCCGCCTGTAAATGCGCCCAAAAGCCCATAATTTCCGACTGCTTCACGCACACCCTTTGCAAGATTGCTTCCAAATCCGGTAAGCGGAACGCCCGCCCCTGCGCCTGCAAAATCC
>CAZYRV010000032.1:14621-22260 GCA_964649485.1 uncultured Oscillospiraceae bacterium | reverse complement strand
AACGGGTTCATTTTGCAACCGTAATATCGCAAAAAGTCATAAACATCACTGTCGCTCCAATCTACAATCGGATTAATAGACGTGTTAGTTGTTGCATAGCAATGTTCTACCAAACGGCGGCTCTCATCGTTATCCTGATTTAACAACATACCGCCCTGTTTACTTAAGCGAAAGTCAACACCGAATATTTCTGCGGCAATTTGCACGGTTTTAGGTTTGCCGATAATTCGCACAATGTCTGCGTTTTCGCTCCGCTTTTGTGATTCCTGCTTGCGGACACCAAAAATTTTTACTTTGCCCTTTCCGCCTTGTTCTTTGAGCTCAGCACAGCAATAGCGTATTAATCTCGTCGGCGGTATTGTGTTTTTCTCAATCAACCGCCACATGGACTTAGCGACGGTTTTACCGTCTAGTTCCATTGTGCCCGGTCTGTTAATCCTTACATCGGGTTGTGATTTTATGTAGGCGATTGTTTCGGGCGCGTCAACCGTTGTTAGGTTGTGAACGGCTTCAAATTTCACACCAGCCAACGTCGCCAGAATTTTTATAACGTCGCTGTCCTTGCCGCCAGAATATCCCAAAAAGTAGCCGTCTTCGGGTTCATAGTTTTTTAAGACTTTTATTGCTTCAGATTCAAGCTGTTTTAAATTTCTCATGTTTTCTCCACGCAATCCCTCACAACCCGCGCATAATGCGACGGGTCTATTTTTTGATAATTGTTCCAGTTGAAAAGCTCCTTGCCATAGCACTCATCTGTTACATTGCCACGCACATCATACAAATTACCGTTTATTTCCGTGACAAAGTGACTATCAACGGCAATGTATATTATTTGCCCTTGGAAACGCTCCGATAAAATCAGAGCGAACCAATAGCAAAGCCCATTCAGAAACGTTTCTTTTGTTTTGGCAAACAAGCCGATGAATTTCAAAATTCTTTTTTCGTCCATTCTGTTTAACCTTTCAGGCGAACAGGCAAAATAACCGCCTTATAGTCGCCGCTGTTTGCGCTAATGTGAACAGGCGAAAGTTCGCCATCAAACGAAACATTCACGTTCTCTGCTCCCGCAAACTTAACAGCTTCTTGCAAATAGCGCGGATTTAAGCCAATTCGGAAAGCGTTAAATTCGCTTGTCGCCGTTCCCTCTTTTGCAAAAATCTTTTCTTTCATTTTTCCTGTTGCTGTTGTGCAACCGATATCCAAACCATCTGCACCAACGTCTACAACAACAGGAGTATTAATTTTGCCGCCCGTGCTTGAAATTAAGATTGCTCGGTCAAGCGACTCGTTCAATTCCGTTGTAAACAGTTCCATTTCAGCCTTGCCGCTTGTGCTCAAAATCTTTGTTACGTCAACAAATTCGCCTTGTAAAAGACGTGAAAACACGACAATATCACCGCACTTGAACACGCAAAGATTGCCAGAAACACCGAATTTAACTGCTTTTTCGTTTTTTGCAAGAATTTTAATCACATCTTGCAAAACTTTGCTGTGAACAACAAAGCTTGAGTTGTCAACAGAATTTTTAAGCTTGCCTTTTGCTTGTGCCATTCTCACACCATCAACCGCAAGGGCGGTAATTTCGTCATTTTGCACAAAGAATTTTACGCCGCAATGCACAGGTTTAAGGTCGTTTGCCGCTGTTGAGTAAATAGTTCTTCCTAAAAGCGATTTGAATCCATCAGTTTCCATTTCGCAAAGTGCTTTTTCACTGCTAATATCATCAGGCATTTTAGGATAGTCCGTAACAGCCCCCACGCTTGCGCTAAACGTTGTTTTGTTGGTTGTGAGGGTAATTACACTGCCGTCAACCGTAACGCTTATATCGCACTCTGGCAGCTTCTGAACAAAATTCGACAACAGAACGCCGTCTGCTAAAAATTCGGTGTTTTCTTGTTCTGCGTTTAATATCGGTGTAGAAGCGATAATACCTGTTTCAAGGTCGTAACCTGCAACGGTTAAAGAGTTGTCGCAAACTGTTATATACACGCTTTGCAACGCTTGAATGCTTGATTTCTTCGGCAAAGCTTTAATAGCCGCCGATAAACAGTCAAAAAAATCCGTCTTGTTTACTGTAAAATTCATGTTTTCTCCTTTGTGTTAAGCTAATAAATCGTCAAATGTAAATTGTCCGTCTTGTCCTCTGCCAAACTGCCGATTTTCCCTAATTTTAATGTAGCACCAAACCTCGGAAATAACAAGGTCTTACAGAAAATCTTGCGGCAAAATCCCTGAAATTCCGAAAAGCAAAAGGTTTTTATCGTCGATATAAAAATCTGCTCCGATTTTCCTGCTGTCATTGTCGAACATTTCAATGCGTTCAGGTAAATTCTCGTTCACAGCGTCAAAAATCAAACCTTGCTCTTTGCACCATTCAACGGCTCTTTGTAGGTCTTCGCCCTCACGGCAAGTCCATAAGATGAACTTATGCCCTTTGCGTTGCCGCAATTTTATCCACTCAATCAGGTTTTCGTTCGGCTTGCCAATGCAAGGGAAGTTATCTCCCCTGCATAGCGTACCGTCAAAATCTACTGCAAATATGTATTTTTGCATTTATCCCCCTAAAATAGCGTTGTTTGGTCGGATTGCATTTCCAAAGATTTCAAATTCTCAACCGCTTGTCTGTAATAAGATTTTTTCAACTCGACAAGAATTGCTTTTCGTTTCATCTCAACAGCCTTATACCCCTCGCTGCCAATACCGCCGAACGGTGAAAGAACAGTATCGCCCTCATTAGTCCATAATTGCAATGCTCTCGCTATGACATCTAACTGCAACGGGCAAATGTGCTTTTCGTCCTCATCTTCTCTTGCACTTTCACGTTGTAAAGTGTTAGATTGACGAATGTCAAACCACACAGGACTTGCGTATTGTTGCCAAATGTTGATTGAATTTCGCACCTCGTCATCTGTAATCGGTGGAGCGTTCTCGCCTTGATAATCTGATAGCAAACCACTCACAGGCTCGTCATTATCGCCCAATTTACGCATGGTAACCAAATAATCTGGCAATCCTTGACGTGATAAAGCACTATCTTTAACTATTTGCTTGTGCAATAAGCCAATCGCTTTTGTTCTTTGCATAGCTGTTACTGGGTCTTTCCAAATGCAAACCTCGGAATGATAAACAAATCCTGCTTGCTCAAATAATTTTATTAAGTCACCTCTAAAATCTCTTATACCAATAAACCCATCTCTTGACTTCGTTGTCGGCAAATTCATGCAATGAAAACTGATTAATCTGCCATTCTTGATAACTCTGTGAAGTTCAGATACAATGAACTTAAAATGCTCTAAAAACTCCGTATCTGTCTTACAGTTGCCTAAATCCCTGTCACTATTACTATAAGTGTAAAGGCTTGCAAAAGGCGGTGAAAATATGCTATAATGAATTGAATTGTCTGGGATAGCCTTTAACACCTCGCAACTATCTCCGTTGTAAATTGAAAAATTCTCACCGTGATACTGGTCTAATACTTTGATATCAGTTTGCATATCCACTCTCCTTTAACCACTTCGGAACGAATATAGGTTGACTTGCCACATACTCAATCTTGCTTGATGATGTGTTCAAAATCTCACCCTTAATTATTTCCGAAACTAATTCCGTCATGTTTTTTGACATAATTTCCGCTTCTTTTTCCTTGCGATTGATATTTTCAAGCACCAACTGCTCTGATTCACTGATGATGATGTGAACATTAACAGTTCTTTTCTGTCCAAATCGCCAACATCTCCTAATAGCTTGATAATAGCGTTCGTAACTGTCAGACAAACCGCAAAAGATAATGTTATTGCAGTGTTGCCAATTCATACCAAAACCACAAATAGACGGTTTGCTAACGAGATACGGAACTTCATTGTTTGAAAAAGCAATCAATGACTTTTCTTTATGCTCCGGTGTATCTGCTCCTTTGACTTCAACTGCTCCGCTAATAGATTTTTTCAGCAAGTCGCTTTCGTCGTTGTAATCGCACCAAATTAAGCAGTTTTCCATATCCTTAACGAGTTCGGCTGTCTTTAGTACACGCTTTTCAAGGCTTTCTTTTCGTGCTTTTCTGCGTTCGTCAAGCGATTGTGCAAGCGGAACAAAAAAACTGCTCTCATCTTTCGGGCTTTCCACAACGTGGATAATTTTGTTAATCGGCGGTAAATTGTATTCGCTATCATCAAAACCTAAGTCAGACGGTTTTTTGACAATCATTCCCCATGAGCCAACCCATTTCCAAAACTCTTTGACAGCGTGTCCTTTTAGCCGCCATTTCTGCGTTTCTCCGTTGTCGTGAACAAAAAACTCTGATAGCATTTCAGTTCTTGTGCATACACCTAAAAATTCAGCTTGATTGCCTAATTCCTCATAGTCATTCGGTGCAGGTGTAGCAGAACAAGATAGCTTGTACGGTGTATGAGCAAAACTGTCAATGATTTCTTGCTTGACTTTACCAGAATAAGACTTCAAAATACTGCTTTCATCAAGTACAATTCCGATAAAATCATCAGCGTTAAAGCTGTGCAACATTTCATAATTGGTGATATTAATGCCCTTTCTAACGTCATCTTGTGTTCGGCAAAGCGTGACGCTTATGCCAATTGTTTCCCCCTCACGCTTTGTCTGTGCAGATACCGCTAAAGGTGCTAATATAAGCACATTGCCACCTGTTCTCTTGTGTATCTCATCGGCATAAAACAACTGCATTCTCGTCTTGCCTAAGCCTGTATCAGCGTAAATACCGCACTTACCCTTTTTGACCGCCCACTTTACAATCGCTCTTTGAAATGGTTTCAAATGTTCGGTTTCAAGTTCACAATCAAAACCACTTGGCTTGACAAAACGCTTTTTGCTTTCTAAAAACTCTGTATAATTCAATCGCCAATCTCCTTTATTTCAATCTCCACCCTCGGAGTATCGCTATAACCTTTGTAAGCGTGGATAACACATATAGCGCTGTCATCATCAAAAGCAACTCCATTAAGGCTATCGAAAATAGACTTAATTAAATTATCCGCGTCGGGCTTCTTTGTGTGTTTGATTTCACCGTTGAGCATTTGCTCACGCTTTTTCTTGCTTGTGCTTTTCGGAACAGGGAAGTATGCTTTTACTTCCGCTGATAGAGCGCCCTCAAGCTTAACTTGTCCGACTTCTTGCAAATATGTCAGCTTGACAAGGTTTTCATAGTTGACGGTTTTTTCTGGAGTGTACGTTCCCCATTTGCCTAATCTCGGTCTACCCTTGGCAACCGGAACGCCTAAAACAGTGAATTTAACGGTTTTGTTCAAGTCAAGTCCTCCAAACACATTTCCATGTCGTGTTTCACTCTATCCCTTTCTTCTGCTCTTTTTGCGTTGTTCCATTTATCAAGCGTTCCAGTAAGATAGCCTGTAATGCGGCGAATGCGTTGAAAAGGCACTTCCTCAAATTTGTACTGCAAGTTTACGTGTTCGCCGTCAATCTCAATCTCAATGAAATCAATTTTACGATTAGGCTCTTTGCCCTGAACATAGTCTATGTAGTTTTGCTTTTCCTGCTCGGTGATTTCAGCGCCTGTTACTTTAATTTCAATCATCTTCGCCCTCATCTTTCTTCGCAAAAGGCAAATCAATCAACTCTGGCTTGTTTTCGTGCGTCCATATAGCGCCCAACATATTCCAAATAAAGGCTCTGTCGTGCGGCTCGTCCTTGTCACCTCTGACGTGCTTTAAGAAGTGCCTAACACCACTGTCTATGTAACAGTGAACATGAATGCCTTTTTCCCAATTCCTATCGCCGTATTTTTGGCAACCGTCTTCATATTGCTTTGCAACTTCGAGAATGGCGGTTGCAAGATTGCTGTATCTGATTTCAGCAAACAAAATAATTGCGAATTGCAATTTCGAAAGATTTCCGCTTCTAACATATTCATTAATAGAGTTTAAGACAAGTTCTTCGCTACCAGCATATAAGTGTGCAACCACTCCCAAAGGCAACAAATCACATCTACCCTTGCCCTCTGCGATATCTCTTACCGCTCCCGTGCCGAAATCTCGTCTTGCTCCGCTGTCTTTAAGTTCTGCCATGGTTTTTCTCCTTATCGTTTATAAACTTAATCCCTGCTTCTTCTGCAAGTGTTTCCCTCAAACTCTCAATGCTTACATACCCTCGTTGAAAACTGTCAAAAAGATACAAAACCCTTTCGGCAAAATCTTCAAGCTGTTCTGGCGTGAATCCAAATTTATCAAACAGCACTGAAACAGGAACGGCAAGCAGTAATTCAAAAACTTCCTGCGTTGCTTGTTTCTTGATTTTGTAAATATCAGACTTTCGGACGTTGTTAAAATTACATTTCATGCTTACTCCTTTGGCATGATGTAAACGCCGTTATTACCGCTTTGAATGTGCTTTTGGATTTCGTCCAAAACCTGTACAGCGCGTTCTTCCGATTGATACTCGCCTATATTAAAAACACACTCATCTATAGACCTCGCCCTTAAAGAGCCTTTATAATACCACACACACAGAACTAAAACCAAACTCATTCTCTGTGTTCTTATCCAAACTCCGCCCATAATTCCCTCCGCACGTATTCGCTTAGTTTTCTCCGTTCTGCCTTGTTAACTTGCCGTTTAGCCCATTTTTTGAAAGAACGCTTCATGCAATAAAACGACCTCGCCCGCAAATCTTCTGAAACGCCACGGGCTTTTGAAACAAGGACAACTCGCTTATAAAACGATTTTTTCATTTGTCAAATCTCCCCTCAAAGTGGGGTTTTAACCGTTCAATGCGTTGCCGTACCCTTTCGCCAGTCATTCCAGTTTGTTTCCCAATTTCTCGCAACGAAAAGCCTTGCATTCGGGCGGTAATAATTTGTTTATCTAAATCGCTTAGTTGCTCAAAAATTTCCTTTGCTTCGGCGATTTCGGCGGGAGTTTCTTCGGGAAGTTTCAAAATCTCTTTCATTACCTCGTCATAGTTTGTCAACTCTTTGGAATGGTTTTGATTTTTACACCACCGCCTAATAGCGTTGCGAATTGCACTATATGCGTAACAGAAGAAATCCCCCTTAGCCCCATCGGTGCTTTTTGTTGCTTTCCAAAGCGCTAAAAACCCCTCTTGAACAACGTCCTCGTTACCGATATATTGCCCAAAATGCCTGTGTATCACAAACCACACCAATTTTTGATTGTCCTCAAACAGTTTATTGCGCTGTTCAATGCTGTTTTCCATGCCCGTCCTCCTTGCTTGTAAAATCGGTTATGCGTTGGCGCTTGCCATCAAAATATAAATTGACTATGCCGCATTCGCCGTACTTGTTTTTGGCAACAATAGCTTTCATTTCGTGTGGGTCTGCTGTTTTATTGAAAACATACGGTCTGTGCAACAAAACGATATAGTCGCTGCCCTCTTCAATGCCGCCGCTTTCTTTCAAATCCGTCAAATTCGGAAGCTTTGACGTGTCAGACCGCTTTAACTGTGACAAAAGCATAATTGTGCAATCTGTATCTTTTGCACAACGCTTTAACTCTGCCATTATGTGGTTAATAAGCGTTCTTACGCTGTCATGCGTGGTGGTTGACGTCATAATTTGTAAATAATCAATTATCGCAAATTTAGGAAGTTCTTTTCTGATGTAAGCAGTTATGTTTTCAACGTCATAAACGTCGCC
>CAZYRV010000032.1:7461-14611 GCA_964649485.1 uncultured Oscillospiraceae bacterium | reverse complement strand
AATCTCTCGCTTGTTTTGGGTTTAACTTTGCGCTGTCAATATCGGAATAATCAACGCTTAAATCACAAGCTATCATTCGGTCGGCAATTTGCCCTGCCGCCATTTCAAGAGTAAAAAACACCGTTTTTATTTCTTTATCCCTCGCCTTTAGCATTTGTTGTATCGCAAATGCCGTTTTACCCGTTGACGGTGAAGCACCAACCGTGAACAAGCTCGGAACATTGAACCCGCCGTTTGTCATGGCGTTCAGCGACGGCAAAAAGGAGGGGTTTTTGACTTTGGGCTTGTTGAACGTTTCCTTGTACTCGGCAATCCACTTGTTTTGGGAAGCGTCCTGAAATCGGCGGTTTTCATCGTCGGCAATCTCTAAAAGCTTGTTTGTGGAAAAATCCTCTAAACCGCCATTTTCGGTTATTTGGAACAGCTTTTCCTGTATTCGCCGCTTTGACGCAAGGTCTTTTAGATTCCTTAGTTCTATTGAAAAATGATTTCGATATGCGGCGTTTTTCATCATTTTTTTACACAACGTTTTTTCTTCGGGTGTTAGTGTCGCAAACACTATGCTTTGGCTATAATCGTTTTCCTTAAATTTCCTGACAATCTCTCGAATTTCTGCGGTTGGAAAATCATCAAGGGAAACACCGTCCATTTCTGACCTAATTTCTGTTTCTCCAAAAAGCACAATCGCACCGCCGACGGATAATTCTGCTTTTGTTGTGTCAATCAATAACAAGCTTTATTTCCCGCCTTTCATGTGCTTTATCAAAAGACCTTATATCCCTCATAAGGGTCATAATTAGTAGGCTTTTCAACTTCATCTTCCCAACGCCCTTGATTAAGCCATGTATGCGGGTTCGGGATAAATTGCCCTTGTTCTTTTTTCCAACTATCGCTTTGCTTCTGATTTTCAATGGCTGTCAGCATAGTTTCGACTAATTCAGGCGTAGGTTTTATTGCTTTCCATTTTCGCAAACAAAGTGATTTCCCGATTTTTTTCGGATAAGCTTTCCAAAACCGCTCAAAATCTCTTTCAAGTCTGCTTTGTTTGCTTTTTGATTGATTTTTATTTTCATCTTCAACACCCCCATGGGGGGTATAGGGGGTTATATTATTAATATATATACTATTCTCCTTGACGTTTTCGTCAATAGGGGTATTGACGTTTTCGTCAATAGGTATTGACATTTCGCAAATGTAAATTCTGCGTTCAACAACTTCATTGTTGTGTTTTATCAAAACAACTTTGACGTATCCGCTATCAACCAACTCGGAAATAAGCCGTGATATGGTTTCCTTTGCAACTCCGTATATTTGGGAAAAATACGAATTTGTCGCATAGCAATATCCCTTTTCGTTTGATAGCGCTGTTATCTCTGCATAGAGAAGCTTTGCTTTGTCTTTTAGCCTTGCGTCATATCTTACAGACGCGGGGATTATAGAAAAATACCCCTTGTGGATTTGTCTTTCTGCCATGTTTCTCCTTTCCGTTCACTTTGCCGAGCGTGTCACTCACTCGGCATGAACGTATGTTTTTATTGCCTAAAACAGATATTCTTCATCGCTGTCGCTGTCTGCGGTCAAATTAGGCGGCTCTGCGCTTGTTTGAGCTACTTTAGAAGCGTTACCCTTAAATTTACCCTCTGAACCGTCCTGCGCCTTAAATGTGCCGTTACGTTCGTTATTTGCGTTGCCGCTTTTACCCATAGGGAAATCAGCTTTGCTGACGATAATGTCAGTTGCATATCGCTTGATGCCGTCCTTATCTTGCCATGAGCGATTTTGAATTTCGCCTGTAACGATAATCCCGTCGCCTTTTTGAAAATATTTGCAGATAAATTCCGCTGTTGCACCGAAAGCAACAAGGTTAAAAAAGTCCGTTTTCTTTTCCTCGCCCTTTGGCGCATACGAACGGTCAACGGCGATTGAGCAATTCGCAATTGACTTGCCGCTGTTCGCTGTTTTAAGTTCGGGGTCTTTGGTGTGCCTGCCTTGTAAGATTACAATGTTCATAGATTGTTCTCCTTACCCGAAAACATCTTCTGTTTCGGCTTCTTTCTGCGTTGTTTCGGATTCGGTTTCCGTTACTGCCGTGACCTCTTGGAAATCGTCGTCGCCGTTGTCAACATAGGTTTTCTTGCCGTCCTCTATAACCGCCATATCGTTATCAAAAGCGTCGTACAAACGCTCAACCGACATATCTCCCCATTTGGAAATGAGCTGTCTAAGCATGGTTTTGTAAGCCATAGCATCAAAGTCTTTTTCCCAAAAGGTATAGCCTTTTTTGGCTTTATAGCCTTTGGAATAGGTTATTGCATGGTGTTCCATTTTCGCTTTACTCCAATAAAGTGCCTTGCGATAACCGCCAATATGCTCAAAAAACGCATAATAGCCGATTGTTGGAGTTTGTTCCCGCTTAAGGTCGTCCTCAATGAGGTTTACTTTGATTTCCTCATTAAGCGGGTCAAAGCTGATAAGCTCGCCTTCTTTTATCGCAATTACATTGATTTTGCGATAAACACCCGAGCGAATGGCGAGTTGAATATAACCTTTATCCTTTGTACCTTGCATTTACCATTTGCAAGGAGTGGACTATATCTTCAACTCATTTTATTGAGTTGCCTCGCGCTTGGAGATGGTGCTTAACTCCACCTCTACACCGTTAAACTCATCACGGTTAGTCTCTACACTGTAAGAAAATGTATATCCTTTAATTGATTTTTGACGTCCTTTTAAATTTGATGTGATATTAGACGGGTGTACTGATAAAAATTTCGCTGCTTCTTTCACACTATCAAACATTTTATTGAGTTCATTACAAATCACTGCTTTTTTATGGCTTTTGTTAGTTTGTTTCCAACCGCTAGCCTTTTTGAGTTCTAAAGTTGCGGTCCTTTTCTTTTTAGTTGTTTCTGAATAACGTTTGCCTAAATTCGCAAGTCTCAGTTTTTCTTTTGTTTCGGCGGTTACAGTGTGCCCTTTTCGTGGACCGATGAGATTGTGATTTATCCGTTTTTCTTTCTCCGCTTCAGAAAGTTGTTGCCATTGCTTTTTAGCTTTTTCGCTAATAATTAATTTAGATTCAGCGGAAACAACGTGACCAAAAGGACCTTTCCCACCTTTGCACCTGTTATATTGTGGTTTTAACTCACTTATATATTTCATTTCGAGCTTAATCAAGTCGCTTTCGTCACACAATTCAACAACATCGAACGAAAAGTTATTAACTCCGTATTTTTCAATAGCCAAAGAGAGACTTTTGCACCCTTTACGCTTAGGATTTCTATGTTCATTAAATCTGCGTTTAATATCAACACTTTGTCCTATGTAAAATTTCCCATTTATTAAGTTTGTGATTTTGTAAATTCCTGTTAATTTCATACATTTTCCTCTTAGCACGGTATTGCCCATTTAATGGAGGGTTTCACCGTTAGCACAAATAAATTGCACACCATTAAGCATGTTCACGAGGTTTGCTTGCTATATCGCTATAGCAAGGGGCATAAATCTACCCGAGCTGAAATTGAGCGACTTTGCGATTGTTCTTGTTGTCGTTAAATGGAACAAGGTAAAATTGTCCTAATTGCGGTGACGGCGACAAACCCAAGCTTTCACCCAAAAGCCCTGCCGAAAGTATCGTGCTTGCTTCGCATTCCTGCAAAGCGGGGTTTACCGCAACGGCGCTTATAATCGCCGCCGTGAACCTTGCCGCGCGCTTTGGGTCAGAAAGCGTGTTGTTGATGAGATTCTTATACATATCGCCCTGAATGACGAATGAAAAGGGTTTCTTCTTTTGAACGAGTGAATTAGCCATTATTAAATTCCTCCGTATTTGATGTTGTGTTTTTCTGTCAAGGCTTTCATTTCTGCACGAAAATCGCTTGTAGTGTCATGAAAGATTACCTTGATAGTTTTGACTTCCTCTGCCTTAGCGCCGCTTGTGGGCGTTGCTGGTGCTGTCTGCGTTGATGTTTGTGCTTGCGGTGCTTGTTTAACTGAAAAATCGGTTTTTGCAAGCGCCTTTTCTGCTTCCTCAAGCCTTGAGTTTTCACTCAAAGCCATTGCAAGGTTGAGCGTTTCAAAATATTTCGCCTTGACTTGCAATTCAAACTTGCTGTTCAGTTGCGAAATGGCAGTTAAGCCGTTTCGGATTTCTTCGATTTTTGCCACAATTTCCTGCGTTGCCGCTAAAAGTGTGACGGTTTTATTAAGCCATTTAGGGTTGAAAATCCTGTCAAAAGCGACAATATCCAGTAAATCCCCCGCATTGTTGCGGAAAAAGCGTTCCAGTTCTGCTTTCTTTTCGGTTTTTTCGCGCTCATCGAACGCGGCAACCTGCTTGTCGATATTTTCAATCGGCTTGTCAAGCAGTTCCAAAACCTCTTTAACCTCTGCTTCAAAGTCCTCATAGGGCTTTAAGCATTCCTTTTTTATCTCCTTTCTGCGTTCGTCAATAAGCGTTTTAAGCTTATTGAGTTTCGCGCGGTCTTGTTTAGCGGCTTTTATGCCGTCCTCTGTTACGACTAAAGCGTTGTATTTAGCCGTTTGTTCTGCCAGTTCGGTTAGCAGTTTATCCTTGTCTTTTATGTAGATAAGCTGCTTTTCGCCGTCGGTTGTTGTAATTGCGTTAAATTCCACTTGACAAGTTCCTTTCCATGCCTTATAATGTAGGCATACCATATAATGCCTATGTAGGCGAACCTGTTCCCGTCTCGTCAGCGGGGGCGGGTTTTT
Source organism: uncultured Oscillospiraceae bacterium (assembly GCA_964649485.1). Classification (GTDB taxonomy): domain Bacteria; phylum Bacillota; class Clostridia; order Oscillospirales; family Ruminococcaceae; genus JAAYSD01. Next base: position 9,880 of record CAZYRV010000032.1, on the reverse strand, counting down.
CTTTTCCTGACATTGCCGCCAAAGCAAGCACTCTGAAATCAACATCAAGGTTTTTCGCAAGGTTCAAAACCAGATTTATGTGGTCTTTGCCGCTTGCTGTGCCGATAACGGTGGAAATCATGTCGCCATCTAAGGTATCAAGAGCAATATGCAATCCTTTGCAATCCTTGGCTTTGAGCTTTTCGGCGACTTCGTTCACTGCATCGCAAAACAATGTTTCTTCATTCATAATAAATTCTCCTTAAATCTGCGGCAATCGTAAGGGCGGTTGACTGTTTGTTTTAACGTACTCATAGAATTTGCGTGTTTCATTGATGACAAATTCCATGTCCTCAAGGCAATCTGCGCGCTCAAACCGATATTCACGGTCGAAAGCCTTGAAGCTATCGTAACGGTTGATTATCCTCACCCTCACAACGACGAAATCCCAACCCGTTACTGCCAACTGCTGTAAAATCTGAACGTAGTACCGTTGAGGAATTTGGGCTTGCCATTCTTCCCATGCGACGACATTCATGGGTTCGGCGGTTTTGATTTCCAAAATGCCTTTTTTGCCTGTTTCTCGTTCAATTATCTCCCCATCTAAAGTAGCAAAAATGTGCAGATAATCGGAATTTTGAAGAATATCAAAAGGGAAGTGCTTTACTTCAAATTCAGGGTGTTCAAGAATAAACAACCCCCTTATGTATTCTTCTGCGGTACTGCCGTATTGCACGGCTTTATTTTCTGATAAATCTTGCGGTTTACGCTTGCCCGTGAGTTCTTTCCATAATTCCAAATTACTTTGGTATGGGTTTAAGCCTAAAGCACAAGCTGATTGTGAAGCACCTAAACCCATGGTTGAGCGTTTAGCAAGCCATTCTATGCGGTTTGCGCAATGGATTCTGTTTAACAATCCGTTTCCCCCTCTCTGATTTCCTTTTCAAAATCATCACTCTCGCAAAAGGGGCAAACAACGACCTTTTCTGCACAGGGGAAACCCCAAAATTCGCCCCTGCTTTCTTGGATTGTTTTTGGCTCATCAAACGTTCGTCTGCAACGGCTACAAACAAACATCTTCGTTCTCACTTTCAATGTCAATTGCGGCAGTTATCGCCTGCGAATACGTTACTTTTTCTTGATTTTGGACTATGTAATTCACCAGTAGTCCGTATTTTTCGGCAACTTCCTCTTTCGTGGGATAAGGTGGTTTACACATATCCCCCAAAGCAAGCATTAATCTGCGCCTTTTGCTTTTTATCATGAATTAATATCCTTTCTTTGCGCCTATTTGAATAAAATTATGAACCTTTTTACAATAAGGGCAATACATTGCCTTTTTATGGTTTTTCTCGGTTTTCTTGCCCTTTGGAGCGAACATTTTTTGCCTACTACTTGGACAAAGAAAAACCCTTATTTGAAACGGTCTATGTTTCATGACCTAATGCGAACCCTGTCGCCAACTTTAAATTTACTCATGTTTATTCTCCTTTTCGTTATCCAATAAAACCATTCCTATAAATGTAAGTAACGCGAGTATAAGTAAAATGAAACTTGTAGCCCAAAAAGACAAAGAATTTTCGCTACCAAGCATCACAGGAATACCGAAAAAACCCGCAACAAACAACAATCCTCCAACCATTTCTTTAAGGAAAATCGCAACTTTATTCTTCATGTTCTTTCCTCGCTTTCAAAGCCGCTTTGCGGGCTTTTATTTTTTTCGGCTTTCTTCTTTTCAATCTTTTTACGTTTGGCTTGTAGGCAAGACCATGAGCAAAACTTGTCCTTGCCTATCTTGTAAACGTATAGCGCCGCACCACCACTCATGAGAAACTTTTTGCCGCATTCTTTGCAGACGGCTTCTCTCATGCTTACCTCTGCTTCGGCAACCTCATTAAGACAACTCATTGTTTTCCCCCAATCCTAAAAATTTTCGTAATTCCGACTTGTTAAATCTCCAAACCCCGCCTACCTTTTTTGCGGGAATTTCACCTTTTGCCGCCATTCTCCGAATGCTTTCAGGGTGACAATTAAGCACCAAAGCAACAAAATCAATATCAACTACAATCGGAACATCTCGCCAATCTGTTATTTGACGTTTTTTAATAGCCATTTTCAAATTCCTTCCTTTAAATTTCGGTCCGCCAATTCCCGCCATAATTCAAGGCGTAAACAAACAAATCGGCTTCCTGAAAACAATCTGCTCATAATAACCGCCAGTATTGCGGTTAAAATGCAGCAGCGTTAAGCCCACATCGCCGAAATATCAATACTTAATGACTTCCACCAATGCCACGGTTAAGCCTGTGACATATAGGCGGAGGTCTGTTACCCCTTGCAGAGCATCGCAAACCGTTTCCATCATGCCCATAAGGTCTAATGGGTTGATTTCGTTTGCAAAAATTGCGCCCGTGCAATCAGACGGCATTTCGTGACGCCC
>CAZYRV010000032.1:2869-7451 GCA_964649485.1 uncultured Oscillospiraceae bacterium | reverse complement strand
AAAGGGCTAGTGTTTTAATTTCTCCCATTTCAATATCCTCCTCCCGCACCGACCGGGCGGCTTAATTCCTTATGTGCTTTCACCGCCAACTCCATCACGCCGGCGATAAAAGCGCCTGTTTCTGACATTCCCCTTTCCCACTCTGCCGCTTCCACGGCGGACATTTTGCGGGCGATGTAATCGCTCATGCCGCACCAGCTGTCGCTGGGCGATATGCCGTCACGCTTGCAAGCAATGCGCTTGGCGGCGCTGCTAGACTTTGCACGGATATGATATACAATGTGTCCGTGCTTTGATACTTCATACATTTCCATATTTTTACCTTACCTCCCCAAAAACTTATTCACAAAGTAAATCTGCCCTTTACCTGTAACTTTTGTTGTGCGTGTTGTGCGAATAGAACCGTCGCTATTATTGATAGTAGTAACCTTGACTTCCATCAAGCCTAATTCCATTGAATATTGTGAGGGTGAATTGTAACTCTCACCATGCTTTAATAAGTAACCGTTCTCCCTCAACCACTCGAACAACCGCTTCTGACCGATGTCATATCCGTTTTGGCTGATTAATTTCGCTAAATCGCCAATGAGAATTGAATTCTTTGCGGTTTCCACGCTGTCGGCGAAAAGCACTTTCGGCTTGTCTAGTTCGATTTTGCTTTGCAAGGCATTAGAGCGCTCCCGCTCTGCCTTTAGGCTTTGTGCAAGCTGAATGAGCGTGTCGGGGTTTAGCAACGCTTCTTCAAGCTTGTCCTTTGTTAGATAACCACCGTGCTTGCGGATTGATGGCAAAACTTCATCAAATATCCAACGCTCGAACTTTTCCGCCGAGGGAAGTTTGCTATTAACGATTAGACGGTATAAATTACCCTCGCTAATAAACTTTGCCGATTGTGGTCTGCCTAAACTGTCGGTGATACGGTGAAATACCGTACCATCTTCTTTACAATGCTGAGATATTGCTTCGTTGGGTCTTACATACCCCAACGCTTTCGCCACATCAGAACCGCAAAACAAAATTGTTTCGTTTTCTGTGATTGTGCGAACATTGCCAAATTCGGGATTTTGAAATAATTGAATTTCGTTCATAATAAGTACCTTTCTTTAAGATTTAAGAATAATAACTGCTTATCCGTTAAATAGCACAAATATAGATATATCACCTCAATTCATTTTGTACATTTAACCAAATATCCCGAAAAGGTATTGACAACGTTTTCATGAACATGATAAACTAAATTTGCAAACAAAGCTTATCCTATTTTTTGAAAACTCTACTTTTTATGTAGGGCGATTTTCCTTTACCCTTTTTGGTTTTGTTTGGCTTGTCTTTATTATAATCACTATTATGGCTATTGTCAATACCAAAATCGCTAAAAAAGTGCTTTTAGCAGAAAGTTTGGTTTTTTTTATAATTTAGGGGGTGCTATTTTGGACACTTTGCACAAAATAATCTCTTTATTGGAGAGTCAAAACAAGACGCAAAAGGAATTGGTTGACTACATAGGGGCTGGTAGAGGAACTTTCACGAAATGGAAAAACAACGAAAACAAATCGTATCTCAAACACGTTCAAAAAATTGCTGAATTTCTCGGTACATCTTCTGCTTATCTTTTAAGGCGAACCAAAAGGTCGGGGGTTCGAATCCCTCACGGCGTGCCAATAAATAAACCCCCTTAAATGGCTTTATATAGTCACTTGAGGGGGATTTTTATCGCCATTTCTGCTTTTGCTTTTGTTGATATTGTTGCCTTTAATGCTAACTTTTCGCGTGTTGTCGGGTGTCAATTGGGTGTCAAAGAAAAATTGTTCTGAATGTTTTATATAAGATTAAAAAATAAAGCAGGGTAAAAACCCTGCTTTATTTTTGCTAAGTAAAATAATACATATTTCAATCCACGTGCCCTGCCGAAACAGAGCACGACAATTAAGCCGAAGCTTAATTTTTTTGCAACTACTAGTTGCAGTTGTAGTTTTATTTCAATCCACGCTCTCACTTACATAGGTAGTGAGTATGACAACGACCGTGTTCGTTTGCGACATCTATATAATACCATATGTTTTAGCGGTTTTCAATTCGCAAAATGCACAAAAATAAATTATTTCTTTGTTAAAATTGCCCTATTTGACAAAATAGAGCCAATATGGTATAGTATAAAAAATAATAACGGTGGTAACTTCAAACAGGCGCTTGACACGCTCAAAGCCCCGAGGTTTATTACTCGGGGCTTTTTCTTGTTCTAGACTATATACCCCTCTAAGCCTTTTTTCTTAATCTCCTTAAGGAAATTTTCCGCATTAGCTTTACTCGAAAAAGCCCCAACCTGCACCCGATACAACTTTTTAGGTTCTGCTTGCTTCCCCATCTCTGCCTTAACCGCCGTCCTAAACATTGTCATAGTCTTGCCAAACTTGCCGAACCAATGCCCTACATCAGCGTGTGCGCTTGCAATACCTAGCTTGTAGCCCTCTGCGTGGTCGATTACGTTTATCAGCGGATTGATATTATACTCCTTGCACAGCATGGCGCACAGCTCGACGGCTTCTTGATAGATTTTATCAAAATATGCCTTGTCGGTCAAGCCGTCCTCGGCGATTTCAAACGATATGTGCGTGTCGTTTGCCTTGCCCCCTGCGTGCCAACCTCGCCTATTCCATGGCAAAATCTGCACAGTTGCGACACTGCCGTCTTTAAGCTTACCAATGACGGCATGAGGACAAACGTCACGCCCACCGCCGTCAGGAGTATTAAAACTGTTGTTATACTTATTTACCCCGATTGTGCCATCATCAGGCGCAACATATCGCCATAGATTAGGGTTGTTTGCGCCTGTGCTGTGTACCATTATTCCCTTTGGTGTAATAGTACGGTTAGCGGCATAACAGCCGCTTTTCGTTGCGATTATTTTTTTAAGATTCATTGTTTTTATCCCCCGTATCGTTGCTTTCGTCCGTATCGCCGTCGCCTTGCTTTTTCAGTTGTGCCAAAATATCCTTTAGCTTTTTCGGTATCGGCAAGCCTAATTTAGCCGCATTTTCAATAAGCGAAATCCCCTCATTCGCTATGTAGAAAAATATTGCAGTTGTACGCAAAACGGCTTCACCGCCTAAAACATGAACATCAAGCATATTTACAACGCCCACTAAAAGCAAGATTAAAATCTTTTTGGCAATACCCCTAAATCCTACCGCCGAGGACAGTTCCTTTGTGATAATTGCATGGATTACCCCTGAAATGTAGTCAGCCACCATAAGCGCAACCAACGTGTAAAAGAAGCCGTTGCCCTCGCCGATGAAACCGCCGATAATGCCGCCGATTGCGGCGAATACATAGCCTATGTAGTGGAAAATGTTTTCTTTCATTGTTTTTACCCCTCTGTTGTTGTTGGAATTTTCGGAAATACCACCTTGTAAGGAAATTCCTCTTGTGTAGTAATATCCCTTAAAGCCTGTTTGTACTCTCTCCATTCTGTCTTTTTATTTTCTGACATTAAATCCCACGATTCAGAATTACAGTATTTAATGTCACATTCGTTAAGTAGCATATCTCGCTTTTGACGAACCGTTTCACATCTCTGCTCAAAATCGTAATTTTTAGCCTTTATAAGCCACTCGTCATAATTTAACTCAATTTCAGCCGCAAGATTAGGTTTATATGAAATAGGTATTTCATATACAGTTGCGATATAAGCTGTTTCTTCTTGCCCTGCGCGATTAATTCGATTAAACGGCTTTATATCCGAATAAATCCTTACCGCCGTTTTCGTTACGTCACATTTTTTTGCCGTTTTTAGAATTGTTTGCATTTCTTATCACCGCTTTCATCTTTTTGATTTTAATATAAGGTTTAATTCGCTTTTGATATAACCCAAAGCTATTCGTTCCTTTCATTCTGCCTAGAGCCGTGTTCGTCCAGTTACCGCTGTGCTTTAAATCCCTATAACGGGGGCTGACCGCCCCCGCACCCCCGTTAGACGGGTGTATAAGAAAGGGAGCAACCGAGACTCGCGCTCGCATGCGCCACCGCGTTAGCGACAATGAAAAACAAAACTCCAGCATTAGCCGCGCTCGTCCAGCTACCGCCAGTATTATATCCGTAAATTGAAGAAGCGGTATTTTTGTAAAAATTGTCGCAATAAACGGAATTGTTGCTCGAATCTGTCGTGCTTGTCAACAGTCCAGTTACATTAGAACTTGCCGAAACTTTTGTAATCCATTCATCGTTTGTCGTTGTCGTTGATGTTCCTCTCGAAACGTATGTAGAAATAACATCTGCATACGGCGCGTATGTTTTTGTGTAATAGGTATTACTTGTAAATAACAACCCATCACACCATTTACGGATGTTACCCCAGAAATGCTCAATTCCACAAAACTTGACGCCGTTTGTGGCTGTTTGGTCGCCCCAGAACATACCTTTATCGTTCATTGTGCCTGTATCAACTTTCGCACTTGCGGAAGTTACACCTTTGCCCAACAGCGTTTGACTGTCTAATCCCTTGAACAACAAATAAAATAACGCTGTTAGGTAATCGCGTTTTGTTTTTTCTTGTTGTTCATAACCAACACCTTTAGCATTCGCG
>CAZYRV010000032.1:1061-2859 GCA_964649485.1 uncultured Oscillospiraceae bacterium | reverse complement strand
ACCATTTTACCACTATCATTATAGCCGTCATATGCTGACATATAAAATACGTCCTGTGCCACACCTTCACGATTTAGCCACGCCGTAGCTTCAAAGCCATCTTGCATTACCCTTGAAAATCTGCAACCCCAACCATTAGCTGTATTATACATTTGATAATAAACTTTCGGGAACTCAACCATTACATCTCCATCAGCTCCGCTTGTAATGTCAGCCGCCGTTCCGTCAGCTTTTTTAGTATAATCGTTCGGATTGAGATAGTATTGAACAACACCGTTTTTAAGTAAGCAAGGGCGAATTCCATTGATTAACCAATGAGATTCCCAGCCGCCGTAATTGAAAGCCGCCCCCATTGAACAAGGAATAATGCCAATAGCTTGATTTGTGTATGTGACAACCCCGTCTGTTTCGTTGACTTCAAAACCGACAGTACTATACATATTATCTAATACTAATTCAACGGTTTTATTATCTCTTGTTGCAACCGCAACCATTTCAGCCGCGCCAAAATAAGTGTCAGGATAATTTATCAGGTAAATATTGTATGTACGATTTTCTAGTAAATTTAATACAACCGTACCATCACTATCAGGTGTATGAACGTAATACGCTCCGAGGGCTTCGTTTCGGACAACAACTTTTGTATCGCCGAAACTACCACCGTCAGAAGTAGAAACTTGTACTGTTATACGTCCTGCGTAATCGGGAATATCACCACCAGTTGCGGAAATAACGTAATTTTTCGGTGTAGGTTCGGTTATAGATATACCATTTCCCGCTGTCAGCGTTTCAATGGCTGATTCGCCGTCTTTGCCCTCTGCGATAATGCCCGTGTCTGTTTCACCGATATACCAGTGTTTGTCAGCTTCGTTTATATGCGGGGTTACTCCGTCTGTGCCTTTAGCACCAGTATCTCCTTTCAAGCTTGTTAAATAATCGTCAACCGTGCCAACGTTTCCGTTATCAAGCCAAACTTGATATGCTGATTTTCCGTCTGTGCCGTTTGTGCCATCTAATCCATTTACACCATCAGCGCCTTTGTCACCTTTGTCGCCTTTATCGCCTTTATCGCCTTTATCGCCTTTATCGCCTTTTAATGCAGATAAAGCTATAAGGTTTATCCATGCCCCACCGATATATCTCCACTGTATATAGCCGCTTGCAACCTGCAATTCAATTTCTTTTCCATCTGTGCCGTTTTTCCCATCAGTACCATTTGCGCCTGTATTACCAGTGTCGCCCTTTTCGCCTTTGAGTTCGGATAAAGCAATTAAATTGTTCCATGCTGTTTCAGTGTCGTATTTCCATTGAATGTAAGTGCTTGATTTTTGAAGTTCAACTTGTTTGCCGTCAGTGCCATTTTCTCCAGTATCTCCCTTATCTCCCTTATCTCCAGTTGCTCCTTTAGCCCCTGTATCACCTTTTGCACCTTTCAAAGAAGCAAGCCATTCTGATTCAGTGCCGATAAAACCTTGTTCAACAGCGATTTCATATGCGGATTTACCGTCTTGCCCATCTGTGCCATTAATGCCGTCTGTGCCGTTCGTGCCATCTTTACCTTTAAGAGAATTTAGCCATTCTGTTTCAGTACCAACAAAGCCACTTTCAAGCGCAATTTCGTATGCAGACTTGCCATTTACACCATCTGTGCCTTTGTCACCTTTATCGCCTGTTTCCCCTTTATCACCCTTTTCGCCCTTTTCGCCCTTTAGGGAAACCAACCATTCAGATTCAGAACCTTGGAAACCTTGTTCAACAGCGATTTCATATGCGGATTTACCGTCTTGCCCATCTGTGC
>CAZYRV010000032.1:660-961 GCA_964649485.1 uncultured Oscillospiraceae bacterium | reverse complement strand
AGCCACTTTCAAGCGCAATTTCGTATGCAGACTTGCCATTTACACCATCTGTGCCGTCAACACCGTCAACCCCCTTGATATTCACCGTTTCGGGCGGTACTGTGCTTGTAGATTTAACCCATGACAAATCACCCTCAACGGTTACGGACGGCTTCCAAAGCTCATCATTCCCCGAACCGCCGCCGCTTGCATTGATTGTAACATTTTCGCCGTTGCGTTCAATTGTGACGTTCGTTCCCGCTATAACATTGTCTGCGGTTATGTATTCGGGCATACCGTCTATGTCGCTTATATCGTGCCT
>CAZYRV010000032.1:0-650 GCA_964649485.1 uncultured Oscillospiraceae bacterium | reverse complement strand
CGCCGTCTACAAGCCCGATTGCTTGCCCGTCTGCCATGCCGTCAAGATTTACCGCTATTCCGTCTATGGACGTTGCGTTTGCGGGTAATCCGCCGTTTTCAAGCGTTGTCACGCGCTCTTGCAAGTCTTCGACAACGTCTTTATACTTGACGATTAGTGTTGTATCGGCATTAATCGCTGTCATAATCTGCAAATCAGCTTTGGCAATGACTTTTTTAACGTCGCCTTTTTTATATACAACGTTACACCAGCCAAAGCCCGATGAAGTTAGCATTTCATACGGCATTGAAAATTCATACGGCGCAGGAATTGGCGGTGTTTGCGTGATTAAGCCGTTCGGAAGCGAAAAGTCAAAATAAATGTTTCCGTCTTGATATTCTTCGGGAATATCGAATTTTAATTTGTAGGCGTTGTTTTCGCCTTTGTTGCCTATAATTAGGCGGTTAGTTTTAATCATTTTGAGTCTCCTTGAATTATCCGTCAATGGTCAATAGGGGTGGAAACAACACAGTCGGTTTTAGTCATTGTGTAGGATGAGATGAATATTCTACTATGCCGTCTATGCACGTAACCGTCTCAAAACTAGCCGCACCATCCCAATGCTGTACCGGAATTTGCCCTACGGTTACAAATTTTTCTATGCTGTTCCA
>CAZYRV010000031.1:20282-23203 GCA_964649485.1 uncultured Oscillospiraceae bacterium | reverse complement strand
TATCTCTCTAACACATTGGTCGTCCAATGTCCTCTCTCAACATGAAAAGAAAAATACTAAAAAAATAATCTTCATTAAAGAAAATATCAAATAATTTTCCTTCTTCCCTTAAAAATATATATAAATCTTTAAAAAAGAAATCTACTTTAACATTTTATGACAGATACCAATTTTAAACGAAATATTGCATACAAAGTGAGAATCGGAGATTTATTAATAAGCAAACCAATTTTCGATGGAGATAAATTTTTATTTTTAGAATTAGGAAATAAAAAACTTTCAAGAGTAAACATCGTGGGAAATGTAATAGATAAATACGATTCCGAGGGAGATAAAAAATATATTTTCTTTACAATAGATGATGGTTCTGGACAAATAAAATTAAAATCATTTGGTGATGATTCAGAAAAATTTAAAACAATTAATCAAGGAGACACAATTGCAATAATTGGAACAACAAGGCACTGGAATAATGAAGCATATATTCAGCCAGAAACAATTCATCCTATGGACCCAAAATATCTTTTAATTAGAAAACTTGAATTAGAAAAAGAAAAAAAACAAAATACAATAAGCCCAGAAGTAATAAAAGAAACAGGTGCAATTAAAGATCAACTATTAGATTTTATAAAAAAATCTGAAGAAGAAGGGGGAATCGATACAGACCAAATAATAATGAAATTTAAAGAAACTTCTCCAAACACAATAAAAGAAGAAATAAAAAAATTACTTGAAGAAGGAATAATTTTTGAACCAAGACCAGGAAGATTAAGATACCTTGGATAAATTTTAAAAAATTCAAAAAAACAGAAAAATATTTTTAAAATAAAATTTCATTCTAATAACACTTAAAAACCCCCACAATTTAATTAATATATGGAAAATTATGAAGAATTATTAGAAGAAGCATATAAAAAAGTAAAAGTTATTGAAAACAAAGGTGAACGATTCGAAATCCCAAAAGTTGAAGGAATGTTTGAAGGTAAAAAAACAATAATAACCAATATGGGCCAAATTGCTTCATATATAAGAAGAGATGAAGAATCATTCATAAGATATTTATTAAAAGAACTTGCTGTAAAAGGACACAAAGAAGGAGACCGTGTAATAATTATTGGAAAAATCTCTTCAAAAAAAATTCAACCAAAAATAGATCAATATGTAAAAGATTTTGTCATATGCAAAGAATGTAAAAAACCAGATACAGAAATTATAAAAGATAAAAAAAATACTTATGTCCATTGTCTTGCGTGTGGAGCAAAACATCCAGTAAGAATAATATAATAAAAGGAGGAAAATAAAATGCAAGGAAGATGTATGAAATGTAAAGAACAAAAAGATATGCTTGATGTTCAAATAACTAAAACTGCAAGAGGCGGCTTCATGGCAAAAGGAAAATGTCAAAAATGCGGAACAGGAGTTTGCAAAATTTTATCTGAAAAAGACGCGCAAGAAGCAATAAACTCTAAACAAGCTAAAAAAGCTTATTAAAAATAAAAATTATTATTTTCTTTTTTATCTATTAAAATGTATATAAAAATCCAGCCTATATTTAATGAAATTATGTATCAGTAAACTTCAAGCCCGTTTAGTTAATAAAATTTATGCAAAATACATATCGACAATATCATATGTAAGATATATTATATATTAAGTATATGTATGTGAGGTGAGAATTTGGAAAGCAGGCATTTTAAAGAAAAAATATGGTTCAAAATGCAAGAGCTTCAGAAAATCGTGAAAAAGCCGCTTATTCAGGCGACTCAGCCGGAAGGTCTTGCCCCCCAGCAGGCAATGCTTTTAATCACGATTGATAAGAATCAGATTCAAACTGTCGGCGATATATGCAAGGTTTTTGAAATTATGCAGGCGAACGCTTCTACAATGTGCAAAAAGCTTGAAAAGGACGGGTTTATAAACCGCACAAGAGATAGCGGCGACGAGAGAATTGTGAAGCTTTCTATTACCGAAAAAGGCAGGCAATCAGTAGAAAGGATTCTTAAACGGCTCGAGGTTTTCGACAAAATGTTTGACAAAATGCCGCCTGACGAACGTCAGAAAATCATAGATGTGTTTGATTTTATAAGCAAGGAAATCTCAAATTTAGAAGATATAGAGTAAGGAGAAAATATGCTCGAACTTAAGAACATAAGAAAGGTCTATCGTGTTGGCGATATCGAAACTGTCGCCCTCGACGGTATAAACGTTTCGTTTCGTGAAAAGGAATTTGTCGCAATTTTAGGCGCAAGCGGCTCTGGCAAGACAACCTGCCTGAACATTGTAGGGGGTCTTGACAGATATACCTCCGGCGAGCTTTCGATCAAGGGCAAAAAAACAAGCGATTTCAAGGACAGGGACTGGGATTCGTACAGAAATAACTCCGTCGGCTTTGTTTTTCAAAGCTATAACCTTATTCCTCATCTGAGCATTGTCGCAAATGTAGAGCTTGGAATGACCTTAAGCGGCGTTTCAAAATCTGTTAAACACAAGAAAGCGGTTGAGGTTCTGACAAGGGTTGGGCTTTCCGAGCATCTCCACAAAAAGCCGAATCAGCTTTCGGGCGGACAAATGCAGCGTGTCGCAATTGCCCGTGCCTTGGCAAACGACCCTGAAATTCTGCTTTGTGACGAGCCGACGGGTGCGCTTGACTCTGCGACAAGTATGCAGATTCTTGAGCTTATCAAAGAGCTTTCACAGGACAGACTTGTCATCATGGTAACGCACAATCCCGAGCTTGCCGAAAAATTTGCCGAAAGAATAATAAACTTCAAGGACGGCAAAATCATAAGCGATACGAACCCCTTTGACGGCAAATCGGTAAAGCAGGAATTCAGCCTTAAAAAGACAAAAATGAGCTTTTTCACCGCCCTCGGTCTGTCGTTTAACAACCTGCGCACCAAGATGGGGCGTGCCTTCCTGAC
>CAZYRV010000031.1:10100-20256 GCA_964649485.1 uncultured Oscillospiraceae bacterium | reverse complement strand
TTATTATTTCGCAAAATTCCATGTCGGTTGATAAAGAAACGATTGAACAGCGGATGCTTGTCGGCACAAAGCCCGATTATCCCGACACTGACGAGGTTTACGTCTATGACCCTGCCGAGGCGATGATGCTTCACACAAACAAGCTTTCAGATGAATATATTGACTATTTAAAGCAGATTGACACAGAGGATTGCAGAAGCATAGGCTATACAAGGCTTGTAAACATGAATCTTCTGCGAAAGGTTGACGGCGAGGCTGTGCCGATTTCGGTTGCAAGCGCCCGTGAAAGCCTTGTAAGCGGCACGAACACCGACACAAGCGCCTCAACAATGGCAAGCGCCGGCATGAGCAGCATGGGAATTTCATCATACCCCGAAATGCTTGACGGCGACGATGCGGGCTATCTCGAAACCTATTACGACCTGCTTGCGGGAGAATATCCCTCCGACGAAAAAGGTGTTGTGCTTGTCGTAGATTATAAAAACCGCATTCCGAACACCACGCTTAAAAATTTAGGCTTTGACGTTGAGGACGTTGAATCAATCAAGTTCAGCGACATTGTCGGAATAGAAATGAAGCTTATTCCAAACGATGATTATTATCAAAAAACCGATTTCGGCACATTTATGCCCGCAACCGACTATGAAAAAATGTATGAAAGCGCCGATGCCATAACAATTAAAATTTCAGGCATTGTCCGTGAACGGCAGGACAAAAATTCCGCAAGCCTGAACCCCGGAATCGCTTACAGCGACAAGCTTTCAACCCTTGCCCTAAGCTTGAGTGAAAACTCTGAAATTGTAAAAGCCCAGCGTGAAAGTGACAAAAGCGTTTTCACCATGGAGGATTTGACAGATTATTCTAAAGAAATGACACTGAGCTATCTCGGCGGAAGCGCTTCTCCCTACATGATTATGCTTTACCCCCGTGATTTTGACAGCAAGGATAACATAACCGACTATCTTGACGCATACAACGACAAGCAGACGAACAATGACGACAAGGTCATCTACACCGACCTCGTAAGCATGATTGCAAGCCTTACAAGCGGCATTATGGACGGAATCACAATAGTTCTTGTTGCTTTTGCGGCGGTATCGCTTATCGTAAGCCTTATAATGATAAGCATTATCACTTACATTTCCGTGCTTGAGCGAATCAAGGAGATCGGCATTTTACGTGCGCTTGGTGCAAGAAAAACCGATATTACTCGGGTTTTCGATGCCGAAACATTTATTTTAGGCTTAGGCTCCGGAATAATCGGCGTAATAATCGCATGGCTTATCACCTTCCCCGCAAACGCTTATATAGAAAACGCAACAACGCTTGCAAACGTTGCACAGCTTAAGCTTTCACACGTGGTAATTCTTGTTGTTGTAAGCACCATTCTGACGGTTTTGGGCGGACATATCCCTGCAAAAATGGCTTCTAAAAAAGACGCAGTCGAGGCGCTCAGAACAGATTAATCAATACAAAATAATAAGTAAAGAGCAGGAAAACCTGCTCTTTATTTTTTTACGTCAACATTCATAGCAAATAAAAAAGCGCAGGGCAAAACCCCGCGCTCTTTATTATTAAAAGGATTATTTCTTCTCGTCCCAAGAATACATCTTGCGAAGCTCTGCGCCGACTTTTTCAAGCTGATGTTCGCTTTCGATACGGCGAACCGCATTGAAGTGAGAACGTCCCATCTTGTTTTCCATAATCCAGTTGCGGGCAAAGGTGCCGTCCTGAATTTCGGAGAGAACCTTCTTCATTTCCTTCTTGGTTTCGTCGGTTATGATGCGCTTGCCTGTTTCATAATCGCCGAATTCAGCGGTGTCAGAAATAGAATAGCGCATGAACTTAAAGCCGCCCTTGTAGATAAGGTCAACAATAAGCTTCATCTCGTGAATGCACTCAAAATAAGCGTTTTCGGGGTCATATCCTGCCTCGACGAGGGTTTCAAAGCCTGCCTTCATGAGGGCTGTTACGCCGCCGCAAAGCACTGCCTGTTCGCCGAAAAGGTCTGTTTCGGTTTCGGATTTAAAGGTTGTTTCGAGAACGCCCGCACGAGAGCCGCCGATTCCTGCCGCATAAGCCAAAGCAACGTCCAAAGCACGTCCTGTTGCGTCCTGATGAACAGCAACCAAGCAAGGAACACCCTTGCCCTCCTGATATTCATAGCGAACGGTGTGTCCGGGGCCTTTAGGCGCAATCATGATTACGTCAACGTCCTTGGGGGCGACAATCTGTCCGAAATGGATATTAAAGCCGTGTGCAAAAGCAAGAGCCTTGCCTGCTGTGAGGTGGGGGGCAATGCTTTCACGATAGAGATCAGCCTGTTTTTCGTCGTTGATAAGAATCATGATGATATCGGCAGCCTTTGCCGCATCAGCAGCAACAAGAACCTTAAAGCCCGCTTTTTCAGCGACTTCCCACGACTTGCTTCCCTCATAAAGACCGATTACAACGTTTACGCCGCTGTCCTTGAGGTTTAAAGCGTGAGCGTGTCCCTGACTTCCATAGCCGATAATCGCAACTGTTTTGCCCTCTAAAAGCGACAGGTTACAGTCTTCCTGATAAAAAATCTTTGCCATTTTATTCTCTCCTTTGGTATATTTATTGCAAGTACTGTTCAATATGAACGCTTAACCTGTTTAAATTCTCATAAAGATTTAATACGGATTAAGCATATCATACTGTCAGTGCGTTAAGCCTAAAGTTTAAGCGCATTCGAGCCTTTTTCCATTGCGACAATGCCTGTTCTTACGACCTCCTTGATTCCATAAGGACGGAGAATTTCCTCAAAATTAGCAAGCTTTTGCTGATTATGAGAAAGCTCAAGCGTCATGGTTGAGAGGGAAATATCCGATATTTTTGCGCCGAAAATTTCCGCAACGGACATAATTTCCGCCCTGTGCTGGGGCTGGGCATTCACCTTGATTAAAACAAGCTCCCTAGAAGTAAGCTCGTCCGCTTTAAGCGCCTTGACCTTGATTACGTCGATAAGCTTGTTAAGCTGTTTTTCAATTTGCTCAAGCGTATATTCATTGCCGGTGGCGACAATGGTTATTCTCGAAACGGTTTCGTCGTCGGTCACACCGACGGCAAGGCTGTCAATATTAAAGCCTCGGCGGGCAAAAAGCCCTGAAATTCTCGCAAGAACACCCGCATGGTTTTCAACAAGAATTGAAATTGTATGCTTCATTCCGCCACCCCCTAGCAAAAGATTGTACGTTCGTCACAAAGAACGTCAACCTCCAAAAGATACGGCGATTCTGCCGAAATCATACGCTTTATTGCGTCGTCAGCCGGCCGTGATACCATAAGCCTCCTAAAGCTTTATAAAATCGGGGCTTCCGTCAAGAAAAACGGCTGTGAGATTATTTTTATAATTTTTCGTCTGAAGCTCTCGCACCATGCCCAGCCGCCCGTTTTTCATCACAATAATCTTTACATTTATGCCGTGCTGAATCATTGTCGCAAGCTCCATAAACTGCATCTGGAAAGAGCCGTCGCCGCAGATTGCGACGACCTCGGCGCTTTCGTCCGCCGCCTTTGCACCAACCGCCGCCGGAACAGAATAGCCCATTGTCCCCATGCCGCCCGACGTCAGAAACCTCCCGCCGTCAAGCAGAATATTCGCCGCCGTCCACATCTGGTTTTGTCCGACATCGGCGACAACAACCGATTTTTTCGGCAAAAACTCATTAAGCCGCAATATAAAAGCCTTTGGATTGACAAAGCCGTCGGGTGCTTTTTCAAGGATTGATGAGGATTTATGCGAATTTAAATATTCAATCCAATCCGCTGATTCACGAGCTTCGCACGCTTTCAAAAGCTGTGTCAAAATTGCCGATAAATCGCCTACGACAGGGATTTCCGTGCCGATATTCTTGCCTATTTCAGCAGGGTCAATATCCACATGAACAACGGTAAGGTCGTCGCTCTCTCTGATTGCGGTTGCGGCACGGTCGCCCATTCTTGCACCCAAAAGCATAAGTAAGTCACAGTTTTTCGCCGCAAGGTTTGCCGGCTTGCCACCGTGCATTCCAAGCATTCCAAAAAAAAGCGGGTGTTCGGAAGGGATTGCGCTTATGCCCATAAGCGTTGTTACGACGGGGATTTGGCACTTTTCCGCAAGGCTTATAAGCTTGTCCGTGGCATTTGCCGCAAAAACTCCGCCGCCGACACAAATAAGCGGCTTTTTCGCCTTGGAAACAGCCTCGGCGACACGCTTAATCTGAAGCTTGTTGCCCTCAAAACGAGGCTTATAGCTTCTTATATCAATTGTTTCGGGATATTCAAAATCAATTTTTGTCTTTTGCACATCAGCGGGAACATCAATCAAAACAGGCCCCTGCCTGCCGCTTCCCGCAATATAAAACGCCTGTTTAAATATAAGCGGAAGCTCTTTCGCGTCCTTGACAAGAAAGCTGTGCTTTACAAACGGCTCTGCCGCACCGGTTATATCCGCTTCTTGAAAAACATCTCTGCCAATCTGGTCGGTGTTGACCTGTCCCGTGATAAAAACAACGGGGATAGAGTCCATATAAGCGGTTGCGATTGCGGTGATAAGGTTTGTTGCGCCCGGTCCGGAGGTTGCGACAGCAACAGCAGGCTTTCCCGAAATTCTGGCATAGCCGTTTGCTGCGTGTCCGGCATTTGCCTCATGGCGGACAAGCACGTGTTTAATATCAGAATGTGTAAGCGCATCATAAAACGGGCAGATTGCCGCCCCGGGATAGCCGAAAATCTCTTTTATTCCCTCAAGCTCTAGGCATTTTACCATTGCCTCTGCCGCCGTAATCTTTGTTTTCTGCATAAACTTTCCTTGACACTCCGTTTTTATCGTATAAGTCTTATTATATAACATTTTTTTCTCAAAGTCAAGCGCCGATTTGCACCGATAAAGCATTAAAGCTATGATAATCCATGCCTTTTTTGTGTTTCAAGTAACATTATAGCACAATTTCGCAAAAAATTCATCTTATTTTCAAAAAAATATTTTGCTTTTCTTTGAAAGTATGCTATAATAGAAAAAAGCGCATTTAAATATGCGTTTCGATTTGTGGAGAATTCTTTTTACAAACGATATTATTAATAAAACTGGTCGCCCCATTTATCGCAACGGCAATGCTCTTATCGGGTTGTTCTACCGGTGCGGCAGGTGCGCCTCAAGGAACAGGAAAGGGCGACAAAGAGCTTGAAATTACACGTGATGAATTTTTCGATGAATATAAGGACTATCTTGCGTATTCAGGAACAACAGAAACCTCAGGAAGCATGGATACGATTAAACAACAGGTTTTAAATTCGATTATCCAGAAGAAAATCATCAACCACAAGGCGAAAGAGCTTGGACTTCTCCCGCTTACAGAGGAAGAGCAGGCGGAGGTTGAAAGCACTTACGACGAACAGATTGCTTCTCTTGTTTCACAGTATGAGTCGCAGGCAAAATCCGAGGACAGCACGCTTGAGGGCGACGCTCTTACGGCGAAGGCAAACGAGCTTTTGGACGCAAGGCTTGAAGAGCTTGCAATGACAAAGGACGACCTTCATGAATCAGTGGAAATGAGCACGATTGTAAATAAAATTTTCGAAAGCGTAACCAAGGATATAACAGCAACAACAGACGAGGTTATTGCCGAGGGAAAAAGTCTTTGCGAACAAGACCCGACTAATTATAACCGGTATCAGACGGACTTTCACCAGTATTATCTGCCTGAAAACACCCGCTATATCAAGCATATTCTGATTAAAATTCCTGACGATGCTTTGACAGAAATACAAACCCTTACAACAAACGGCGACACAGCAGGCGCCGATGCGAAATATAAGGAAGAGCTTGAAAAGCTTAAGGACAAGGCTGACGAGGTTCTTGCCAAGGCAAAGGGCTCGACCGATGCAGAATTTGACGCTCTCATAACCGAATACAGCGAAGATTCTCAAGGTGTTTCCGCAAATATGGACGGCTATATCATGATTCCGAATGCGCAAATGATGGTTGAAGAATTTACCGATGCCGCATTTGCCTTGAAAAATGTCGGCGAGGTTTCTGACCTTGTTGCGACAAGCTATGGCTATCACATTCTGCGCTATGCAAGCGAGGCGAAGGCCGACCCCGAAAACGCAACCTACAACCCGCTTGAAACTGAAAAGAAAAACACCTACATGAACGAGGAATACGAGCGCTGGGTAAGCGAATATAACTATAAAATCAATTACAGCATGATTGAAATGACAGACCCCGCAACGACAACTGCTGCGACGACAGAGGGCTATGAGCTTGCCGAATAAGCTGTCGTAATACTAATCTTTACGGGAGGTAAATTATGAGCAACATTTCAGGAATTGCGGTAACGTGCGATTCGACCTGTGATTTGTCGCCCGAGCTTTATGAAAAGTATAAAATCGGTGTCGCCCCCTTGTATATAACCACCGGAGAAACCCAGCACCGTGACGGCATAGACATAAGTCCGGACGACATCTTCTCTTTTGTGGCGGAAACGGGCAAGCTTCCGAAAACATCGGCTGTATCTATCGTTGATTATATTCGCTTTTTCCAAAGCAGGCTTGAGGAAAACAGCCAACTGGTTCATGTAAATATAAGCAGTCATATGTCCGCCTGTAACCAAAACGCAATTATTGCCGCAAGGGAAATCGGCGGGGATAAGGTTTTTGTCGTCGATTCGCTTAACCTTTCCACAGGCTCTGGACATCTTGCAGTCATGGCTGCAGAGCTTGCTCAAAAAGGTAAAACCGCCGCCGAAATCAAAAAAATTCTCGATGAAAAAGCGGAAAAGCTTGAGGTAAGCTTTCTTATTGACAGGCTTGACTACCTTTACAAAGGCGGGCGCTGTTCTGCCGTTTCGGCGCTTGGGGCAAATTTGCTTAGGCTTCACCCATGCATTCAGGTTAAAAACGGGGAAATGGGTGTTGGTAAAAAATACCGAGGAAATATGCTTGCCTCCCTCGAACAATACGTAACAGAGCGCCTCAAGGATCGCCGTGATATAGACACAAGAAGGATTTTCATCACACACAGCGGCTGTGACGACAAGATTGTTTCCAAAATTTCAAAGCTTGTTTCGTCGCTTCAACCCTTTGACGAGGTCATACCGACACGTGCGGGCTGTACAATTTCCTCTCACTGCGGTGAAAACACACTCGGAATATTATTTTTAGTCAAATGAACACACCTATTCACGATTTTTTAAACACCTTTGAAAGCAAAGCCCCCCTGCGGCTTCATATGCCCGGGCATAAGGGGGCTTTTTCCCATGACATAACCGAGATTTTCGGGGCAGACAGCCTTTATGAAAGCGACGGAATCATCGCCCAAAGCGAAAATAATGCCGCCGCCCTTTTCGGTTCGGGAAAAACCCTTTATTCATGCGGCGGAAGCACGCTTTGCATACAGGCAATGCTTGCGCTTGTTCGTGCGCAAACGAATAAACGGAGGATTGCGGCTTCACGCTTTTGCCACAGGTCTGTTTTATCGGCGGCAATTCTTTGCGGCTTTGAAATCGACTGGATTTATCCCGAAAGCTGTTTAAGCGCCGACGTTTCACCCGCCGAGGTGAAAAAGGCGATTTCAAGCGAAACAGCCGCCGTTTTCGTGACAGCGATTGATTATTATGGCGGAAAATGCAGGCTTGCCGAAATCAAGCGTGAAATCGGCGGCATTCCCCTTCTTGCCGACAACGCCCACGGTGCGTACCTTGCCTTCTGCGGCGAACACCCAAACAGTGTCGCAGACATGGTCTGCGACTCGGCGCACAAAACCCTTCCCGTGCTTACGGGCGGTGCCTATCTTCATATAAACAACCCCGTGTTTTTCCCACGGGCAAAGGAAATGACGGCGCTTTTCGGTTCTACAAGCCCGTCCTATCTCATACTTGAAAGTCTTGATTTATGCAACCGTTTTCTTGCCGAAAGCAACACTATTGCAAAAGCGGCGGAAAATGTTATAAGCCTGAAAAGCACGCTTATAAAAGCGGGCTTTACCCTTTCGAAAAGCGATGAAATGCGGGTCTGCATTGATGCGGCGGCATACGGCTATTACGGAACAGAGCTTGCCGATGAAATGCGTGCAAAAGGCGCTGAATGCGAATTTGCCGACAAGAAATTCTGCGTTTTGCTTTTTTCGGCGGTCACAACAGCCTCCGACACGGACAAAACAGCCAAAATCCTATCAGCCATTCCCCCTAAAAAAGCGTTATCTATTCCTGCTCCTGCGGCGATTCGCCCCGAAAAAAGCCTTTGCATGAGAGAAGCATTTTTCTCTCCCACGGAAGAATTGCCGATAAATAAGGCGGCGGGGAGAATTTGCGGCGGAATAAATGTTCCCTGCCCTCCGGGGGTTCCTCTTATAATGCCCGGAGAAACGGTTGATGAAAGCACGATTCAGTTATTTGAATATTATGGGATAAACAGCATTTCGGTTGTGAAATAAGCAAAAGCGGTTATGGTTATTCATAGCCGCTTTTTTCATAACCAAAATAAATCAGCAATCAAAGCAATTTTTTATACTAAACATAAAATTTATTATAATTATTACTTTATGTTAAACAATTCTGAAAATCATTCCTTGAATAAAACTCACAATTCGACAAATAATATAACAAGCGCGCATGAAATGAGTACAATTTTCATCTGCGCCTTAACTGAATGGATTTTAATAAAGACGTTAAAATCCGTTGTCATTTTGCGTTTTGAAAGGAGATTTTATGTCACAGCTGAACCAGCAGGAGCTTCAAAGCCTCCGCCATATAATCGGCTCGCAGGACACTTCGTTTGCAAAAATGCAGACCTATGCACAGCAAGCGACCGACCCGCAAATCAAGTCATATTTCCAAAAGGCGGCTCAGGACGCCCAAAGCACAAAGCAAAAGCTCATGGGCTTTTTAAGCTAGGAGGATATTATGGACGAAAAAGTAATGATAAATGACGCTCTCGGCATGGCAAAAACAGGAATTACAACCTATGCCACAGCAATAACCGAATGTGCAAACCCGACGCTTCGCTCGACATTTCAGGAAATAAGAAACAACTGCGAATGCTCGCAGTTTGAGCTTTATCACCTTGCTCATTCCAAAAACTATTACACCCCTGCGCAACAGGCGACCGACCAAGAAGTAAATGTTGTGAAGAACCAGCTCAGTGCGGGCTGATTTTAATCCATGATTGAAATTTAAGAAAAAAATAAAGCAGGGCATTTGCTCTGTTTTATTTTTTGTAATAATTGTCGCTATACTGTTATTTAATTGTAACTGGGCTGTTATTGACTTACAGTTTTTTAGTGTTATAATATAAATATATATAAATCGGAGGCATTAATGAAGAACCGAAAACTTTTCTGCGAAATATCACCGCTTACATATTGGATTTCAACACAAAAATGCAAAGCTATTCGGACGCTTGAAAACACAGTTCACATGGCGAAGCTTTCGTCACAAAAGGGTGGGATACTTCCTGTTAAAATTTACTGTCACAAGTCGCTTATAATGCGGAGGCTTGGAAATGTAAACCTGCGGCTTCAAGAAAACAAAGCAATAAATCTTGGTATTGCCGCACCCAAAATAAGCGGAATTATCATTAAGCCCGGCGAAACCTTCTCACTTTGGCATCTTGTCGGAAGCTGTACAAAAAGCAAGGGCTATAAAAACGGGCTTATAATAAGCGGCGGAAAAGTCGCCGAAGGCTTAGGCGGCGGAATGTGTCAGCTTTCAAACCTGATTCACTGGATGATTTTACACTCGCCCTTGGAAATAACCGAGCACCACCATCACGACGGAGTAGACCTGTTTCCCGACTATGGGCGGCAGATTCCATTCGGAACAGGAACATCTATAATGTACAACTATCTCGATTATCGCTTTAAAAACAGCACAAAGCAAAATTTCCAGTTAATAATTTACATAGAAGATGGCTATCTCTGCGGAGAACTTCGCTCGACCGCTCCGCTTAGGACAAAATATCGGGTAAAGGCTGAAAACGAATTTTTCAGCCGAGAAAACGATGGAATTTACCGCAACGGTGAAGTTCACCGTGAATCAATCGACAAGCTTACAGGAAACATTATTTCAAAGGAACTGATGCCGGAGACGGAGCTGCCGGCCAGGGACGGCGCCTAGCGGCGGCGTGATTGTCCTTGCGTCGGAGGCGGTAA
>CAZYRV010000031.1:0-10090 GCA_964649485.1 uncultured Oscillospiraceae bacterium | reverse complement strand
CTGATTCGTAAAAATCACGCAAAAATTATGTATGATGAAAGCTTCATTCCCAAAAACGCATTAGTGATAGGCTAAGCAGTGCGCCTTTCTTTAAGTAAGGCGCATTTTTTTATCAAAATTACTTTGCAGAGCAAAGCACAGATTAATATCTGACTTCTGTTCCGGGGTAATAATGAAGCAAAATGTCAACATAATTATAGCCCATGTATTCGGCGAGAATCTGCGCCCCCCACTGGCTCATGCCAACGCCGTGGCCCTTGCCGTAGGTGGTAATAGTAAAGGTGTCAGACGAGCTGTCATAGCTTATTTTAAAAGCCGCCGAATTAATTTTATAGCTCATTATGCGCTCTCTGAAGGTTCTGCCGCTGCAGCTTGTCTGCCCGTCAATCGACATACTTCCGACGTATTGCCCATCCTCATAAGCTGTTATCACAAACCAGTTTTCGGGATTTGAAGAAAGCGTTATGCCATAATAGCTCTCAATAGCTTAGCGCATATAATCCGACGAAAAATAGCTTTCGCTTCCGTAATGCTGGTCATATTCGGCGTCAAAGGGTGTTTCGACGCTTTCGAGATATGGATAATTCGTGTTAAAAACATTAGAGGCTGATGCCGTTCTGCCCGCTGATGAAGCATAATAGGTCGTAAGCGCATAGCTTCCGTTATAATAGACCGCCTGCCCCAAAACCTCTTTTACAAGACTGCGGACACGGCTTGATGCCTGAGGAGCAAGAATAACGCTTGCCGTTGAGCCTCTGCTTTCATTATTTTTGATATTCGTGTAAGCGGCGACAGCCTGCGCCTTGATTGCCTCGTCATTAAAGCCTGAGCCGACCTCAGTCATAACAGTGCGGGAAACAATGTCCAAGGCATCGCCGCTTATTGTTCCCGAATAATAGTCGCTTACTGTGAGAACTTCTGAAAAATCGTCGGACAATGGCTCGGGCGCCTCATAATTAGGCGCCTCGGGGGTTGCTTCTGAATCAATTATTATATCCGGCGGCAAAGCGGGTTCTTCCGTTATTACAGGCTCTTCAATAACAGACTCGTCAATAACAGACTCGTCGGTATAGTCAGTCGATTCAGTGTTAGAGGGATAGTCGCCGTCGGTATACGGCGGCTCTGTTTCGGGATTGGTTGTAGATTCAGATGAGGGCGTTGTTTCGTCATCGGAAGAAGAGCCCGTCTCTTTCACCTCGCTATACTCTTCCTCGCCGTTTAAGTGGTCTACTATCGGCGAATAAGGTATATCGTCCACTCCCCTCGCCGTGCTTTCGGTCTGGGTTATTTCCGGCTCTGTCACGGCGGCTGTTGTTTCGTCAATAAACTCGTGAGAACCGTTTCCTCCCGCCGCATTAGGGTTCTGCAAAGCCGACGGGTCGTCAGTCACACCCATGACACCGCCCATAAAAATATAGGCGTTTAGTATAACCAAAACAATTGCAAGCTGTGGAACAGGTATTTTCTTCATAGCACATCTCCGTTTGTCATAAGCTTTTGCCGGCATTTGGACAAAACACTGCCGTCAATTATCGTCAAAGCCCTCAATTAATGACGTATCCCAGTCATGAACATAAGGCTCTTCGGGTTTTCCGCCGAAAGCATCATAGTATGCATCGAAAAATTTCTGATTTTCATTTTCCGTAATATCCTCGGGGGCAATCGTCACGCTGTCGTCGGGGTCGTCTAATCTGATTTTTCTTGCCATCACAACAAACCGCAAATCAGCAAAAGAAGAAAAATCACAGGTTGAAAGCGTGATAATTTCGTCGCCGTATTTAAGGTCAACGCCTGTGTGATAATAGCTTCTGTCCATTGCCTCGGCGACATAGCTGTTAAAATCGTCCTGATCCTTAAAGGTGGTTTTCATATGATAATAGAAAACCTCTCCGTGCTCTTCCCTTGTGTTTACAAGGAACATTGCGAAAATTTTATAGGTATTATTCGAATACAGCGTGTCAAATTCAATTGTTGGGAAATTCTCAAGAAAATCCCTGCGTTTATAGCTCATAAGCGCTTGAAACTGATATTTCGTGCGCATATTATGACCGTAAAGAATAGTGTTCGGCGGATTTCTCCCGTCCGCAATCGGCACGGTATAATCCGCAAAAATATTGCCCATGTCAGTAGGGTTGCCGTAAAAATCAGTCTTGAGGTAATACTCGTTATCCGTCGTCTGCGTCACGGGATAGTCAATATTCGTGCCGGGAACCTTTATCCAGCCGACAAAATCATTATTTATTTCATAAAACTGTGAAAATCTGCTTTCGTTTATCTTTTCAGCAGCAGGCGTATCGGACGAACCGCTTTGGGTGCTGTCGGAAATAGTGTTGTTTACAACAATGTCTGTTTGTTTGCTTGCAAGCGCCTTAAGCTTTTCCTCGGTTGCGTTTTTCGCAACCTCCTGCGAAAAGAAAGAAACAACAATAAGCGCTGCGGCGATAATCAAAACGATAATCGAAACAAGAAAAATTGTTTTTCTGGCTATTTCCGCCGGCGAATCTGTTTTCACAGGAAAAATTCCATAAAAAATATCTAAAAAGCTTCTCTTTTTGTGCTTTTTCTTTTTGCGCTTTGGCGCTGGATTCACAAAACCATAATCAAGATCTGCCATAACTGTCCTTTCGTCGGACGTGCCAAGCATGAAAACATTCCACGCCCGTCAGCCTTCAAAGTCCTCTATAAGCGACGTGTCCCAAGCCCTGCCGCCCCAGCCGCCGCCGCCCCAGATGTTGTAATAGGTATCGGGGAAAAGCGGGTCGGGATTGGCATAGGCCTTCTCGACATCAACCTCGGGGCTTTCGCCGTCACGAACCTTTCTCGCATAAACCACCCAGCGATAGTCATTCGGATATTCAACGTCTATACAGGTTGACAAGGTCAGGATTTCATCTCCGTAAGCAACGCTTACATCGGGATTATAAAAGGTCGAACGGTCAAAAACCTTGCCCATATAGTCGTCAAAATCGCTTTTGCTTGAAAAATTGCGCTTTGTATGATAGGGGAAAACCTCGCCGTCTTTTTCGTAAATATTCACATACATTCCCGCAAAAATTTTATAAACCGTTCCGTTTTCATAAATCGTAGAAAACTCAATGGTCGGGTGCTCTTTATAATAGGATAAATCGGGGCTGTGGCGCTGATTGAAATATCGGGTAAGCATGGCGAAATATGTTCCGATTTCGACATTATGCCCGTAAAGAACAATATTGTTCGGTCTGCTTTCCGCCGTTATGCGCACCTTGGAATCAGCATAAACCGTGCCGAATTTGCTTTCAGAGCCGTCAAAGGCATGCGTAAGATAATACTCGTTGTCGTCGCCCTGAACAACAGGATAATCAATCATAGGCTCGTTTGGAATAGTAATCCAGCCGATAAAATCCTTGTTTTTATCAAGCAGATTAAGCGCCCAGTCCTGAACCTCGGGATATTCCTTTCGGATTTCCTCCTGCTTTATATCGGGAATTACGACCTCACCGACGAGAGATTTGTCCTCCTCCGCCTTTTTTTGGTCTATTTTAGAGCTTACGTTGTCGGAAATAATAATTCCGAGCGAAACAACAAGCACAATAAACGAAATAATAAGTATAATTTTTCTGATTATTTCTCCGGGTCTGTCGCCCTTCCAAGGAATCCATGTTTCCCTGAAGCGAAGCCACAAAGTCTTTTTTTCTTTTGTTTCTGACACTTAAACGCCTCCGCTCTTATTCTTCATATCCGATAAGCTTTGACGTGTCCCATCTTCTGCCGTACCATTCCGTACCCCAGACCTGATAATAATAATCAAACATAAGGGGGTTGTTGTTCACGTATGCGGCATTCACATCAATATTCGGGTCTTCTCCGTCGCGAAGCTTTCTTGCGTACAAAACCCATCTGGTATCAACATCGTCGCCAAGCGGATAATCGCAGGTCGAAAGCGTCAGAATCTGGTCGCCGTACTGAATGTCAACATCTGTGTAAAACATACTTCTGTCAAGAACATCTCCGATAAAATTATTAAAGCTTGACTGGCTTGAAAAATCTCTTTTACCGATATAGTTATAGACTTCGCCATACTTTTTCTGGGTATTATAAAGTACGCCCGCAAAAATTTTCCACCTTGCCGTTTCGTCGGGGGTATTAAAATTAAGCATCGGGTTTGTGCGGTAAAATGCAAGCGGGTCTTCGGTGCTTGTCGCATAAGGATAGTATTGGTCAAGAAAGCCGAAAAAGTCGCCGTTCCTCATATTATGCCCCTGCAAAATGATATTATCCGAGGGGTCGTCGCCCACCACCGTGTTTTTGTGATAAGCATAGATTGCGCCGCTTTTGCTTTCCTCCTTATAAATGTTGTGGTCAATGTAATATTCCGGCTCGTCATAGGGCGCTTGGACGACAGGGTGATCAACCATTGTTCCGGGAATTTTAATCCAGCCGACAACAGCAGGATTAATCGCCTTGAGTCCGTCAAAATCAACCGTTATGTCGGGAATCGGAACATATTCAATCGGCTCATTGTCAGTGCCTGTTCCCGCCGAATCGGTTTGAGAGCCGCTTGTGCTTGTTTCGCCGAGATTTGCGGTGAATTTATTTGAAATATCGTTATTCTTCTGCTCTTCAAACCAAAAATCAATAAAATCCTTAGAAAGCACAATAATCGTTCCTACAAGCACGACAAAAGCGACAATAAAAATGATTTTTCTGATTATTTCGCCTTTGCTGTCGCCTTTTTGCGGAAAAATCCCGCTTAAAAAGCTTTTTTTCTGTCTGCCTGCAATTTTTTTTGGTTGTCGTTTGGGTTTAACCGTATAATCCTGCATCTATATCATTCCTTATTCTCTGTTCTGATTGCGTTTTCGAGAAGCAAAAGCGCCTTTAAAACCGCTTCGCTTCGTATTTCTTCACGGCCCTTCGGCGCTTCTCCTTTGATAGGTATCATACGCTCGACATAAGAAGCCGCCCTTGTCGAACAAGCGATAAACACCGTGCCGACGGGCTTTTCGGGTGTTCCGCCATTAGGTCCGGCTATGCCTGTGACGGCAAGACCATAATCTGCGTCAAAGCGTTTTCTTGCGCCGTCCGCCATCTGCATGGCGACCTCACGGCTTACTGCGCCAAAGCGCTCTAATATTTCGGGGAGAACGCCCAAAAGCTTGATTTTTGCGGAGTTTGCGTAAGTGCAAAGCCCGACGTTAAACACTTCTGACGAACCCGAAACGGAGGTTATTGCTGCGGAAACAAGTCCGCCTGTACAGCTTTCCGCCGTTGTAACCGTTTTTTCATATTTGTGTAATAATTGTACTACATTTTGCACCTGTTTGTCAATACCAATGTTTAGAAGCATAAAATCACTCCTCCGATTTAAATATTTTAAGCTCGATTCCGTCAACAGCTTCTCTGATAAGCGGCTCGAAATCGAAAGCCGCCTCCGCCTTTTCAACGTCAGCAAGAACAGGACGGGTTTTAGGGTGCTTGGGGCTGAAAACCGTACAGCAATCCTCATATGGCTGAATTGAGATATCAAACGTGTCTATTTTTCTGGCAATATTTACAATTTCGACCTTATCCATTCCGATTACGGGGCGAAAAACAGGATAATCCGCAACCTTATCCGTGCAGATTATTGCGGGAAGCGTCTGACTTGCGACCTGAGCAACGCTTTCGCCTGTCACGATTGCCCCATAGCCCTTTTCATCACACACAATATTAGCAATTTTAACCATAAGCCTGCGCATGATAACGGTGAAATATTCCTGCGGGCAATTCACTCGTATTTCCTCTTGAATTTTCGTGAAGGGAACGCAATAAAATGCGATTGTACCGCAATATGCCGTCATTTTCTGAGCAAGCTCCTCAACCTTAAGCCTTGCCCTTTCCGACGTATAAGGGGGGCTTGCAAAGTGCAGAGCATCGACGATAAGCCCTCGTTTTGCCATCATATAGCCCGCAACAGGGCTGTCAATTCCGCCCGAGAGAAGCAAAAGCGACCGTCCGGACGTTCCGACAGGCATACCGCCCGCACCGTGAAGCTTTTTTGCGTTCAAATAAGCCGCCGTGTCACGTATTTCCAGCAAAACCGTTACGTCGGGATTGTGGACATCAACAGTAAGGTGAGGATAAGCCTCCAGAACAGCTCCGCCAAGCTCCTGCTGGATTTGCGGAGTATTCATCGGAAAGGTCTTGTCCGAGCGCTTTGCTTCAACCTTAAAGGTTTTCGCCGCCATAAGCGCTTCCTCGAGATAGCCCATTCCGTCCCTGACAATAGCATCAAAATCCTTGGGAAGCACCATACACCGCTGGATTGCGCCGATTCCGAAAACAGTCTGTATCCGCTCCATTGCATCGTCAATATCTGCTCCGTCCTGCGGCTGGATATAAATGGTTGACTGCATTTTGCTGTACTTAAAGCTTCCCGCAGGGGCAAGCCGACGCTTTATATTCCTAATAAGTATGTCTTCAAAGACGTTTTTATTCAAGCCCTTGAGGGCAAGCTCGCCATATTTTGCAAGAATAATCTCATTCATATATGTTTAATCCTTCCAAAACGCTCGATTGCCGAACCAAGCGTGTCTATAAAGTGTTTAATTTCGTCCTCTGTGTTGCATTGGCAAAAACTGACTCTGATAGCGCTGTCGATAAGCCTGTCCTCAACCCCAAAGCCTTTTAAAATCTCGCTTTTCTTCCCTCTCGAGCAAGCAGAGCCGCTTGAAACGCAAATGTCGTTCTCCTCGAAAAAATGAAGCAAAATTTCGGATTTAATGCCGTCAACGCTGAAATTCAGTATATTCGGAACGTTTTTATAGGAGTTAATCGTTATGCCGCCGAACCCGCAAAGCTGTTTTTTAAGCGTTTCGCAAAGCAGATTGAAGTGTTCGTTATCATGCGGAAACGCTTGCGCCGCCGCCGCAAAAGCGCTTATAAGCTCGACCGGCTCTGTGCCAGAGCGAATGCCGCCTTGCTGACCGCCGCCGTACAAAAGCGGAAAAAGCCGGACTCCCTTTGCGAAATAAAGTGCGCCGACGCCCTTTATACCATGAATTTTATGCGCCGAAAGGCTTATCATATCGCCGAAAAGCGGAATCTTGCAAAAGCCCTGAACCCCGTCGATATGGACGATTGTATCGGGATTTTTTCGCTTGACCATGGCGTAAAGCCGCTTTGAATCCACGATAAAGCCTGTTTCGCTGTTGACTGCCGCCGCCGTAACAAGGATTGTTTTCTCATTAACCGCCGCCGCAATGCTTTCCTCAAAATTATCGATATTTTCAGCGGGCGAAAGCCGCACCACGTCAAAGCCGTCCTCGGCAAGCTTATCAAGCGTCCGTGCAACGCTCGGATGCTCAACAGTCGTTGAAACAATCCTGTTTCCCCGCCGTCCAAGCGCTTTTACCGCACTTAAAAGTGCAAGATTATTGCTCTCGGTTGCGCAGGAGGTAAAAATAAGGTCGCCCTTAAGCCCTAGCCTGTCAAGAATTGTTTTTTTCGCCGCCTTAATGGCAAGCTCTGATTTTAAACCCATTTTATGAAGCGAGCCGGCGTTGCCAAAACAGCTCTCCGCCGTGTTATTCAGGGCTTCGAGCGCCGCCTTGCAAGGCTTTGTCGTCGCCGCATTATCAAAATATATCATAGCCGTCCTTAAATTAATAATATTTACACGACTATTATAACACATTTTTTATATTTTGACTAGTGGAAGTGAAAAAGAACTGATAAAAATACGAAATTATATTAAAACTTTTACAACGGCTTTTTATTTGCTGAAAATAAAATCTCACCAAAGCTCATGTTTTCTCATGATTACTCTTATTTCCGTTGCATTTGCTATTGTGCCGAATAAAATGAAATGAAAAGCAAGAAAACGAGAGAAAACGAGAAAAACGATAAGATAATGAGAGATTGAGAGATATATACGAAAAATTTCTTAAAAAACTGTTGACAAGTCAAAATTATGATGATATAATATAAAAGTTGCAAAATCAAAAAGGCTTTGTACACTATTAATGATAAAAAGTAAAAGCCGTTTAAAAAGGAGGAAACATAATGTCAACTTATATGGCAAACGCACAGAATGTTGAGCGCAAATGGCATATTCTTGACGCAGCAGGCAAACCGCTTGGACGTGTTGCCGCACAGGCTGCTCATCTTCTTCGCGGAAAGCACAAGGTTACTTTCACACCGAACGCTGACTGCGGCGATCATGTTATTATCATCAACTGCGAAAAGGCTGTTCTCACGGGAAACAAGCTTAATCAGAAAAAGCTTATCTGGCATACAGGCTGGATTGGCCATCTTCGTGAGGTCGGCTATGACAAGCTTATGAAGGAAAATCCTGAAAAGGCGATGATGGTCGCTGTTAAGGGAATGCTTCCCCATAACACCGTCGGCAGAAAGTCGGCGACAAGACTTCGCGTTTATCGCGGCGCCGAGCACAAGAATGCGGCTCAACAGCCTGAAAAATTAGAATTTTAGGAGGGTGACAAATGTACGATTCTAAGCCATATTACTACGGAACCGGCAGAAGAAAGCACTCCGTAGCAAGAGTAAGGGTTTATCCCGGAAGCGGTAATATAACAATCAACGGCAGAAATATCGACGATTATTTCGGACTTGACACACTCAAGCTTATTGTGCGTCAGCCCCTCGCCCTCACAAGCTCCGTTGATAAATTCGACATCATCTGCACCGTCACAGGCGGCGGCGTAACAGGTCAGGCGGGCGCAATCCGCCACGGCCTTTCAAGAGCGCTTCTCCAGTACAGCGACGAGCTTCGTCCTGTTCTCAAGAAGGCGGGCTTCCTCACTCGTGACCCGAGAATGAAAGAGCGTAAGAAGTACGGTCTTAAGGCCGCTCGTCGTGCTCCGCAGTTCTCAAAGAGATAATTTCTGCCCTTACAAACGACGTATTTACGCAATTTATGGGCAATATGCTATCAATTTGGTCTTTACAGATTGTTTTATGTAATCCTCTCCGATTTTTCGGGGAGGATTTCTGTTTTATGCAAGTTTAAGCGATACCAGCTCCGCAACTTTCATTTTGGTACTTTTCAGAACATCCGCATAGACATTTGCTGTAACACCTATGTCACAATGACCTAGATGTTCTGATATTACTTTAAGATCAACGCCACTATTCAGCAAAAGTGTTGCGTTGCAATGACGCAGGCTGTGCAAAGTCAAAAACTCAAATTCCGTACCTTTCAGAAATCTTTTAAATGAAGTGTTCAATGCACTTCTGTTTTTCAGACATAAATACCACCCATGCTTGCTGTTTTACCATTGTTCCTTCTGTATGGTATGGGGTTGCTGCTTTTGTATGCGAACAAATATTTATTTGGATAAACATAGTCTAACATTGTGAAACCAAGGTTGTTTTTGAGCAAATTTTCTTTATAGCCATTTTCGCTTAGTTTTGGCAAATCTTCACCAATGAATCCAATTTCGTCAGAATAAAAGCGCACATGATCTTCATCGAAATTAGTATCAGGCAAAAAATTGCTTATTAAACTTTTAAATTTGCTATAAAATAATTCCTCAGAAATATCAGGGCTATTTTCAAGATTGTAGAGAGTTATAGCATGAAGTTTGAAATCATTTTTAGGAATAATAAGCGTTGAATTATTTAAATCTAGATTAATATAGTTATATTCCATGGCATCTAAAAAAGAGCTTTCAAAATTTTTCTTACTAGCTTGACTTTTTGTAATGCCATAATATGTTTGGCTGTTATCGCATGAACCAAGTATTAAAATGAAATTTAACATTATTAATAATAAAATATTCTTTTTCATGTAATATCCCTTTTCTTTTGCAAAGCACCTCCCTAATCAGAAGGCGCTTTGCAAATATGATATAAATATCTGTTTATAGCCATTGTTATATTATACCACTCTATTATTTTATTGCAACAGCTATAAATTTTCAACGAAAATTATAACGATATTTTTATTTTGATAAATGTTTATAGTAATTCCAACTAAAAATTCCATAAATGTGCGCCAACGTTCTGCAATGATTAGTACAAGCTGCTGACACCATATCAGACGGAGCCTACAAGTTACTGTTCTTATCGGTACGGATTGTATTTCTGAGGGACAGAACTTGCAGGACTG
>CAZYRV010000030.1:21060-23505 GCA_964649485.1 uncultured Oscillospiraceae bacterium | reverse complement strand
GGTATATCTGAATGTTTTGGGAATAACAACCTGAGGCTTGAAAAGCTTCTTACCGAAACCGATTTTCTCCAGCCTCAAAGCCGTGTAAACGAAATGATAAACAACTTTATCAAGCCCGGTCTTGAGGATTTGTGCGTTTCCCGGACAAGCTTTTCTTGGGGAATCCCCGTAACTTTCGACGAAAAACACGTCGTCTACGTCTGGGTTGATGCGCTTTCAAACTATATCACCGCAATGGGCTATGGCAACGAAAAATACAGCGATTTTGACAAATACTGGCCCGCCGACGTCCACATGATGGCGAAAGAAATTGTGCGTTTTCATTCTATAATATGGCCCGCAATTTTGATGGGGCTTGAACTTCCGCTTCCGAAAAAGATTTACGGTCACGGCTGGATAACGTTCAGCGGCACGAAAATGGGCAAGTCAATCGGCAACGTAATCGACCCGTTTTTGCTTGGCGAACGCTATGGCGTTGATGCGGTGCGCTATCACATTATGCGTGAAATGCCTTTCGGCGGCGACAGCAACTTCTCCAACGAAATCATGATTAACCGCATGAACAGCGACCTTGCGAACGACCTTGGAAACCTTGTTTCACGCACGGTTGCAATGGTAGAAAAATATTTCGGCGGAGCTCTCCCCGAAACAAGGCAAGGCGGCGATTATGACAGCGATTTAATCGCAATGGCGACGGCTCTTAAATCCAGATTCGAGCCTGAAATGGACGAAATGCACTTTTCTGCGGCGCTTGCGGAGGTGTTTAAGGTAATTTCCCGTGCCAACAAATATATTGACGAAACCCAACCGTGGATTCTCGCAAAAGCCGATGAAAACAAGCCTCGGCTTGCAACCGTGCTTTACAATCTGCTCGAAACAATTCGTATTTGCACAATCTTCCTTGCCCCCTTTATGCCAAACACCGCACCGAAAATTTACGAACAAATCGGGGCGACGGAAAATCAAACCACTTGGGATAAAAACGCAACATTCGGCGTGCTTTCTGCCACTGTTACTGTGAAAAAGGGTGAAGTTCTGTTCCCGAGAATTGACGCTGCGAAAGAGCTTGAAGAGCTTGCGGAATTAACAGCGCCGAAAAATCCCGAAATCAAGCCCGACGAGGACTTGGACAAGGCGGGAATAATCACGATTGACGACTTTGCGAAGGTTAAGTTCAGAACCGGCGAAATCAAGGCTTGCGAGCCTGTTCCAAAGGCGAAAAAGCTGTTTAAAATCCAGCTTGACGACGGCAGAGGCGGCAGGCAGATTGTTTCGGGTATATCAAAGTGGTACAAGCCCGAGGATTTAATCGGCAAAAAGGTCATTTTCGTGGCAAACCTTGCCCCCGCAATGCTTTGCGGTGTTGAAAGCCAAGGAATGCTCCTTGCGGCGGACTGCGGCGAGGACGTGAGAGTGATTTTCGTTGACGGCGACATTCCGAACGGTTCGACGGTGAGATAATGGATATAATTGACACCCACGCACACTAGGACGATGAATGGTTTGACGAGGACAGGGACGAGCTTATAGCTTCCCTGCCCTCTAAAGGCGTTTTCAAGGTAATCACGCAAGGCTGCAGCGTGCAGAAAAGCAAGGCTTGCCGTGACTTGGCGGACAAATACGATTTTGTGTATTTTACAGCGGGGGTTCACCCCGAAGATGTTGATTCTATCGGAGATAACTGGCTTTCGGAGCTTGAAAAGCTGCTTTCCCATGAAAAGGCGGTTGCCGTCGGCGAAATCGGGCTTGATTATCATTATGAAGGCTTTGACAGGAACAAGCAAATTGCCGTTTTCGAGCAGCAGCTTATCCTCGCAAACAGGCTTAATAAGCCCGTTGTAATACATTCCCGAGATGCGACAAAGGACGTGCTTGACCTGCTTAAAAAGCATCATCCAAAAGGAGTTATGCACTGCTTTTCAGGAAGCGTCGAAACCGCCCGTGAAGTGTTGGATTTGGGCTTGTACATCAGCTTTACAGGCGCACTCACCTTTAAAAACGCAAAAAAAGCAGTCGCCGCCTGCGAAGCGATTCCCGCCGAAAGATTAATGCTCGAAACAGATTCGCCCTATATGGCGCCCCACCCGTTTCGGGGAAACCGCTGTGACAGCAGCTTCATCCGCATTACCGCCGAAAAAATGGCGGAAATAAAAGGGCTTGACACGGACGAAATGGTTAGGATAAGCAACGAAAACGCAGCCACACTATTTGGTATTTAATAGGAGAAAATATGAAGCTTATTATTCAGATTCCTTGCTACAACGAGGCGGAGACGCTGCCTCAGACGCTTGCCGATCTCCCCACCCAAATCGACGGGATCGACGCGATCGAGGTCCTGGTCATCGACGACGGCAGCAAGGACGGCACCGTCGATGTAGCACGTAGCCTCGGCGTCGCGCACGTGGTCCGGCAGGAGTTCGGGCAGGCGTGGGCCGAAGCGGCGCT
>CAZYRV010000030.1:6874-21050 GCA_964649485.1 uncultured Oscillospiraceae bacterium | reverse complement strand
ACCTGCCTCGACACATTGACGGAATTGACGAAATCGAATACCTCATCATAAACGACGGAAGCACCGACAATACCGTCGCAAAGGCACGGGAGCTTGGAGTGCATCACGTAGTGAGCTTCACCCACAACCGTGGGCTTGCAAAGGGTTTTATGGCGGGGATTGACGCTTGCTTGAGGCTTGGTGCGGACATAATCGTAAACACCGACGCCGATAATCAATACAGCGGCAAGGACATTGAAAAGCTTGTGCGCCCGATTTTGGACGGCAAAGCGACAACGGTTATCGGCAACCGCCAAACCGACACAATCGAGCATTTTTCGCCGATTAAAAAGAAGCTTCAAAAGCTTGGAAGCTCTGTCGTCCGCAAGGCAAGCGGAACTGACGTTGTTGACACCACAAGCGGCTTTCGTGCCTATACAAGAGATGCGGCGATGAAGCTTTTCGTGCTTTCCGACTATACTTACACGCTCGAAACCATAATAACAGCGGGAAGCAGCCGTGATAAAATCGTTTCGGTTGACATACAGACGAATCCGGAGCTTAGAAAATCCCGCCTTTTTAAGTCAATGAGCGGCTATATCAAGCGCTCGAGCGGCACGATTATCCGCAATTATGTTATGCGCAAGCCGCTTACCACATTTTTGGGAATAGCTTCGTTTTTTATAATTTTTGCACTGATTTTAGGAATCCGCTTTCTGGTTTATTTTGCAATGGGACAAGGGAACGGACATCTGCAATCCCTCGTACTTATGGCGGTTTTGTTCATAACAGGCTTTCAGGTCGGAATTTTCGGGCTTATCGCCGACGCAATTTCCGGAGTCCGAAAGGTTGCGGACGAGGCGCTTTACCATGTGAAGAAAATCGAGTATGATAACACAAACCCGCTTAAAGCCACGGTTAATGAGGATAAACAGCAATAATTTGAGGCGGCAGAATGAAAAGGTTTTTTAATGCATATTACAATAGATTCGGCGACAAAGGGGTAAGGCTTTTTCTGCTTATCCTAAGCTTTGCCGTGCATTTGATTATAATTCCCTTCTCGGGCTGGCTTACCGACCTTTCAACCGAATTTAATTCCGCCGCAATTTCTTCTTATTTTTCAGGAACAGACCTTTCCGCCACAATCGAAGCAGGACTTCCGACAGGCTATTTAAGCTCGCTTGCTTATATTCCCTTTTTCTATAAATCCGCAAGCCCCTTTCTTGTCTATCACCTTTTGCTTGTCGTAAACGCCGCCGCAGTAAGCTTTATTGCGCCTATTGCCTACTCGCTTTTCAAGCGCTTTGAGGTTCAGGGAGTTTGGTTTCGCATGGGCGTTTCGCTTTTATGCGGGCTTTCAGCACCTGTTTTAGGTCGTTCTAAGCTTATTGCTCAAAATGCCGTTACGGCACTGTTTCCGTGGCTTTTACTTTGGCTTTTGCTTCGTTCGTACGACTCAAAGCATACGCTTCAAAAGATTTTGTTTTCATTTTTGACGGCTCTTGTTCTGGCGGGTTCGGTCGCTGTTGATTTTAACATGGTTTACATGACTTTCGGTGTGATTCTGCTTGAAATAATCTGGCTTATTTACACCAAAAGAAGCATTTTAAACCTGCAAATGTTTATCTTTTCGCTTCTCGGCTTTTTTGCTTCCGAATATTTTCTGCGTAAATTCATTATGGTTTCCGTATTCAAAACAAACCCTGCCGAAAGCGGTTTTGTTGTGCTTTTAAACGGCATAAAACGCATTTTCACGAATGGAAGCACGACATTTTTCGCTACGCTTTACGGTCAGATTTATTATATACTTATCGCAACGGGCGGTCTTTTTGCCGTTGTAATTACGTATTCAGTCATTACTCTTCTTGGCAAGCGCCCGCTTAAGCTTGGCAGAGCAACAATTTTCCCCATGATTTTTTACGCTTTTATGGTTATTTCCGCCTCTGTTACTGCCGCTGTTTCACAAAGCGCCGAGGGGCTTTCGATGAGGACAAAGGACACCTTTATAAACGGGAAAATCGCTGACACAATTATTCCGCTTACCATTTTCATGGGTTTTATGCTCATAAAAAAACATGGGCTTACGCCGCGCAAAATCGCCGGTACAATTGCCGCCGCCTTATATACAGCGTTCTGCTTTTCCGCAGTGACAATGCCTGTTTTAAGCCGTTTGTTCGGTTTTAACGCACTTTCGTCGTTTTCGATTCTGCCGTTTAAGCTAAACGGAAATGACATTGCCTTCGTTGACGACAAAAGCTTTATGATAACAACCTCTGTTGTGCTTATAATTCTTGCCGTTATCTGCGCAATTTCCCTCTGCGGAAAAAAGGACAAATCGCATATAGCAGGCTGGATTTTTTCGGCAATAGCCGCCTATTCCACTGTTTTCACGATTTTTGCGTGGATTCCCGAAAAAGCTTCTGTTTCAAACGAGCTTACTAAGCCCGCAATCGAAATTTCTAATTATATTTATAATGAAGAAGGAGCGCCAAAGGTTATTGCTTATGGGGTTGACGGAAAAATTCCGCAAATTCTTCAGCTTTTAAATATGAAGGTGAAGATAATCGTCGCTGAAAATGCGGAGGATATCCCCGCCGAAAGCCTGATTCTCACCACAAACATGAATAATCTCAAGGGACTTAAAGACCCGAATCTGAGGCGGCTTGGAAACACGACCGAATATGCCGTCTATGCCTATGGCAAGCAGGCTGTCGCCTATGCGGTTTCAAAGCATACTCTTGAAGAAATTCATCTTGATGATGAAGAAACAGCACAAACAACGGCGACCGAGAGGAGTGTTCGGCATAACCCGTAAAACGCTTGCGAAAAAAGTTATTTCCGCACTTGAAAAAGAATACCCCGACGTAAAATGCGCTCTTGTATACAAAAAACCGCACGAGCTTTTAATCGCAACCCGCCTTTCCGCACAATGCACTGACAAGCGTGTTAATATTGTGACTCCCGCCCTTTTCAGCCGCTTTAAAACGATTGAC
The DNA here is from genome assembly GCA_964649485.1 of uncultured Oscillospiraceae bacterium. GTDB lineage: Bacteria > Bacillota > Clostridia > Oscillospirales > Ruminococcaceae > JAAYSD01. The sequence continues at coordinate 18,078 of CAZYRV010000030.1, read as the reverse complement.
GATTTTGCGGAGGCTGATGTTTCCGACGTCGAGGGCTTTATTAAATCCTGCGGTCTGTACAAAACAAAAGCTCGTGACATTGTACTTATGTGCCAACAGCTTCGAGATGTTTTCGGCGGAACTGTTCCTGACACAATTGAAAAGCTTACAACGCTTGCTGGCGTCGGGCGCAAAACCGCAAACCTGATCGTCGGCGACCTTTACGGCAAGCCCGCAATCGTTACTGACACGCACGTAATCAGAATCACAAACCGATTGGGGCTGTCCGATACGAAAGTGCCGGAAAAGGTCGAAAAAGAGCTCAGGGAGGTTGTTCCCGAAAAAGACGGGCTTATGCTTTCGCACAGGCTTGTATGGCACGGACGGCTTGTTTGCGATGCGAGAAAGCCGCTTTGCGAAAAATGCGTTCTCTATGAGCTTTGCAAAACGAAAGGAAAGGGCGAAAAGCCCTTGAAATGAGGTTAAAATGCAGATTGAAAACTATTACAAGAAATATGTTGAAGAAGGCTTTGACGAAAACGGAGTTTTGAATAAATTCAAAATAAACTGCCCCGACGACTATAATTTCGGCTATGATACTGTTGACAAATACGCTGAAATCGAGCCTGACAGGCGTGCGCTTTTCTGGGTTAATCTTAAGGACGAAACACGTCAGTTCAGCTTTGGCGAGCTTTCTCGGCTTTCCAACAAAGCGGCGAATTTTTTCCTGAGCCTCGGCATAAAAAAAGGCGATAAAGTCATGGTTGTGCTTAAGCGTGACTATCAATTCTGGTATGCAATGATCGGGCTTATGAAAATCGGCGCAGTCGCAATCCCTGCAACCCACCTTCTTGTAAAAGAGGACTTTATTTACCGCTTTGAGCTTGCTGACGTAAGGGCGATAATCTGCACCGAATTTGCCAAAGTCGCCCATTTTGTCGAGGACGCAAACAAAGAATCCAAGGTTATTCCGGAATTTTTGATTATGGCGAACGGCAGGCGTGACGGCTGGTACGATTTTGATGCTGAAATCGAGAAATTCCCCGACACAATGGAGAGAGTTCCGACTCGCAAGGACGAGCCTATGCTTATGTATTTTACGTCGGGAACGACAGGCTATCCGAAAATGGTCGTCCATCGTCAGGAATATCCGCTTTGGCACATTTTGACGGCGAAATATTGGCAGAATGTTGACCCTAAAGGAATGCACCTCACCGTTTCGGAAACGGGCTGGGCAAAATCTGTCTGGGGAAAGCTTTACGGGCAAATGCTTGTCGGCACAACCGTTTTTGTCTATGATTTTGATAAATTTGATGCGGCAAAGCTTCTCACCGTGCTTGAAAAATATAAAGTCACAACCTTTTGCGCTCCTCCTACAATTTACCGATTCTTCATTCAGGAGGGGCTTGACAAATATGATTTAAGCTCGCTTAAATACAGCACGATTGCGGGCGAACCGCTTAATGCCGCTGTTTATGACAGGTGGCTCGAATGCACGGGGCTTAAGCTTATGGAGGTTTACGGTCAGACCGAAACAACCCCGATTCTCGCAAACCTTGTCGGACAAACTCCGATTGCGGGTTCTATGGGAAAGCCCACTCCGCTTTATGATGTAGATTTGGTTGATGAAAGCGGACAAAGCGTTCCGCCGAACACCGTAGGCGAAATCGTTATTCACGCAAAGGCAGGCGACGTCGGAATTTTTAGCGGCTATCACAACAATCCCGAGCTTAATGCCGAGGCTTTCCGAGGCGGAATGTACCACACAGGCGACACCGCTTGGCGTGATGAAAACGGCTATTATTGGTATGAGGGCAGAAAGGACGACCTTATTAAGGCAAGCGGCTATCGCATCGGGCCTTTCGAGGTTGAAAGCGTGCTTATAAAGCACCCCGCCGTGCTTGAATGCGCTGTTACGGGTGCTCCAGACCCTATTCGAGGACAGGTCGTCAAGGCGACAATCGTGCTTATGAAAGGGCGCACTCCCTCTGACGAGCTTGCGAAAGAGCTTAAAGACCACGTAAAAGCGCACACCGCACCTTATAAATACCCGAGAATAATCGAATTTGCAACAGAGCTTCCCAAAACAATAAGCGGCAAAATCCGCCGTGTTGAAATCAGGGAAAAGGATAATAATAAACAATAAGGAAAGGCGGTTTTTATGCAAAAAGATAAGATTTTAAGAATTATCGGTTATGTGGTTCTTTCGATTTTGGTAATTAACACAATTTTTCTTGCGACAGTCGCCCTTTCCTCGAAGGACGGCAATGCGTCTGTTTTCGGCAAAAATATTTATATTATCCAAAGCAACAGCTTCGCCGCCGCCCGCAAAGGAAGCGCAGCAATCACAAAGGCTGTGCCTGCGGCAGAGCTTAAAAGCGGCGATATGATTATCTATAAAAACAGCGACGGCGGAAATGCGCCCGCAATAATAAAAAAAGTTGATTTAAACAGCATAACACTTGACGTACAAAGCGCCGCCATCGCCAAAAGCAGCTATGTCGCCAGAATCGAACGTTTTTCACTGTTTTGGGGCTTTATAATAAGCTTTGCGCTTTCTCCGGCAGGCGTGCTTCTTTTCGCCGTAATTCCGTGTATTATCATAATCGGGCTTGAGGTTTACAAGCTTTTCAGGGATAAGCTTCCCGCCCCCGAGGTCGAGCCGATTAACAAAAAGGATTATTTCGACGACGAATATTATGAGGACGACGACGAGGAATTTACTGCAACAGCAAGTCCTGCCGCAATTAAAAAAGAGGAAAAATCCGACGTTAAATATTATCGTGTCGTCGGCACGCTTCCGAACAAGGAAAAAAGCTTTGTCGCCGAGGTCAAGAAAAAAGAGCTTTTCGACCTCTCAGGAAACCCCATTTACGGCAAAAAGGAAGAGCCGTCAAAAGCGGATTCCTCTCCCCTTTTCGAGCTTAAGGGAGTTGTTGAAAGGCAAAACGATGTTGCAAAGCCATCTGTGGCAAGCAAGCAAACAGGCATTGACGGGGCAAGCTTTGTAAAGCATGATGAAGAAAAAACGGCTGAAAATGAAAATAAAGAGGACGGCATCACCGACATTCTCAGAATTTTCGACAACAGACTTTAATTTACCACGGTAATAATACTGCTTAAACTTTTTTCAAAAAAAAGCTTGCTTTTTATCTTAAAATGATATAAAATAGATACGATAGTCTGAAATAAGGAATAAATAAAGGCTTTAGGCATTATTATCCTTAGGTATCATTGCATAGCGACTTAAATCCCGTTTGCACGGTGATACCAAATAATTTCAGGAATAAAAAATTGGAGGTTCTATATGATAAGTGCAGGAGATTTTAGAAACGGAGTCACATTCGAGGAAGATGGAAACGTTATGCAAATTGTCGAGTTCCAGCACGTAAAGCCGGGCAAGGGCGCCGCTTTCGTAAGGACAAAGGTCAAAAACGTTATATCAGGCTCTGTGGTTGAAAAAACCTATAACCCCTCTGCAAAATTCCCGTCCGCTTACGTTGAAAGAAAGGATATGGAATATTCTTACACTGACGGTGAGCTTTATTATTTCATGGATCAGGAAAGCTATGAGCAGGTTCCTGTTGAGGCATCAAAGCTTGGCGATAACTTTAAATTCGTCAAAGAAAACATGATTTGCAAGGTTCTTTCCTATAAGGGCAACGTTTTTGGTGTAGAACCGCCCAACTTTGTAGAGCTTGAAGTAACCGAAACTGACCCCGGCTTTAAGGGCGACACGGCGACAAACGCAACAAAACCCGCAACGCTTGAAACAGGCGCAGAAATCCGTGTTCCGCTTTTTATTGACACAGGCGACATGATTAGAATCGACACAAGAACAGGCGAATATATGGAAAGAGCGAACTAATCGCTCGGAGGAATAAAATGAATTTAATTGAAAAAGCTCTTTATGTAAAGGGACTTGCCGACGGTCTTAAAATTGACAGCGAAACCGCTGAGGGAAAGCTTCTTTTGGCGCTTGTCGAAATCGTTGAGGACATGGCAAGAGAGTTTGAGGAAGTCAAGGAAGTCGTAACACAGATTGACGACGACATCGATGACTTGGTCGATGGTGTCGTTGCCCTTGAGGACGAGGTTTACGGCCCCGAAGACGAAGACGGCGAGCATTGCCATTGCGGCTGTGAGGACGATATGTACGAAATCACCTGCCCGAATTGCGAAAACAAGCTTGAGGTTGATTTTGACACGATTGCAGCAGGAGAAATTGTATGCCCGAACTGCGGTGAAAACCTCGAATTCTTAAACGGCAGCGAAACGGAAGAATAAAGCAAAAAAACACAAAAAGCCGGATTTTTCCGGCGTGTTTTGTATGCAAAAATATATCAAGCTCAAGGACGGTGAACAGCGTGCTTGAAACAGAGCAAATCACCATTCCCCGCTATTTAAAAATTGCGGTCAATCTCTCCTCTCGGATTGCTTCGGGAGAGATTCGTGTCGGCGAAAGGCTTAAAGGGCGCTCGATTTTATCAACAGAATATAATGTTTCAGCAGAAACAATCCGACGTGCCATGTCAATTCTTTCCGACAAGGGTGTCGTAAAAATCCTTGCAGGAAGCGGCATCATTGTTTTTTCTGCTGAAAATGCGCTTGAGTTTTTGCGCAATTTCAAGGACCCCGAAAGCGTTGCAGAGCTTCGGCGTGACCTCGCAAGCCGCCTTGAAAAGCGCACAGAGCTTGACGCAGAAATCAACCGCCTCACAACCCAGATTATTGATATGTACAAATATAAGCGCACGGACTTGATAAAGCCTGTGGAAATAAGCATTCCGGCGGATTCGCACGTTGTCGGGAAAAGCATAGGCGCTTTAGAAATCTGGCATAACACCGGCGCAACAATAATCGGAATTATCCACGAAAAACGTATAGTTATTTCGCCCGGTCCATACTATGAGTTTATGACGGGCGATAATGTCCTGATTGTGGGCGACGATAACGTAATTGAAAGATTTAACGCATTCGTGGCAAAACGTAATCCGGCAGTGCCGTAAAGCCTGTCGAACAACCCCTGTTCTATTGCATTCGCATTGACAACCGCATATAATTCATCAAAATGCGGTTGTCAGCGGCAGAGCCGCTGGGCATGAAAGGGTTTCATTAAATACGAAAACAGCTTTGAGGCAGGGCTTTCGAAAGGCTGAGCCATTGTATTTATTACAATGGCTGATTTTTTTACGTTTATTTCATCACTATCAGATGCTTTTTCGCCGCAGAAACAAGCTTTTCTTTTTCGTTTGGCAGGCGCCCGCACAAAACGTCGTCAAGAAGCGTTTCAAGCAGAAAACCGACTGCTTTTCCGCTTGCTCCGAGCGCAACAATGTCGTTGCCGTTTACGGCGAGGTTTTTGAGCGAAAAGCAAGCTTTTTCGGCTTCAAGCCGTTCTGCTCTTGCTAAAATATTTTTATAGCCCGAAATTCTGTCTTGATATTCAGGCTTTTTCCCCATGTCGTCGGCAATGTGAACCTTTACAAAATCATCAAAAAGCTCTTTCCCAAGCCTGTTTGTCCAGCGCTTTACAAAAATGTCGCTGTCGTCAAGCGGCAGGTCGTGGTAGTAAATAAGGATTTTCACTTTTTCAATAATTTCAGTTGGAAATTTAAGCCTTTTGAGGACTTTTTCTGCAATGTCTGCGCTTATTTTTGCGTGTCCGTAAAAATGCCCCGAGCCGTCGCTTTTTTCGGTGTAGCAAAGCGGCTTTCCTATGTCGTGAAACAGCATTGTAAGCCGCATTACAAGCTCTGACTGTGCGCTTTCCAAGGCGGCGAGAGTATGTTCGTAAACATCTAAATGGTGGTATTTGGAATTTTGTGCAAAATCGAACATAGGTGTTATTTCAGGGAGGAAAACAGCGATTACAGAGCGATATTTCCGCATAACCGCAGCGGCGTTTTTTCCGCACAGAATCTTTCCAAGCTCTGACGCAATTCTTTCAGCGGAAACACTTGAAAGTAAATTTTTACAGCTTAAAATCGCAGCGGAAGTCGCTTTTTCAATTTCAAAACCGTAAGCCGACGCAAAGCGGATTGCCCGCATAATCCGCAAAGCATCTTCATCAAAGCGTTCGGCAGGGTTTCCGACGGCACGGATTATTTCCGCGGAAATATCGTCCTTTCCGCCGAACGGGTCGATAAGCTTGCCGTCTGCGCCCATTGCAATCGCATTCATCGTGAAATCTCGGCGCATTAAATCCGCTTTCAGGTCGGCGGTAAAATAAACCTCGTTCGGACGGCGGTGGTCGGAATATTTGCCGTCAATTCGATAGGTCGTCACCTCAACGGCTTCGTTTTCAAGCATAACCGTGATTGTACCGTGCTTAAGCCCCGTCGGAACAGTTTTATATTCGGCGAAAAGGGCGGAAAAGTCGTCGGGGCGGGCATTTGTGCAAATATCATAATCCTTCGGCGGAATTTTCATAAGAAAATTGCGCACAGCTCCGCCGACAATATAAGCATCAAAGCCGTGTTTATTTATATCGTTTATAAGCTTTGTTATCTTTGCCGGAATATGCACAAAACCACTCCTTTTACTAAAAAGCAGCGCCGTTTGACGCTGCTTTTTAATTTGCTTAACCCATTGTTACTTCAACATTAAAGCTTCCCTTGCCAAGAACAGGGATTACATTGCCCGAAATTTCCTTGCCGTCAACAACCAAGGACTTGATACCCTTGTTGATATGGTCGGGGTTTTTGACGGTAATGTTATAAACGCCGCCACGGAACAAGCGGGAAATCTTGAATCCGTCCCAAGCCGCCGGAATTGAGGGGTCAATTTTAAGCCCGTCATACTGCGGCTTCACGCCGAGAATGTACTGTGAAATCGCCACAAAATTCCATGCCGCCGTGCCGGTGAGCCATGAGTTTTTGGCTTCGCCATGGCGCTTTGCGTCCTTACCCGCAATCATCTGCGCATAAACATATGGCTCTGTGCGGTGGAGGTCGGAAATTTCCTCACGGAAGGCGGGGGCAATTTTTGAATAATATTCAAACGCTTTTTCGCCACGACCAATTTCGGCTTCCGCGCAGATTATCCAAGCGTTGTTATGGCAGAAAATGCCTGCGTTTTCTTTATAGCCGCCGGGATAGGTTGAAATTTCGCCGTATTCAATGTAATATTTTGTGAAAGCAGGGTTGTTCAGGACCAAACCATGCTTGCTGTTAAGGTATTTGTCAACGCTGTCAAGGGTTTTCACATCAAGACCCTGTTCCTTGCCAAGCCCTGCCAATACGGCAAAGCCCTGAGGCTCAATGAAGATTTTGCCTTCTTCATTTTCGTGAGAACCAAGCTTTCTGCCAAAATCGTCATAAGCACGGAGGAACCATTCGCCGTCAAAGCCGTGCTTTACGGTAAGCTCACGCATTTTATCAATTTCCGCCTGAGCCTTTGCGGCTTCGGCGCTGTCGCCCTTAAGCCTGCACATTTCAACATATTCGGGAGCGATAAAGCAGAACATTGCCGCAATCATCACGGATTCCGCAACCTTGCCGTCCTTCGAGGTTGAAGTCTGGAAGGATTGCCCGGGAGTGTCAGAGAAGCAGTTCAGGTTAAGGCAGTCGTTCCAGTCTGCCCTGCCGATTAATGGCAAGCCATGCGGGCCGACCTTTGTGCAAACGTGATAGAAAGCACGCTTCATGTGGTCGAGCATTGTCGCCGCCTTGCTGTCGTCGTTTTCGTAGGGGACAACCTCGTCAAGAATTGCAATGTCGCCGCTTTCTTTAATATAAGCCGCAACCGCTAAAATCATCCAAAGCGGATCGTCGTTAAAGTTAGAGCCAAGCTCGTGGTTGCCACGCTTTGTAAGAGGCTGATATTGGTGGTAAGCGCCGCCGTCCTCAAGCATTGTCGCCGCCAAGTCAAGCAGGCGCTCTCTTGCTCTTGCGGGAATCTGGTGAACAAAGCCGAGCAAGTCCTGGTTGCTGTCACGGAAGCCCATTCCTCTGCCGATTCCGCTTTCAAAATATGACGCAGAGCGTGACATATTAAACGTGACCATGCACTGATATTGATTCCAGATGTTGACCATGCGGTTTACGTTTTCGTTCGGGGTTTCGGTATGGTATTGCGACAAAAGCAGATCCCAATGCTCACGCAGCTCTGCAAAAAGCTTGTCAGCCTTTTCAGGTGTGTTGCATTTGTCCATGATTTCATAAGCTTTTGTCTTGTTGATTACGTTCTTTTTATAACCGATTGTGTCGATTAAGCCCTCATAGTTTCCGCTTGTATCGAACTTTTCTTCAACTTTATTTTCAACATAACCAAGCGCAAAAACAAAATCCTTGCTTTCGCCTGCCGCAAGCTCAACCTCGATATAATGTGAAGCAACAGGACTCCAGCCGTCGGCGACGGAATTGTTCGGCTTGCCTGCGAAAACGGTTTGCGGCTTGTCAAAGCCGTTGTAGAGTCCGAGAAAGCTTTCACGGTCGGTGTCAAAGCCTTGAATCGGCGCATTTACCGTGTAAAAAGCAAAGTGGTCACGGCGCTCTTTATATTCAGTTTTATGGTAAATTGTCGAGCCTAAAATCTCAACCTCGCCTGTGTTGAAATTGCGCTGGAAGTTCGTGCTGTCGTCCTGAGCGTCCCAAAGACACCACTCGATAAAGCTGAACAGCTTGAGCTTTTTCGCAGAATTTGTTGTGTTTTTAAGAGTTACCTTCTGGATTTCAACATTAATATCCTGCGGAACAAAAAAGGTTACCTCCGCATTTACGCCGTTAGAGCTGCTGTTAATAATTGTATAACCCATACCGTGGCGGCAGGTATAGCTGTCAAGCTCTGTCTTTACAGGCGACCAGCCGGGATTCCAGACATGACCGCCGTCGTTTATGTAGAAATAGCGTCCGCCCATGTCAACAGGTACGTTGTTATAGCGATAGCGGGTAATTCTGCGAAGTCTTGCGTCCTTATAAAATGTATATCCGCCCGCAGTGTTGGATATAAGCGAGAAAAATCCCTGTGTTCCCAGATAGTTTATCCAAGGGTAGGGGGTTTTCGGCGAAGTAATCACGTACTCCCTGTTTTTATCGTCGAAAAAACCAAACTTCATATTATTCCTCCGTAAAATATTATTAGCATTATTGGCGAAACGCTTTCGGCAAAATACCATAAAAAAAGCCCGCTTAAGATAAACGTCAACGATTTTTGTGAGTTGGATTAATTAAAGCCGCAATATGTATTAGCTAATTTAGCTTGAATTTACCTAACATACATAAAACCGTTACTTTTATGCAGACTTACCTTTTACAATTATATTATATACCGCAGAAAAAAACAAGCCCTGAAATCGTTATCAGCAAAAATTTTTGCATATTTTGTTTTAATGTGCAAAAAACAAAGCTGTAAACGTTTACGGCTCTGCAGTTTTGCTTGAAGACATAAGAAACAATAGAACGTGTGTTCGCTGATTCCAAGAAAATATATTGCATGAGGTGTACGCTTTTCAGAGGCTTAGCTCGGGCTTGCAACTCGGTCAAGCTCAGGCTTGCGTGCATGAATTTGAAAAAATACGCACTGCATAGGACGAAGGCCCTCGTTTGCTCGTGATTTTTAGGGCTTTTGTTAATATTGCCCTGCTTGAAATGGATTCAACCCCTGCTTCAGCGTGAAACAGGGGTCGAACGACAGGCTTAGCCATTGAAACAATTACAACGGCTGAATTATTAGATTAATATTAGGTGATTGAGAAACCGCCGTCAACGATAATGAACTGACCCGTGGTATAGCTGCAGGTTTCGGACGAGAAGAAAAGGATAGGGCCGTTAAGCTCGCCGTGTCCGCCGGGACGTGAAGCGGGGCACAAAGCATTGTACATAGCCATGAATTTTTCATGCTTGAACAATGTGTCCTGTGTCATTTCAGAAGCAAAAAGTCCGGGGCCGATTGCGTTTACGGTGATGTTATCCTGTGCATAGGTTGCCGCCATGCCCTTTGTCAAGCCAAGAACAGCCGCCTTTGACGTATTGTAAACGTGACGTACAAGAGCATCGCCCTTGTCTGCAAGAACAGCGTTTACAGATGCAATATTAACAATTCTGCCGTATTTTTGAGCCTTCATGTGAGGAATTGTATACTTGCTCATAAGAAAAATTCCCTTGACGTTGATGTCCATGGACTTGTCCCAAAGCTCGGTTGTGAGGTTCTCAACAGAGCCTCCCTGCGCAATACCGGCATTGTTAAGCAGAATATCAATTTTCCCAAATTCCTTTACAACAGCTTCAACAGCCGCCTTAACGCTTTCCTCATCAGAAACGTCGCACTGAACCGCAATCGCTTTCTTGCCCATAGCGATAATTTTTGCGACAACCTCGTCAAGCTTGTCCTTTCTGCGTGCCAAAAGCGCAACATCAGCGCCCGCCTGTGCATAAGCAACAGCGGCATCAGCGCCAAGTCCGCTTGAAGCGCCTGTTACGACGGCAACTTTTCCCGTAAAATCAAAAAAATTCATAATAGTTCTCCTTTGCGTTTTCTTTTATTATAGCTTTATCGCCTCAAAAAGTCAAGTATTTTTGTAGATTTTTAATAAATATTTTTAATGATATTTATTAAAAACTTATAAATATACTAATTTAATATAAATTGACCATTTTAATCCATTTCACAAGCAACATTAATATCTGTTCGGTACGGATAAATATAAAATAGCCACAAATCATAATTATTATAATCAAGCAGGTACTGTTTCATGAAAACTTTGTGATGTTCCAAAAAAATATAAAAAACTATGGAAAAGTTTAAACGTTTGTGTTATAATAAATAAAGTATGAACTTAAGGCGGTTTTCCGTCTTTATTGACACAGTAATATTAATTAACCATAAGAAAGGTATGCCATGAATAACGAACTTAAGCGCAAGGAAATTGCAAACGGCGTTTTTTTCAACTCGATTACCGACAAACGCTTTAAGGTCAACCGTCTTTCTGTAAATCTGATTACAAGGCTTGATTCGAAAAGCGCATCGGATAACGCTTTTTGCCCGTTCTACCTCACCTATTTCAATCAAAAATATCCACGTTTTACAGAGCTTCAAAAAAAGCTCTCCTCCCTTTACGGCGCTTCGCTTTACGGCGATGTGCGGAAAATCGGGGATAACCAAATCATAAATATTTCGATTTCCTCAATCGACAACCGCTATGCCCTTGAAAAAGAGCCTATTCTTGAGGAAATAAGCGATATTCTGATTTCATCGGTTTTGACCCCTGTCACAAATGGCGACGG
>CAZYRV010000030.1:1157-6864 GCA_964649485.1 uncultured Oscillospiraceae bacterium | reverse complement strand
TTTATCGAAAAAGACACCGAAACCCACAAAAACAACCTCATCGACTCGATTGAGTCCGAGCTTAACGAAAAGCAGGTCTATGCCTCAAACCGTTCGATGGCGATACTTTGCGAGGGCGAGCCTGCGGGGATAAACAAATACGGCGACGTCAGCAGCGTAAAAAAAATCACCGCAAAATCTGCGCTTGCCGCCTATAATAAGCTTGTTTCATCAAGCAAAATTGAGATTATCTGCGTAGGCGCAAGCGATTTTTCCGCCGCACTCGCAAAGTTTGAAGCCGCATTCAAAGCCGTTATAAGAGAAGCGCCGACGTCTTGCTCATCGGAAAAAAGTCGGCTTAAGCCCGCCGTCAAGGAGGTTTCAGAGGAAATGCCCGTCACGCAGTGCAAGATGGTTATGGGCTTTAAAACAACAAGCGACGACAGCGATGCGCTTGCGCTTCTCCAAAAGATTTACGGCGGCACAACCTCGTCAAAGCTTTTCATGAATGTGCGGGAAAAGCTTTCGCTTTGCTATTACTGCTCTGCACGGTTTAATCAGGCGAAGGGCATTATGGAGGTTCACAGCGGCGTTGAAAAGGAAAATATTGAAAAAGCACGCACGGAAATTCTTGCCCAGCTTGAAGCAATCAAAAACGGCGACATAACCGAGCATGAGCTTTCACACGCAAAGCTTGACGTCAAAAACTCCGCCGCAACCGTCTATGACACCACCGGCGAAATTGAAACATGGTATTTATCAAGGCTTTGCAAGGGCGATTTAATCACCCCCGAGGAATACGCAGGCAGGCTTATTGCCGTTGAAAAAGAACGTATTGTCGAAGCGGCGAAAACCCTTGCCCTCGACAGCGTATACACTCTTGTTTCAGACGGAAGCGAGGAGGCATCAGATGAATAAAATCAAAAACGCACGTATAAATGAAGAATATATCCGCATAAAGCACAAAAGCGGGCTTACAATCTGCCTCTGCCCGATGGCGGGCTATTCAAGCGCCTATGCGCTTTTCGGCACACGCTATGGCTCGGTTGACACAACGTTCAAGACGGCGGCTGACGACGATTTCGTGACTGTTCCGGAGCACAAGCTTTTTGAAAACGGCGACAAAACCGACACCTTCGAGCTTTTTGCCAAAACCGGTGCGGAATGCAACGCTTTTACCTCATTTGACAAAACCGCATACCTCTTTTCCTGCACGGACAAATTTGAGGAAAACCTCGAAATCCTGCTTAAATTCGTGCAAGAGCCTTATTTCACAGCGGAAACAGTCCAAAAAGAGCAAGGCATAATCGGTCAGGAAATCCGTATGTATCAGGACAGCCCGGGCTGGCGCTCTATGTTCAACTGTCTTGGCGGAATATACCACAATAACCCTGTCAGAATCGACATTGCCGGCACAGAGGAAAGCATTTCCCGCATAACCGACAAGCTTCTCTACCGTTGTTATGACACTTTTTACAATTTAAACAACATGGTGCTGTCAATTGCGGGCAATTTTGACCCCGAAAGTGCGCTTGCAATCTGCGATAAAATGCTTAAGCAAAGCAAGGATACAGAGCTTGAAACTGTTATTCCCGACGAGCCGAAAACCGTCCTCAAAACCGAGGTTGTGCAAAAAATGTCATGCGCAATGCCGCAGTTTTATATAGGCTTTAAGCTTCCGAGCTTAGAAGGAATCGAGGACGCAAGGCAGTATATCCGCTTTTCAATGCTTTTTGAGGTTGCTTTCGGAAAAACCTCCGAGTTTTATGAAAAGCTGTTCAGCGACGGCATAATCAACGACTCCTTCGGAAGCGGCGTGTTTAACGGCAGAGGATTTTTTGTCCCTATGTTCTGGGGCGAATCACGAAATCCCCGCAAGGTTTGCGAGCTTGTTAAAAACGAAATCACCCGACTTAAAAAAAGCGGGCTTGACGATGAAGCTTTTGAAATCATCAAAAAGCAGACCTACGGCGATATTCTGAGAATTTTCAATAACGTAAGCTCTGTCGCCTCGTCAATGCTTAATTCCGAATTTAACAGAACCTCTCTTTACGACTCAATCGAAATTGCCGCCGAAACAACCCTTACCGACCTCACAAACATTCTTGGCGAGCTTGATTGCGACAACTATTGTTTATCAATAATCGAACCTAAGGAGTGACGTCATGAATTTTCTAACACAAACGGCGCTTTGCACAGCGCTTCAGACACACGAAACTGAATTTCCAAATATCGGGCTTAATCTTGAGTTTTCACGTGGCTTTTCGCTTTTCGGAATCCCCATTTACTGGTATGGAATACTGATTGCTCTTGCGTTTCTCATCGGCTTTGTCTATATGACAAAGCGTGCGGAGGGCTTCGGGCTGAACGAGGACAGAGTTTTCGACGTGGGAATTGTCGCCCTTGTGACGGCTTTTCTCGGCGCAAGGCTTTACTATGTTGTTTTCAACAACCTGAATCCCGACCGTGACACAACCTATAATTTTATCACCTTTTTCACCACAATCCGAAGCGGCGGACTTGCACTTTACGGCGGTGTAATCGGCGGCGTAATCGGCGGAGCAATCATGGCAAAAATCCGCAAGGTGAGAATTCTCCCCCTGCTTGACCTCGGCTTTATCCCGCTTCTTCTCGGTCAGGCAATCGGCCGCTGGGGCAACTTTTTCAATCAGGAGGCATACGGTGCGGCGACAGCAGGCAACCTCCCATGGGGCATGACAGGTTCTATTATCCGTGCGAACGGCGACGTGGGAATCGGCGAGCTTGTCCACCCGACATTTCTTTACGAGAGCCTTTGGTGCCTTGCCGGTTTTCTCATTTTCCACTTTTACTCTAAAAAGCTTAAAACCTTTGACGGCGAAATAGCCTTGCTTGTGACGGCGTGGTATGGGCTTGGAAGAGGCTGGATTGAAGGCTTGCGCACAGACAGCCTCTGGCTTGGCGATTTCAGAATTTCACAGGTTGTCGCCATAACCTCGGCTTGCTTGGCAATAATCACCTTTGTTGTGTTCAAAATAATCGTCGCTAAAAGCAAAACCTATGTTTTGTACGCAAAAACCGACGAAAGCAAGCAAATAATTGCTGAATATAAGGCAAAGCTTGAGGAAACAAAAAATAAAAAGAAAAAGGACGAGAAAAAAGCGCCGAGCATTCTCGGCGATGATGAAACAAATTCCGAGGACGGCGAAAGCTCTGTTGACGGCGATGAAACCGTTTCAGATGAGGAAACAAAAGAACCGGCAGAAGAAGCACAAGAGCCCGCTGAAGAAAAAAAGCCCGAGCCTGTTCCTCCAAAGCTTCACAGCGACCCGCTTCCCGCTGATTTTGAGGATTTTAAAGAAACGGATAATCTTGTAAAACACATTTCCGAGGCTGACGACACAACGGAGGACGAAAATGGCGAAAATTCTTGACGGAAAAGCTCTATCGGCGCAGGTAAAGGAAGAAATCAAAGGCGAAATAGCCGCAAAGGGGCTTGAAATCGGGCTTGCGGTTGTGATCGTCGGCGACGACCAAGCGAGCCGAGTTTATGTAAATAACAAGAAAAAGGCCTGCGAATTTTGCGGAATCAAATCCTATGAGTATGCCCTGCCTGCTGAAACAACGCAGGAACAGCTTTTAGAGCTTGTTGACACGCTTAATGCCGACAAAAAAGTCAACGGCATTCTTGTCCAGCTTCCGCTTCCCCGCCATATCGACGAAACCACGGTTATTAACAGAATAAGCTTTGCAAAGGACGTTGACGCATTCCACCCCGTAAACGTCGGTAAAATCATGATTGGCGACTTCGATTTTCTGCCGTGCACACCCGCAGGCTGTATGGAGCTTATCAAAAGCGCCGGTATTGACGTCTGCGGCAAAAACTGCGTCGTAATCGGGCGCTCGAACATTGTGGGCAAGCCAATGGCGATGCTTTTGCTCCATCAGAATGCAACCGTAACCATCTGCCATTCACGCACGAAAAATCTTGCCGAAATCTGCAAAAACGCTGATGTTCTCGTAAGCGCCGTCGGCAGAGCGGGCTTTGTTACGGGAGAAATGATTAAGGACGGCGCCGTCGTAATCGACGTCGGAATGAACAGAAACGCAGAGGGCAAGCTTTGCGGCGACGTTGTTTATGACGAAGCTTTCGAAAAGGCTTCCGCCATAACCCCAGTCCCCGGCGGAGTCGGACCAATGACAATTGCGATGCTTATGAAAAATACGCTTAAAGCAAAAAAGCTAACGCTTGAAAAGGAAAATAATGTATAAAAAGAAAAACACAAACTCAAGAGATTTCATGGTTAAAGCCGAAAACAAGCTTCTTGATTTTCTCTTTGAGGTTTTGCCCGAAAAATCCAGAAATAAGGTTAAATCCTACTTAAAACACGGGCAGATTCGTGTTGACGGAGAAGTCAAAACCCGCCACGACACAGAGCTTGCCGCAGGGCAAACCGTTTCCCTGTCACGTGTCGGTCAGCTTGCCGCAGAGGCGGCTTCGGCGCTTGATATTATTTACGAGGACGACGAGCTTCTTGTAATAAACAAGCCGCACGGCTTGCTTTCCGTCGGAAACGAAAGCGAAAAAGCCCTCACGGCTTACCGTGCCGCCATGAACTATGTAAGGCTCAAGCACCCGCAAAACCGCATTTTTATCGTGCACAGACTTGACAAAGACACGTCGGGAGTATTGCTTTTCGCAAAAACCGAGGAAATGAAGCTTTTGCTCCAGAAAAATTGGGATAGAATTGCCGTTCGTCGTGGTTATGTCGCTGTTGTCGAGGGAATTTCAAAAGCTAAGGAAGGAACAATCCGCACTTGGCTGAACGAAAACTCAATCCACAAGGTTTACAGCGCACGTGAGGGCGAAGGTGTCGAAGCAATCACAAATTTCGCCGTTGCTCGTGAATGCCGTGATTACAGCCTGATGAAGCTTGATATAAAAACAGGTCGAAAAAATCAAATTCGTGTCCATATGGCTGAAAATGGAACTCCTGTTGCGGGCGACAAAAAATACGGCGCAAAAACAAACCCTCTAAGGCGGGTCTGCCTTCACGCCGACGAGCTTGCGATTAAACACCCGAAAACAGGCGAGCTTATGCGCTTTAAGGCGAACACGCCGCGCCGCTTTGCGGGTCTTGTAAAGCACGGGAAATAGCCTCTCTCTTGCTGAACGCACAGCCGCAGTAATTCTGGCGGTAAAGCCCATATTCCCGGGAAAGCTCTGTCGAGCGCTTAAAGCCGTTACGCTTTTTAAAATCAGCGGGCAAAAATTTAACGTTATACCTTTCCTGAAGCTCAAAGCCGATTTCGTTTATTTTCTGAGCGTTTTTGTGCGGGCTTATCGAAAGCACTGTTCCGAAATAATCAAAACCCTTATCAGCCGCAGCTTCTGCGGCTTTTTTCATTCTAAGCTTATAGCACTCAAAACAGCGCTCGCCCCCCTCGGGAATGCTCTCCATTCCCTTTGCCATCTCATAAAACTCCTCCGGCTTATACTCGCATTTAATGAGCATTACGGGGTTTTTAAGCGGGTATGCGGCAAGAAATTTTTCAAGCTCGGCAAAGCGGCGCTCGTATTCCTCGCTTGGGTAGGTATTCGGGTTATAATAATAAATCGTGATTGAAAAATAGCCCGAAAGATACTCAAGCACATAGCTTGAACACGGCGCACAGCACGCATGAAGCATAAGCGTCGGCGTGCCAGTCGTCCTTTTAAGAATTTCGTCAAGCATAAGCTGATAATTCT
>CAZYRV010000030.1:0-1147 GCA_964649485.1 uncultured Oscillospiraceae bacterium | reverse complement strand
ACAGCACCGCACAATGAAAATCAATGTGCGGTGAATTGTTATTTTTTAGCTTTTTAAAGCTCCTGCATTTCAAGCGAATGCTTTACCCTCTGGCTTTCCTCGGCACGCTTTGCGTTGTTAAAGCGGTCAAGTGTACCGACGAGATAACCGGTAATACGGCGGATACGCTCGAATCTGATTCCGTCGTTGCCGTCACGTCTGCCGCACTTAGGGCAAATTTCGCCCATAATACCAGTATAACCGCAAACAGGGTCTCTGTCAACAGGGTGATTTATCGAGCCATAGCCGATTCCGGATTCTTTCATATAGCGTACAATCTGCTCGAAAGCCTCAAGATTTTGCGTGAGGTCGCCGTCACGCTCGACATCGCTGATGTGTCCGGCATTTGTAAACGCATGGTAAGGCGCTTCAAGCCTGATTTTATCAAAAGCGGAAATGTTATAATAAACAGGAACATGGAAAGAGTTGGTGTAATAATCCCTGTCGGTAATACCCTTGATTTTGCCGAACTTTTCAGCATCAATCTTGACAAAACGTCCCGAAAGCCCCTCTGCGGGAGTCGCCAAAAGCGTATAGTTTAAGCCTGTTTTTTCGCTCTCACGGTCAACCCTGTCCCTCATATGGCCGATTATTTTCAAGCCAAGCTCCTGCGCCCTTTCGCTTTCGCCGTGGTGCAAGCCGATAAGCGCCTTAAGGCACTCCGCAAGCCCGATAAAGCCGATTGAAAGCGTTCCGTGCTTGAGAATTTCGCCGATATTGTCGTCAAATTTAAGCTTTTCCGAATCAATCCAGACGCCCTGTCCCATAAGGAACGGGAAGTTTCGGACACTCTTTGACGCTTGAATTTTAAAGCGGTGGTTAAGCTGTTCGATGACTAAATCCATCTTTCTGTCAAGCATTTCAAAGAATTTTTCCTCACTTCCGAGGGCAAGAATTCCAAGGCGGGGAAGATTTATTGTCGTAAAGCTCAGGTTTCCCCTGCCCGTAACGGTCTGACGGGATTTATCATAATTATTCGCCATAACTCGGGTACGGCAGCCCATATAAGCAACCTCGGTGTCATAGTCGCCCTCCTTGTAATAAGGGAGGTTAAACGGTGCGTCGAGGAAAGAAAAGTTCGGGAAAAGGCGCTTTGCCGAAACACGGC
>CAZYRV010000029.1:19600-23589 GCA_964649485.1 uncultured Oscillospiraceae bacterium | reverse complement strand
CCTTGCCGAGGTATTTTTTTATGGTTTTCGCCTTTGCGGGCGACTCTACTATTACTAAGCCTGACAAATTTTCCTCCTGCTATCTCATTTCCCAGCACAAAACCGCCGCCGCAACCGCCGCATTAAGCGATTCGGCGCCGCTTATGGGAATGTAGATTTTTTTATCGCAAAGCGACACGATTTCTTCTGAAATTCCGCTTCCCTCGTTGCCGATTATCACGGCTGATTTTTCGCCGAAAACCGCCTTATCAAGCGGCAGAGCGCTTTCATCAAGCATTGCTGCATAAAGCTCAAACCCGCTTGCCATGAGCTTTGGAAGCTCTTCGGCAAGCCTTGCCGAAACAATCGGAACTCTGTAAAGCGAGCCCATTGCGCTTCGTACAAGCTTTGGCGAATAAACATCGGCGCAATCCTCGGACAAAACAAGCCCGTCAATTCCGAAGGCATCACAGGTGCGGATAATCGTGCCGATATTGCCGACGTCCTGCAATCTGTCGAGGATTACCAAACGTCTGCCCTTATATATTTTAGCATAGTTTTCCCCATTGTCAAGCATTTTTACACAAGCGAAAATGCCTTGGGGCGATTTTGTGTCGGCAATATATGCGCTTAAATCCTCGTTTATTTCATAAACAGGCATAATTCCCGAAAGCCTTGCGGCAAGGGCGGGGTTTTTCTGTGCCGCCTCCGCCGTAAAAAGCGCCTCTCCGACGGGCTTTAAGCCGCTTTTAAGCGCTTCTTCAACAAGCTTTGCCCCCTCGACGGGAAAAACCCCTTCCTCCGCACGAAAAGTTTTGTCACGGAAAAGCGCCCTATATCGGCGGATAATATTATTCTGGCGGGAAGAAAGCTTGTTCATGATGCCTCCGTTTTATATGTGAAAATAGCGAAAATCTCACGTCCCGTCAAGACGTGAGATAAATTTCAGCTTAAAGCGCAGCCTTTGCCTTTTCGACGAGAGCCGCAAATCCCTCCGGGTCGCTTATTGCGATTTCAGAAAGCATCTTTCTGTTAAGCGCAATGTCAGCTTTTTTAAGACCGTTTATGAAGGACGAATAATTCATTCCGTTTGCCTTTGCGCCCGCTGATATACGTGCAATCCAAAGCTTGCGGAAATCTCTTTTCTTAAGCCTTCTGCCTATATATGCGTAATTGCCCGATTTCATAACCGCTTCCTTAGCGGTTTTAAACAACTTATGCTTAGAGCCGAAATAGCCCTTGGCAAGCTTTAAAACTCTGTTTCTCCTCTTGCGAGTAGCGAGAGCTCCTTTAATACGAGCCATTTTAATTACCTCCTAATTTTATTGCGGACAAGCTCCGCCTAATTTTTATTTGTAAGGAATAAGAGCCTTTACTGCCGCAACGTTTGTTACGTCGGCATACTCGCGACCGCGAAGCTGTCTTTTGCGCTTTGTGGACTTTTTCGTCAGAATGTGACGGCGGTTTTTGTGATTAAGCTTGACCTTGCCGTTTTTGGTAAGGCTGAAGCGTTTTTTCGCACCGCTGTGGGTTTTAATCTTTGGCATATCGTTGTCCTCCTTATTATTCGTTATTTTTTAGGGCTTAAGACCATGCTGAAATTCCTGCCCTCAAGCTTTGACGGCTTATCGGGTGTACCAAATTCGGAAATAAGCTCTTTAAACTTGTTCATCAGATCCTCACAAAGGTTCATGTGTGACATTTCCCTTGCCTTGCGAAAACGAATGGTAACCTTCACCTTGTTTCCCGCCTGGAGAAACTTTGTCGCGCTTTTCACCTTGGTGTTAAGGTCGTTTGTGTCAATGTTAAGCGACATACGGATTTCCTTAAGCTCGACCGTTTTCTGGTTTTTACGGGCATCTTTTTCTTTTTTAGACTGCTCAAAGCGAAACTTGCCATAGTCCATAATACGGCAAACCGGCGGTTTCCCCGTAGGAGCAATCAAAACAAGGTCCAAGTCCTTCTGCGCCGCAAGCTCAAGAGCCTCTTTCGTCGGAACAATCCCGATTTGCTCGCCCTCTGCGCCAATCACACGAACTTCCTTCTCACGAATTTCCTCATTGATGAGCAATTCTTTTGTGCTGATAAACAAGCACCGCCTTTCTGAATTAAAAATCAAAGCCTATGCAAACTAAAAAAAGCGCAAGCATCACACGCCCGCGCAAAAAAGCCCAATATCGCTATTGTCTTAATTACAAAACCGGAAAGCAGCCAAAGCGCCGTCAGGTGAGAGTGTGACTCTTCTTTTAAAATGCAGTTTACCTTGTTATTATACACGGTAAAAATGCTTTTGTCAAGGGTTTTTTGAAAAAATTCTATAACCCAAAATAAAAGCAAAGCTTATCGGGCAAACAAAACGCCGCAAAAGCGGCGTGATTGCTTAAAGCTATATTGCTCTCTGGACAAGACCCGAACGGAGCGCCTTTGTAGAAACATAAACTCTCTGCGGCTTGCCGTCGATAATAACCTTAACCTTTTGAAGATTTGCTTTAAAGGCTCTGTTACTGCGTCTGTGAGAGTGGGAAACCTTGTTTCCGAACTTTACGCACTTACCCGTAACGATACACTTTGCCATTTTTTGCACCTCCCTTTATCAGACAACTCAATTAACATATCTATTTTATCAGAAAGTCAAGCGAATTGCAAGCATTTTTTCAAATTTCACAAATCTGACTAAAACAAACACAGTTTTCGTTAAAATTTTATGCAATCTGCTCTAAAATTTTAATCACAATTTCGGCAACCTTTCTTGCCGCAACCGCCGAAAACTCATCATAGGTCATCTCGCCCTCGTCGTCCGCCTTGTCGGAAATGCAGCGAACCGACACGAACGGCACTTCATTCCGGCTTGCCGTATGGGCAATCGCCGCCGTTTCCATATCAACGGCATAGGGGTTGAATTCCTCGATTATTTTATCTCGGACGGCATTATCCGAAACGAAAACCTCACCAGAAACAATCCGCTCGACGAAAAAGCGCTCGCCAAGCTCCTTGCAAACGTTTACCGCCGCCGTAACCAGCCTTTTATCCGACTTGAACGACGAGTAAAACGGCGGATAGTTATCCAAAAAGCGGGCAAGCAAGTCATGGTGCATGACGTCCTTGGAAATAACTATATCCAAAACACGGGTTTCGGCGGCAATTCCGCCCGCAATCCCCGTGTTGATTATATAATCAACATTAAATTTATCAATAAGAAGCTGGGTGCAAACCGCCGCATTCACCTTGCCGATTCCACAGCAAACGTGATAAACATACACTCCGCAAGCCTCGCTTATATGAAATTCATAGCCCGCAATCCGCTCTGTTTTATCCGATGAGAGCTTGCTTCTGAAAACCTCAAGCTCGCTTGGCATAGCGCCGATTATTCCGACTTTTTTCATCATTTTCCTCTCATATTCGGCAAAAAGCTCGGGCCGCTTTGCTTTTGTCGCCGCAATCGCCGCCTCTTTCCGCCACTTCTCTATTTCAATATGCGCCCCGTTCAACAGCGGTTTTGGCACTTCCCTCCCCCTCCAAACCTCGGGGCGGGTATACTGCGGTTGTTCTAAAATGCCGTCATAATGGCTTTCAAGGCTGTATGCCTCCTCATTCGGAAGCACGTCGGGCAAAAGCCTGACGACTGCGTCGGCAAGCGCCATTGCAGGGATTTCACCGCCTGTGAGGACATAATCTCCGATTGAAATTTCCTCAACCTCAAGCTCGTCCAAAACCCGCTGGTCAACGCCCTCATAATGCCCGCAAATCACGATTAAGCCGCTTTCACGGGAAAGCTCTTTCACTTTTTCCTGCGTCAAAGTTTTCCCCTGCGGCGACATATAAATTATTCTCGGCTTGGTTTTGTGCGATTCAAGCAGACTTTGCACGCACGAAAAAATCGGCTCTGCCTGCATAACCATTCCCGTGCCGCCGCCGTAAGGCTTGTCGTCAACACGGTTGTGCTTATTATCGGCAAAGTCGCGGATATTTGTACAGCAAATCTCAACCAAACCCGCTTTTCTTGCCCGCCC
>CAZYRV010000029.1:8145-19590 GCA_964649485.1 uncultured Oscillospiraceae bacterium | reverse complement strand
AAGCACAAAGTCGCACATTTCAGGAAAAAGGGTTGCTATATCAATCCGCATTTTCGTCCTCAAGCCCTTCAAACAAGCCGTTTAACGGATTTATCAGCATTTTTCCGCCGTAAATATCTACCTCGGCAATAACCTCGCCGATTGCGGGGAACAAAAGCTGTTTTCCCTCTGCTGTTCTGATTGAGTAAACGTCAGCGCCGCCGTTTTGAAAGATTTCATCAAGCTTGCCATAGGATTTCCCGCTGTCTGCGTCCAAAACCTCAAGCCCAATCAAATCCTGCAAAAAGTATGTTCCGTCCTCAAGCTCCAGCTCGTCACGGTCCGCATAAAGCATTTTTCCAATGTAAGGTCTTGCCATATCGGGATTTTCTATACCCTCAAGCTTTGCCACAACAACGTTTTTATGCGGGAACGCACGCTCGACGGTTATGGGGGTTTTGCCGCCGTCAAGATAAAGCGTTTCGAATTCACAGAAAAGCTCGGCGCTGTCGCAAAAATACTGCACCCGAACCTCGCCCTTTATCCCTTGAGAAGCAACAATTTTCCCTATTTCCAAATATTTCTTCATATTACCTCAAATTAAAAGCTGTACATTATACCGACCGTATAAAACGACAAAGCTATACAAAAACAGCAGTCATTTTCATTGATTCGGCACATTGTACAGCCCGCTTTGGCAAAATCAGTCGATTTCGACCATGACTTTTTGGTTATGTCTGACAGCACCGGCACGCATAATCGCACGAATAGCCTTGGCAATTCTGCCCTGCTTTCCGATTACACGGCCCATATCGTCGGGGCCGACGTGCAGATGATAAACGGTATAGCCCTCTTCATTTACGGGGTCAACCTTGACTTCGATTGCTGTTTTATCTTCTACAAGCGACTCTACAATCGTAACCAATAATTCTTCCATATTTTCCTCCTGTCAGCCGCCCGCAGACGGCTTCACACAACTCTCAAGCTATATTTTCAAGAGTCTTTTCACAGTGTCGGTAGGCTGTGCGCCCTTTGCAATCCATTCCTTTGCCTTTTCAACGTTGATATTAACCGCCGAAGGCTCCTGAGTGGGGTCATAGGTGCCGATTTCCTCGATAAAGCGTCCGTCTCTGGGATAGCGTGAATCCGCAACGACAACCCTGTAAAAAGGAGCTTTCTTGGCACCGATGCGCCTAAGTCTGATTTTAACTGCCATGTTATCTCACCTCGTTTCGTTCTAAACGGCGAATATCGCCTTTTATATATTCCCCGCAACCCTGCATTATCATTTTATTACAATTTTCTAATCTATGCTATGCAAATTGTAATAAATATGACAAATTTTACGCAAAGTATATCGGGAAACAGTAATTGCTTTCGCAAAAACCTACATACCGGGGAAGCCGCCCATTCCGCCCATGCCGAACCTCGGAAGCTTCATTTTCTTGCCGCCCATCTTTTTCATCATTTTGCTCATCATATCAAACTGCTTTAACAAGGCGTTTACGTCCTCGACTCTCGTTCCGCTTCCCGCCGCAATTCTGCGTTTGCGTTTTGCGTCAATAATTGAAGGTTTTTCACGCTCGCGTTTTGTCATAGAGCTTATGATTGCCATTGTGCGGGGGATTTTCCGTTCGTCAATATCCTCGTCCTTGACCTTCCCGCTCATTCCGGGGAGCATATTTACGATTGACGAAAGGCTTCCCATTTTCTGAATTTGCTGAAACTGGGAATAAAGGTCGTTTAAGTCAAACTTTTTTTCTTTGACCTTTTGCATAAGCTTTGCTTGCTCTTTTTCGTCAAAGCTTACCTTTGCCTTTTCAATAAGCGACAGCACGTCACCCATGCCGAGGATTCTGCTTGCCATGCGGTCTGGGTGAAAAGGCTCTAGGTCGTCGATTTTTTCGCCGATTCCCGCAAATTTAACAGGCTTTCCTGTTACGGCAAGAACGGACAAAGCCGCACCGCCTCTTGTGTCGCCGTCAAGCTTAGTCAAAATAACACCGCTTATCTCAAGCGCCTTGTTAAAGCTTTCCGCAACATTCACTGCGTCCTGACCCGTCATAGAGTCAACCACAAGCAATATTTCATCGGGATTCACCGCCGCTTTGATGTCGGTAATCTCCGTCATAAGCTTTTCATCTATATGAAGCCGCCCCGCCGTGTCAATAATAACCATGTCATAGCCATAGTCCTTTGCGTGGCGAACGCCCTCTTTTGCGATTTTCACAGGATTTTCCTGTCCCATTTCAAACACAGCCGCACCCGCACGCTCGCCCACGACCTTAAGCTGGTCGATTGCGGCGGGACGGTATATGTCGCAGGCGACCAAAAGCGGTCTGCGATTAAGCGCCTTAAAATACTTTGCAAGCTTTGCCGAATGCGTCGTTTTACCAGAGCCCTGAAGCCCGCACATAAGAATAACCGTCGGCGGCTTTGAGGCAAAATGCACCTTTGCGTTGCTTTCGCCCATGAGAGAAATAAGCTCTTGATGAACAATATCAATGACCTGCTGTGCAGGGTTCAGGCTGTCCATAACAGTCGAGCCGACCGCCTTTTCGCTTACCCTTGCGACAAAATCCTTGACAACCTTATAGCTTACGTCTGCCTCTAAAAGCGCAAGCTTTACCTCACGCATAGCCTCTTTTACATCTTTTTCGCCCAGTCTTCCTCTGCCCTTAAGCTTTGAAAAAACCGAACCGAGCCTTTGTGAAAGCCCTTCAAATGCCATTCTCCGCCTCCCGCAATTCGTCTATAATATCTATAATCTTGGGCAGACAATCGTCCGCCGAAGCGTTTTTATTGTTCTGTGCGCTTTCAGCAAGCCGTTTTGCCCTGTCAAGAAGCTCGCCACGCTGCTTAGACTTGCTTAAAAAACAAAGCTTTTCCTCAAAATCCTCAAGGCTTTTTTCACTTTTCCGAATAGCGTCAAGCACGCCCTGACGAGTGATTTTCGCATATTCGGCGATTTCGCCGAGAGAAAAATCTTCATTATAGTAAAGCGCCATCAAATCCCGCCTTTTCGGTGTTAAAAGCGAGCCGTAAATATCAAAAAGTAAAATCTTTCGCAAATCCTTGGACATTTTACCACCCTTAGTGTAAAGCCTTTTTGCTTTACACTCGATATTATACACGGAAAATAACAACTTGTCAATAGTTTTTATTTACTTGTCATCATTTTTTATTGCTTTTTTATTTACTATAAGTTATAACAATTCAGCATTCGACAAATTGTATAAAATTTCAGCCTTATTTTCACACCAACAGCCTTCTTGCGAATCTGGTAAACGGATTTTTTCTCCGCACGATTTCATCATAAAGAAGCCTTGCATATTCCGCCGCCAAAGCAGATTCCTCGGCGGAAATTTCGTTTTTGCCAAACTCCGCTTCCTGCAAAATCATCATTACCTTTGAAAGCGAAGCCTCAAATTTCGGCGAGAACAAAGCCTCGTCGGCACGCACTGCAAACGCTGTGGGAAGCTCGTTTTCCTCGGGGCGAATATCGTTAAGCGCCAAAAGCTTCATGATAAGCGCATACATTCGCCGAACACCATTTTTACCGCTTAAAATTTTCAAATCGCTTAAAATACGCCGCTCTTTGCTCAAGCCGAAAATCGCAAGCCCGACAAGAGCAAGCAGAACGGCAAGCACAACCGCACCAGCAATGAAATAAGCCGTTGTTTCTATGTCGGCAATAACGCTTGAGGTTTCGGAGGTTGATTCGGCGGGGTTTTCGGTTTCTGCCGCCGCACTGGTCGTCGCCGCATGAGAAGCTGTCGTCGTAGAGGGCGGGAGAGTTGTCATAGCGGGGGTAGTAGTGGCGGCTGTGCTTGAAGCGCTTGTCAAAGCCGTATTGCCGCCCGTTTGCGCCGAAGTCGGGTCAAACGGAACCCAGCCCGCCGATTCAAGATAAATCTCAACCCATGCGTGAAAATTGCTTGCCTTAAGCGTGTACTCATAATTCCCGTCAACAGCCTTGCCGTCGCCGCTTGTGACGACACCGGTGCAATATCTTGCGGGAATCCCCGCCTCACGCAAAAGCAATGTCATTGAGGTCGCATAAAGGGCGCAATGCCCCGCCTTCGTATCATTCAAAAAATGGTTAATGGGGTTTACACCCTCCGGCGGCTCCTCCGGATTAAGCGAATATACATAATTCGCCTTAAAAATATCCGCCAGCTCCTCCGCAACCGCATAAGCCCTTTTATCCTCATAACCGCCGTCAAGCTCGAATATACTATCGTCGGAAACAACAATAAACCTGTCAATCGACGGATTAAAGACAGAGGGGAATTCATCAATAAACTTATCCAAAAAGCCCTTATACTCATCGGGAACATAAAGGTAGGTTTGATTTACATATTCTGTATATTCGTCTGCATAGGAAATGATTTCCTCGGCACGGCTTGCCGAATAAAACTGCGAAAGCACAGCCTCGAAATAATCTTCGCTCCATTCCTGCTTTGAGCTTTCCCAAAAGCCGTCGATAAGCTTTGAAAAGGATTTATAATCGCCCTTGGGATAAAGCATGGACGCTGAAATAGAGCTTATGTGCTTGTCCTTGCTTCTTATTACGGTGTCGCCCTCTACGGTAAAATTTTCATCTTCCCTCAGGGTATAGTCGTCAAGCACGGTCGGAAGCATGACAATATCGCTGTTGAACAGATATTCAATCTGCGCCGTATCAATTCCGATTATTTTATCGGGATTTTTGTCACGGGCAAGCAAAAGCTCGTAAAAAAGCTTAAGCTTTGTTTCGGGAACATAGCTTTCAAGCATTTGCCCATAATCCGAATCGTCGTTTTTCGAAACAGTCGTCCATACGTATTCGCCGTCCTTGTTCACGAAATCAACGCCTATGTCGCCACGGAAATATTTTGCGTCTTTATTATCGGAAAGCGTTATTTTAAGAATCTCACGGTCGCTTTGCGGCGGCGCTTTGATTGAAAGGGTTTCGGAATCAAGCCCGCCGTAGGCAGAGCTGAAATAGCCGTTAAGCGGCACGTCAAAGCCGGTGAAAAAGCCGCTTTTAGTAAAATCTGACATCAGACTTGAAATACCCTCATAAAGCGAGGTGTAATCAAAGCGGAACTGTGTAGTAGTAAGCAAAACCGCAAGCGAAAGCACAACGCTTGTTATCACAGCGGTAACTGCCGCACCTGACGAAAACTTTCCATAATATGCAAGCCTTTTCCTGTGATAGCTTTTATCTCTAAGCGTTCTCGGCAGACTTTTTGCGTTTGACTTTATAGTAAAATTATACGAAACCGCAATATAAAGCATTGCCGTAAGCCCCGCCGCAAGCGGAATAATCGACGGCATAAGGATTGCCTTTTCCGCCGCAACCGTCGGTGCGTAAATCAAAAGCGCAGTAATTATTATCGGAAGCGGGCGAATTTTCCCAAACGAACAAAGCACCGAAGTCAGAGCAAATAAAGCAATCAAAAACACCAAAACAATATGGATTGCCCACATATAATCCTCGTTATACTGTGAAAGCGACTTTGCCGAATAGAAGGCATTCTTTGCCGTGTCCAAAAGCCTGCTGTCCAAATAATAAAGTATATGGTCGGCAAAAAACCGCAGATTCGATGCGCTCTCGCTATAACCAAAGCCGAGAACCAGAACGGCTATCAGTCCCGTACCAAAGAGCAGAAACGACGGTTTAACCTTGACTAAAAGCCCGAAGAAAACCGACGTGAACAAAAACGAAAAAAGCGCTGTGAAAAAGCCGCTTGCGGGAAGCGCATAATACTGCACCACGGAAAACGACAAGCCAAAGGTAAGCACGAGCGCAAGAAAATATTTAAAAACCCAAACGGAAAAAAAGCCCTTTTTCCCATCAAAATAAGTATCACCGATTATAGTGATACAGGGCGGGTTTTTATTTTTCCTGCGTTTTTGCAAAGAATTCACCATGCTTTCAGATAATGTTATGCCGAATTTGAATAAAAACGGCTTGATCAGTAAACAATATTATACAATTCTGTCAAGACTAAGCTTGATTTCATCGGGATTAACCACGCTTACGATAATGCCCGAGCTTGCGGAAATGCCGTCAATAAGCCCTCTGTCAATCTCGCCCGACGTAACATAAAGATATTGGACGGGGATATTTGAATTGCTGAAGGACTTGGCAAATGACATAATTATCCTTTCGGAAAAATGCGCCGCAATTATATAAACTTTTTTTGCGGCAAGTATATCTTTTTGGCTTTTTTTCACAATCGCCGCCGAGTCCATTGTGCGGGCGCCCGCCTCAAGCACGGCAAAATCGTTGAAAAGCACGCTGAAATCAGTCAGATTCTCGACAATCCGCCCCGAAATATCCTTGGCGGAAAAATCCTCCCAAAGCACAGTTACGGAGTTTAAATCCTCAACAAGGCTTCTCGTAACCGCAAGCGCCGACTCGACAATCCCGTCGGTAAGCGCAAAAAGCTTGTCCGACGGCGGCATTCCAAAATCACAGATAATGATAGAATCACTGTTAAGCGTTTCCTCAAATTCCTTGACAATCATGTCGTCCTGCTTTGCCGAAAGCTTCCAGTGGACGGTCTGAAGCGGATCGCCCCGCCGATATTCTCTGATAGAGGCAAAGCTTGTTTTATTAAACCCGTATTGCTGGCGGGTGAGATTTTCGTCCTCGGAAACAGACTGTGACGGTATGCTTTGTATCGGGAAAATGCGAGGTAAAACAACCGCTTCGGCGGCAACCGAAAGCTTTTTTCGAAAGCTGAAAATTTTAAGCAGGTCATAAATGTAAATTTTATCAATTGCCATGGGATAACGCCCCCGATAAGGCATATTCCCCTTAAGCTTGATATTTACTGTTGACATAGGCGCAACGCTTGCGAAAATCTGCTGGCACTCGACGGAATTGTTTTTAATGTTCGGAAGCTTTCCTATTATTCTCACGGGAACAGCGGGAAAAATCGAACGGTTTGTTAAAGAAACGACAACCGTAAAATCTTGCTTTTTATCGACTGACTGCGTTTGCGGAAGAAGCTTGATCTTGACAAAAAAGCTTGTGATAAGCCCCAAAATGAACGAAACAGCAGGAATTGCAAGCACCAGAACAAGCAAAACCGACGCAAACTGGCTTCGGTAGAGCATTGAGAAGGCAAGCGCCGACAAAAACAAAAGCGAATAAATAAGTCTGTATTTAAGCATTGCCCGTCCCTTTAAACGGCGGGTTTACCGCCTTCACAGCATCACGCAAAACTGAATTTACGCTTACACGCTTGATTTTCGCCTCCTGCGTGAGGATAATTCTGTGTGAAAGCACGCATGAAAGCACGCTTATAATATCCTCGGGTGCAACAAAATTTCTTCCTCTTACATATGCGTATGCCTGCGCCGTCCGCATGAGTGAAAGCGATGCACGTGGGCTTCCCCCCAAAGCAACACTCGGGTGAGAGCGGGTTTGCGCAACAAGACTTACGATATAGCGGCTTATGTTTCGGTCGATATGCACCTGCTTTACCGAATCCATTGCGTCAACAAGCTCTTCCTTGGTAAAAATAGGTATGATGTATTTAAGAGGGTTTCCCTGCTGTCTGCCGGCAAGAATGTCAACCTCCTCATCAACGCTTGGATAACCCATGGAAATTTTCATGAGAAAACGGTCGAGCTGTGCCTCGGGAAGCGGAAAAGTCCCGACATAGCCGTGGTTGTTTTGGGTTGCGATAACCATAAACGGCTCGGGCAGCTTGTGATTTACACCGTCAACGGTCACCTGATGCTCTTCCATTGCCTCAAGAAGCGCCGATTGGGTTTTCGGAGAGGTTCGGTTAATTTCGTCGGCAAGCAGAATATTCGTCATAACAAGCCCCTGACAATACTCAAACTGGTTTGTCTGCTTGTTAAACATGGAAAAGCCCGTAATGTCCGACGCCATAACGTCAGGCGTAAACTGAGCACGCTTTGTCAAAAGCCCCGTCGCCTTTCCCAAAGCCATTGCAAGGGTTGTTTTTCCGACGCCGGGCACGTCCTCAATCAAGACATGACCGCCCGAAAGAAGTGCGACAACAAGCATTTCGACGACACTGCGCTTTCCGACGATAACCTTTTCAATCTCATTTATAATCGCCGTAATTTTGCCGTAACTATAACTGCTTTTTTCCATTTTACACCTTTTACCTTCTATATAATATGTACTATATTATATCATACAGTGTGCGTTTTTTCAACCCATATTTGAATTTTGTAAGTATATTGTAATAATTATCCGAAAATAAGCCTGCCGATAACCGAATTTGACAGCAAGAACCCTTCCGTCGTAAGTGCAATTTTTTTATCGTCAACCTGCAAAAGATTTCGAGGTACATTCGCCGCCCGCCGTAAAATCTCGTCCCTGTCAACGTCAAATCCTTCAAGCTCGTCCAAGCTTATCCCGTCCGAAAGCCTGAGCCTAAGCATCGCCCATTCTTCAAAGCCGCCCGCATTTTCATCGGTAAAATCGGTTTTCTGAAGCGGACTGTTTATAAAGCCGTCCAAATCACGGCTTACCGCAAAGCGCTTGCCGCCGATGAACGAATGCGCCGACGGACCGATTCCGAGATACTCCTCACAGCGCCAGTATTTGAGATTGTGACGGGAGCGGCTCTTGTTTCTTGCAAAATTGCTTATTTCATAATGTTCGAAGCCGTGTTTTTGCAAAAATCGGCTTACAAATAAATACATTTCCGCAGTTTCATCATCGTCGGGCAGCAAAAGCTTTCGTGCCGCAAAGGGCGTTCCCGACTCAATTTTAAGCATATAAACCGAAACATGGCTTATCGGCAGGCTTGCCGCCTGTTCAAGCGAATATTCCAGGCTTTGCGGCGTTTGAAGCGGGATTCCGAGCATTAAATCAACGGAAACATCGTCAAAACCAAGCGACTTTGCCATCAGAACCGCTTTTTCCGCCTGTTCTGCCGAATGAAGCCGCCCAAGCTGTTTAAGTTCGTTGTCGCAGAACGATTGAACCCCAAAGGAAAGCCTGTTTACTCCCGCATTTTTCAAAAGCTTAAGGTTTTTTTCCGTGGTTGAATTAGGATTAGCCTCAAGCGTTATTTCGGCATTCGGCGCTATTTTTTTCCGCAAATTTTCAAGGATAACAGCAGCTTCCTCCGCAAGAAGTATGGGCGTTCCGCCGCCGAAATAAACAGTATCAAAGGCAAAATCGGCATTTGCGCAATTGCGAATAACCGCCTCGGCATAGGCAAAGGCGGCTTGTTTGTCATAGGGCTTTGAATAAAAATCACAGTAAGGGCATTTCGCCGCACAAAACGGCACATGGACGTAAAGTCCGATCAGGCTCATGGCTTGTCCTTTTTTATCGGTACGACCATCTGCACATTTCTAAGGTTTATATAATGCACGTTCGGACGCTTGTTTTTCCCGAATCCTTCCATAACCTCAACCTTTGCAACATTTCCCTCAACAGCAAGAATATATCCCTGAACACTCGTTAATGTTGATGAGTCAATCTGGATTGAACATTCCTGATTTATACATTCCTTTATTAAATCATACATAGTCACACCTCACCGCAAAGCTCTTAAATTCTCTATTCTGACACAGCGGATTTCTTTCAGATTCAAAATAACCGCCGTGACAGTATCGTCGTTTTTCTTTGCGCTTGGAACTTCAAGCACAACTACATCATTCTCAACCGAAACAAGCTTTCCCGTTTCAAAGTCGCCGTCCTCGCCGATAAACGTTATTTCACATTCACAGCCGATATATTTTTTCAAAGCTTCTTCCATTTTCTCTCCTATTCGTCAAGCTTCAAAACGCTCATGAACGCTTCCTGCGGCACTTCAACCGAGCCTAGCTGGCGCATACGCTTTTTGCCCTCTTTTTGCTTTTCAAGCAGCTTTTTCTTACGGGTAATATCGCCGCCATAGCACTTTGCAAGCACGTCCTTGCGCATTGCCTTGACGGTTTCTCTGGCGATTATTTTTCCGCCGATTGCCGCCTGAATCGGTACTTCAAACATCTGGCGGGGGATATGGTCCTTAAGCTTTTCGGCGATTTTTCTGCCGCGTTCATAAGCCTTGTCGGCATGAACGATAAACGAAAGCGCATCAACAACATCGCCGTTCAGCAAAATGTCAAGCTTTACAAGCTTTGACGGCGCAAAGCCCTTAAGCTCATAATCATAGCTTGCATAGCCTCTCGTCCTCGATTTAAGCGCATCAAAAAAATCATACACAATCTCATTAAGCGGGAGAATATAGTGCATATCAACACGGTTTGCATCAATATATTTCATATCCTTAAACGTTCCCCGCCTGTCCTGACAAAGTTCCATAATATTGCCGACATATTCGGACGGAGCGTAAATATGCGCCGAAACAATCGGCTCTTCCGCAAGCTGAATAAGGGCTGTATCGGGATAATTCGTCGGGTTATCAATCATTATGACGTCGCCGTTTGTCTTGGTTATTCTGTAAACAACCGACGGCGCCGTCGTGATAATATCGAGGTTAAACTCACGCTCGATACGCTCTTGGATAATCTCCATATGAAGCAACCCCAAAAAGCCGCAGCGAAAACCAAAACCGAGCGCAATCGACGTTTCCGCCTCAAACGAAAGCGAAGCATCATTAAGCTGAAGCTTATCAAGAGCATCACGCAGGTCGCCGTATTTCGAGCCGTCGGCGGGATAAATTCCGCTGAAAACCATGGGATTAACATTGCGATAGCCATGAAGCGGGGTCGTCGCACCGTTTTTCACGTGCGTAACCGTGTCGCCCACTTTAGTTTCGCCGATTGACTTAATCGAAGCCGCAATATAGCCGACTTCACCGGCACGAAGCTCTTTAGTTACAGTTAAATCACGTGCGCCCATATAGCCAAGCTCGACGACGTCAAACTCCGCCCCTGTCGCCATCATGCGGATTTCGTCGCCGACACGAAGCGTACCTTCCTTGACACGGACGTAAACAATAACGCCCTTATAGCTGTCGTAGAAGCTGTCGAAAATAAGCGCCTGAAGCGGTGCGTTTTCATCGCCCTGCGGCGCCGGAATTTCGTTCACCACAAGCTCCATGACTTCCTTGATATTTATTCCCATTTTTGCTGAAATAAGCGGCGCATGGTCTGCGGGAATGCCGATTACGTCCTCGATTTCCTCTTTAACAACGTCAGGCTGTGCCGACGGCAGGTCAATCTTGTTAATAACAGGGACGACCTCAAGGTTGTTTTCAATCGCAAGATAGGTGTTCGCAAGCGTTTGCGCCTCAATCCCCTGCGATGCGTCAACAACAAGCACCGCCCCCTCGCAGGCAACGAGCGAACGTGATACCTCATAGTTAAAGTCAACATGGCCGGGGGTGTCAATCAGATTAAAAATATATTCCTCGCCGTCGTCGGCATGGTATTTAAGCCGGACGGCTCTTGCCTTAATCGTAATCCCACGCTCACGCTCGAGATCCATATTATCCAGAAGCTGGGAATGGCCGGAGAACTTGCGCGACT
>CAZYRV010000029.1:6907-8135 GCA_964649485.1 uncultured Oscillospiraceae bacterium | reverse complement strand
ATCCATATTATCCAGAATCTGCGCTTCCATATCACGGTTCGCAACGGTTTGCGTCTGCTCAAGAATACGGTCGGCAAGGGTTGACTTGCCGTGGTCGATATGGGCGATTATGCAGAAATTCCGTATATTTTTTTTATAGTCTTTGTCTGCCAAAGGCGGTTCTCCTTTATTGTTTCACTCCACCGGGGGAGCGTTTTTTTCAACTTTTATTCTGCTGTATTTTTTTATTTTCGAGTAAACAAAGGCGCCTAAAATAAGCACAAGCTCAGGAATCGTTACCCAAAGCCTTGATATTGCGGCGATAACAACCGACAAAACCTGCTTATCAGGCGGAAGTATCAGGTTCAGGCAATAAATCATTATTCCCTCACGAACGCCGATTCCCGACGGAGCGAAAATTGCCAGAATGCCGATTATTGCGGAAATGGCAAATATTCCTGCGACGAAAAGCGATTCCGAAAGCGGAACGGGATAAATCGAGTAAACAAGCATATAAAAACCAACACCGACAATAAGCCAGTTGCCGACAAAAAGCAAAACGATTTTTATCATCTGCCCATAGCTCATGTTCACCTTCAGGTTTGATTTTTTGAATATTTTCTCAAGTATGCCGAGAAAAAAATTCAGAATTTTCGGGTGAATACAGATAAAAAACGCAACCATAAGCCCGACGGTTATATACCAATAATCCTTCATCACATCGTTTGGGAAGAAGAAAAGCGACACGATAAAAAGCATTGCGGCGCCCAAAAGCGTACAGATATTCTCGAAGAAAAAGCAAATCGTCACCTTGCCAAGCGGCGCATCTTCCTCTTTATAATAGACAAGCCTCGCCGCAAGCATGAAAACCTTGCCGGGAATATACTTTCCCAGAATCGAGTATAAATATGCCGTAACGGCTTTATCATAAGGGATAGAGGCATTATTAAGCTTTGTGATATAGTGCCAGAGTGAAGCCAAGGTATACTTGTAAATAAAGTAAAACAGCATTGAAATGGAAAAAACAAGCCAGTTTATATGCAAATCCTGATTCTTGATTTCATCGATGTTTTTGACAAAATAAACCACGATAAAATACAAAACCGCAATCAGAAAAACCGCTTTGATTAAGCTTAGAATTTTCTTTTTATTGAATTTTTTAGTTTTTTCCATTGTTTCCTCTGTTTGCTGTGACTTCATCTATTACTTCGCCGATAAAGCTTATATTATTGGTAGAGCATTTCTTTAC
>CAZYRV010000029.1:6325-6897 GCA_964649485.1 uncultured Oscillospiraceae bacterium | reverse complement strand
CGGATTTCTTCCTCATCTGCAATAAATTTTAAAAAGCTCCCCTTGAGATTATCAAGATTCAGGCTTGAAAAATCCTGTGCATACTGCCCCAAGTCGAACATATCCAAAACTTCCTTATACTTATGGCTCCAGCCGATAAGAAGCACGGGAACGCCCTTTTCAAGCGCCCCGATCATTGCGTGAAAGCGAGATGCGACAAGGGCATCACTTCTTGCGATAAGCTCTCGGATTTCCTCCGGGGACATCTCACGGTTATACCAGCGCACCCGTGCCTTGTCCCGAACCCGCTCGTATACCTCGTTGCAGATAATAAGGTCGTT
The DNA here is from genome assembly GCA_964649485.1 of uncultured Oscillospiraceae bacterium. GTDB lineage: Bacteria > Bacillota > Clostridia > Oscillospirales > Ruminococcaceae > JAAYSD01. The sequence continues at coordinate 6,577 of CAZYRV010000029.1, read as the reverse complement.
ATTTCTGGGCTTTTCGCTTCCCTCACGGGCGGCATTTGCGATGATTAAAACGTTATATCCAAGCTCGTTAAGCCAGTTTATAAAAGCTGTCATAACCGCCGCATAATTAATCCTGAGCTTGATACATTTTTTCTGAACAACACTGCTTATCGAAAGCGAAATCACCTTTCCCGCATAAAAGCTGTCGCTTTGCACAAGGGTCAGAACCTGCTCCGCAACGCTTTCGTCGTCAGGCATGGAAAACGCTCCGTC
>CAZYRV010000029.1:0-6315 GCA_964649485.1 uncultured Oscillospiraceae bacterium | reverse complement strand
GCGCACATTTTTACGTTTGCCGCAACTCCTATGCCCTCAAGGTTTTTAAGCGTAATTTCACCACGGGCGCAAATAAGCTTAAGCTTTGGCAGAATCCACTTTGCCAAAAAGCGGTTATATGGATTTTTAAACTCACCGAGAGCCTGCGAATATTTAACCACAGGAGTCCCCACAAGCAGAGGCACGGCGGCGCAAATAAACGCATAGGTGTTCATGACAAAGCCGCGGCTGTCCACGAATGAAATGCCCGCCTCATCAACAACAAGGTCGGTCTGGGAATAAGCCTTAAGAATTTTATTCTTCAATATCAAGCTTTTTATCGGCTTGAACCAGCGAAAAAGCCAGTACAGAACCGCAAGCGGAAAAGCGATAAATACAAGCTGTTCGGGCTTTGCCGAAACAATATTTATAAAATCAAAGGGCTTAAGCCTTTTGTCGCCCTCGGGATAGGTTGACATCAGGTTTATCCTCAAAGCCTCGCCATAACGGGCATAAAGCTGTTTTATCGAGCTTTGAAGCATTGCCGCCGCACCCTTATTGCCGTTATAGCTGGCGGCGGTTATTGCTATTGTTATTTTTTCCATTTACTCTCTCTTATTTAATTTGATACACCGAAGCAATAGATTGAAGTTTCAGCACCAACCATCTGTTTTAAGCCGCAAAAATTCCGTGCCTCTGAAACAATGTCCACAGGCGGAAATATTTGGGATTAACCACTATCTCGGCTCTACAATAAACTTCATCGCCGTGCGCTCTTCCCCGTCAATCAAAACGGTTGTAAAGGCGGGAATAGCAACTAAATCGACGCCGACAAGCGCCATATAGCCCCTTGAAATAGCGATTGATTTAACGGCTTGGTTCGTTGCGCCTGCGCCGACCGCTTGGACTTCAACCTGACCGTTTTCACGAATAACTGCGGCAATTGCGCCCGCAACCGACTTTGGTACAGAGCTTGATGAAACCTTGATAATTTCCATAATAACCTCCGTGCTAGAAATTGTGTCGCTGAATTTGTAAGCATTGTCCGGTTTTTGTGTCAATATTTAAAATAACAGTGTTCATTTTGATGTTTTCTGTTGCAAACTCGCCTTTTGAGGGGTAATAATTCACGAATTTTTCGATTATGGCTTCTTTTTTCATTCCGATTATCGAGCCTTCTCCGCCTGTCATTCCCACGTCGGAAATATAAGCCGTATGTACGTCAAAAATGGTTTCGTCTGCGGTTTGAACGTGCGTGTGCGTGCCGAGCACGGCGCTTACTCTGCCCGAAAGAAAATGCGCAAGGGCAAGCTTTTCAGAGGTCGCCTCCGCATGGAAATCGACAATTATTGTTTTCGTATCAAGCCCGCTTATAAGCCTGTCGGCGGCGACAAACGGATTATCTGCGGCAAACGGCATAAAGACGTTGCCCTGTAAATTTATAACAGCAACCTTGCAAAAGCCCATATCAAGCTCGCACAAGCCTCTGCCGGGAACATTTTCGCCGAAATTGGCGGGTCGGATTATCCTCTCGTTTTCGTCCATAAAGGAGAAGATTTCCTTGCGCTGAAGCCCGTGATTTCCCGTGGTAATCACATCCACGCCCGCCCGCAAAAGCTGTGCGGCGGTCTGCGGAGTTATTCCGTTGCCGTCGGCGGAATTTTCGCCGTTTGCAATCACAATATCAATTTCGTTTTCACGGACAATCGCCGAAAGCCTGCTTTCCAGATAATCACATGACGCTTGTCCCACAATGTCGCCGACAAATAAAATTTTCATTAAATACCTGTTCTATCGGGAAATAATCTGATCTCTGCCAGGCCCGACTCCGATCATAGTAATCGGACAGCCGCAAAGCTCTTCAAGCCTCGTAATGTAGGCACGGCATTTTTCGGGAAGCTCGTCAAAGCTTCTGCAAGAGCAAATGTCGCCGTCAAAGCCGTCGATTTCCTCATAAATCGGACTGCATTTCGCAAGCTCCTCCAAGGTAACGGGAAAGTCCTTCAAAACAGTTCCGTCCTCATGACGATAGCCTGTGCAAACGCTCAGCTTTTCCAAGCCCGAAAGCGTGTCAAATTTGTTGATTGCAAGTGCGGTAAGGCCGTTTACACGGACGGCATGACGGATAATAACCGAATCAAACCAGCCTGTGCGGCGGGGTCTGCCCGTTGTCGTGCCGAATTCGCCGCCCTTATTGCGGATATATTCGCCGATTTCGTTGTCAAGCTCGGTCGGGAAAGGGCCGTTGCCGACACGTGTCGTATAAGCCTTCGCAACACCGATTATTTCTTTCATCATCGTCGGGCCGACGCCCGTTCCGACGCAAGCGCCGCCTGCAATCGGGTGCGATGAGGTAACATAAGGATAAGTTCCGAAATCAATATCAAGAAGTGTCGCCTGCGCCCCCTCGAAAAGCACAAACTTATCCGCCTTCCAAGCGTCAAAGGTAAGCACCGAAACGTCGTCAACATACGGCTTGAGGTATTCGCCGTAAGCCTTATACTCCTCGAAAACAGCGTCCAAATCTATTGCTTGTCCGCCGTAAACAGCGGTTATAATCTTATTTTTAAGCGTTCCGGTTTCAATAATTTTCGCCTTAAGCAGCTCCGGATTTACCAAATCATAAAGCCGAATGCCGATTCTATCAGTTTTATCGGCATAGCAAGGGCCGATTCCCCGCCCTGTTGTACCAATGTTTACACCTGTGCATTTTGCCTTTTCCTCCTCGGAAAGCTTGTCAATGGCGATATGCCAAGGAAAAATAATGTCCGCACGGGCATCAATCCTGAGGTTTTCGCAGGAAATCCCCCTGTCCTTGAGGGCTTTTATTTCTGTGATAATAACCTTAGGGTCAATGACAACGCCGCTTGCTATAAGGCATTTTGTATTCGGATAGAGGATTCCCGAGGGAATCAGATGAAGCTTATAGACATTTTCGCCGTGAACGACGGTGTGGCCGGCATTGTTTCCGCCGCTTGACCGAACGACAACGTCCGCCTTTGATGCAAGAATATCTATAATCTTGCCCTTGCCCTCATCGCCCCATTGAGTACCTACAATTACAGTTGCTGACATTAAATTCTCCTCTTTCTTTGGTTCTGCCGCTTTAACAGGCTAAAGCGGGATAATCAGTTACAATTAATTATAGCATAATATTATAAAAAAAACAAGTGCTGAAAAGCAAAAGTCTACCTTCTCGCAAGCTTTGGCTTTAACAGCTTTTCATAAGCCTCGAACAGGATTTCCATGCAAAAATCCATACAGATAAGCGACAAATTTCCAAGCGCAAGCAAAATAAGCATAGAATATTTACCATATTCCTGCATTTCTTTAACAAGCTCTGCCATGCCCAAAACATTAAACAGGAAATAATAGGTTATTATCGTGGTAACGTTAAAAAGCGCAAGCTTAAGCCCCCACCTTGTCACAAAGTGCTTGAATTTCTCATGAATAAGGCTTCTTACAATCGGATAATAGCCGAAAAACGTCACAAACATCGCCTTTGCCTCAATGTCGGGTGTAACGATAAGAGCAAGAATGGCGGTCGCCCCATAGCACATAAATGCCCATTTTGTATTAATCTGTGACTTGACGACCCAAATCAGCATTCCCGCAATCGCAGGGAAAATATACTGCCCAATCGGGATAAACCCCACGAGAAACATCAGGAATATTCCCAAAGCGGCGACAATTCCCGAAAGCGCAACGTTATAGCTCAGGCTTGTTTTTTGCTTCATTTTTTCTCCTGTCCATAGTGTAAAAGGCTTTTTTCCTTGCGGATTCGCCCGTCCCGCAATATTTCGCAAAGTGTTGCTTTATCGTCATTGTTGATTGCTTCACGATAAGAATTAAGCTGGGAAATAATGCCGTCAAGCTCGCTTAGCAAAGCGGTTTTGTTGCATATAAACAAATCCGTCCACATACATTCGTTAAGCTTGGCGACACGGGTTAAATCAAGAAAGCTTCCCGCCGAAAAGCCGTCGGAATTAAACAAAGTCGGACTCTTGACATAAGCGTTTGAAACGACATGGGCAAGCTGTGAGGTGTAGGCAATGTTTGCGTCATGCTGTTTTGCGTTTGCAATCACAACCTTGCCGAAGCCCATACAGCTTGCAAGCGTTGAAATCAGGTCAACCGCCATCTGCGGGGTGTCCTCTGTCGGCGTGATTATATAGCTTGCGCCCTTGAACAAATCTGCGGAGGAATATTTATAGCCCGAAAATTCCCGCCCCGCCATAGGGTGAGTGCCGATAAAATGAATGCCCTTTTCGGCAAGAATCGGCGTACAGCGGCTTACAATATATTCCTTAACGCCGCAAATATCTATCACGATAGAGCCTTTTTTGAATTTATCAGCGTTTGCGGCAATAAACTCAACCGTCTGCACAGGATAAAGGCAGACTATCGTCATATTCGCCTCGCCAAGCCTGTTTTCATCTATTATTTCATCAACAGCGCCGTCTGACAAGGCAAGCTTTTGCGTTTCCTCATCAGTATCCATGCCGAACACGGTATGAAGCGTCCCCGCCTTAATCGCCTTGCAAACCGAGCCGCCAATCAGCCCCAAACCAACAACAGCAATTTTCATGTTCCCTCCGAAAGTATTACACTGAATCCCGATTAAAAAACGTCTGAAAAATCGAGCAAAAGCTAAGGCATAACCGCACAAAGATTTATGAGTTTTGCAAAAATTTTTTAGCAACGTTTTCAATCAGGGATTAGTATTACGCTCATATTACAGTAACATTATAATGCTTTAAACGGCGAATGTCAAGCACGAACGAAAAAAGCGGGGCGCAAAGCGCCCCGCAGTTATGCAAATATTACTTCTGAACGCTGATAACAACGCCTGAACCAACAGTACGTCCGCCTTCACGAATAGCAAAACGAAGACCTTCTTCGATTGCGATAGGAGTGATAAGCTCTACGTCGATTTCAACGTTATCGCCGGGCATACACATTTCAACACCGTCGGGAAGTGTGATTACGCCGGTAACGTCAGTTGTTCTGAAAAAGAACTGGGGACGATAGTTGGAAACAAAAGGTGTGTGACGTCCGCCCTCTTCCTTCTTAAGAACGTAAACCTGTCCTCTGAACTTTGTGTGAGGGTGAATAGAACCGGGCTTGCAGAGAACCTGCCCACGCTCGATATCTGTTCTCTGAACACCACGGAGAAGCGCACCGATATTGTCGCCCGCCTCAGCATAGTCGAGAAGCTTGTGGAACATTTCGATTCCGGTTACGACAGTCTTTTTCGGCTCGTCGGTAAGACCGGTGATTTCAACTTCGTCAGAAAGCTTAAGCTGACCACGCTCTACACGGCCGGTTGCAACTGTTCCGCGTCCTGTGATTGTGAAAACGTCCTCAACAGGCATAAGGAAGGGCTGATCTGCCTTACGGTCAGGAGTAGGGATATACTCGTCAACAGCGTCCATAAGCTCGAGAATCGGCTTATAAGCGGGGTTGCTCAAATCGTTGGGAGCTTCGAGAGCCTCGAGAGCAGAACCACGAATGATAGGTGTGTTGTCGCCGTCAAATTCGTTCTTGGAAAGCTCGTCACGGATATCCATTTCAACGAGGTCAAGAAGCTCGGGATCGTCAACATCGTCGCACTTGTTCATAAATACGACAATCTTAGGAACGCCAACCTGACGTGCGAGAAGGATATGCTCTTTTGTCTGAGCCATAGGTCCGTCAGTTGCGGCAACAACGAGGATTGCGCCGTCCATCTGAGCCGCACCGGTAATCATGTTCTTGATATAGTCGGCGTGACCTGGGCAGTCAACGTGAGCATAGTGACGCTTTTCTGTCTGATACTCAACGTGAGATGTGTTAATTGTAATTCCGCGCTCTTTTTCCTCGGGCGCCTTGTCAATCTGGTCATAAGCAGAGAACTCGGCATTTCCCTGAAGGGAAAGAGTCTTTGTGATAGCTGCGGTAAGTGTTGTCTTACCATGGTCAACGTGTCCGATTGTACCAATGTTTACGTGCGGCTTGGTACGCTCAAATTTTTGCTTTGCCATTTGGATAATCCTCCTTAAAAGAATAATTCATAAATAAAGTTTAACAGATATTAACGAAAAAAGCAAGTGTTTTTTAAAAATTATTCGGACTTGCTTCTTTTGCTTATAATTCCCTCGGAAATCGACTTGGGAACCTCTATATAATGGCTTGGTTCCATTACATACTGGCCTCTTCCCTGTGATTTCGAGCGAAGGTCGTTCGAATAGCCGAACATTTCAGAAAGCGGAACAAAACAGTTTATCTGCTGTGCGCCGTTTCTTGCCTCCATGCCTTGGATTTGTCCGCGGCGTGAATTCAGGTCGCCGATAATAT
>CAZYRV010000028.1:19914-24516 GCA_964649485.1 uncultured Oscillospiraceae bacterium | reverse complement strand
AAAAACAAGGCTTCGTGCAAAACTGGTATGAAAAACGACGTAACTCGCAATATTTTACCTTAATTTTCCTGTTTTGCGGCGGAAACGTTGAATCCGCCTTGCTTTTAAATTCTTCCGAACAACGCTTTTTTAAGCTTTACTGCGCCGCAATCCACACCGGTTTTCAAGATAGCAAAAGCCCTCCATCGTGTTGTGCATGACGGAGGGCTTTGTGTAAAATTTTTGTAATAGCGAGTGCGGAATAGTTTCCGAAAAATTATCTCACCTTTTCAATTTTTCCCTTATCCATTTCCCAAACAGTATCGCATAATAAATCAATATCCTCGGCGCTGTGAGATGCGATTAGGATTGTTTTACCCTGCGATTTTAAATTAAGGAGATATTGCCGCATATCCATAACGCCGTCCTTATCCAGTCCGTTCATAGGCTCGTCAAGTATAAGCAAATCTGGATTTTCCATAATCGCTTGCGCTAAACCAAGCCGTTGACGCATACCGAGAGAATATTTGCGGACGTGACGCTTTAATTCAGGGTCTAAGCCGACGTTTTCCATTGTTTTTTTAATGTCGTCTGCGGTTATTTTATTGCGTAAATCAGCAAGAAGCTTCAAATTTTTATATCCGCTGTAATACGGAATAAATCCCGGAGTTTCAATAATAATTCCGGTGTTGTCAGGAAAATCGCAATCCTTTCCGATTCGCTTTCCGTCAACGGTTATCACACCGCTTGTCGGCTTTACAAAACCGCATATGCATTTTAAGAGCATTGTTTTCCCAGAGCCGTTTCTGCCGATTAAGCCGTGAATTTTTCCACGCTCAAAGCTTGCGTTGATATTGATTAATATCGGAACATTTTTAAGCGTCAGGGAAACATCTTTTACTTGTATCATTCAGAGCTACACCTCCAAGGATATTAAATCATAATCAAATCGCTTAAGCGAAGCTATACAGACAATTGTTGCTGCTGCGATAATCGCCGCAAAATAAATCGCCGAATAATAAACAGGAAAAATCGGCTCACGCAAGAACTCTGTATAATGCAGCCAAACAATAGAATGAGCCATAGGAAACACCCACATTATTTTTGCATTTATTGAGCAAAGCATTGCGCCGATGGCTATTACAAGCCCGCAGACAACAACCCCCGCCGTTTTTCTTTTGGAAATAGTAAACGCAAGCAAAATCATTCCCAAAGAGAATAAATATGCGATAACAAACAATGTACTTTCAATAAAAGCAGTCGGAAGCGACATTTGATTATACAGATTTTCAGGAAGAAGCAAGACTCCGAAATTTCCGCTTTGCTCGGGGAATGCCGACGCAAATTTTGTTGCCACAAGGCTCCATTCCTCTCCTGTGAATCCGCTTGTAATAACGCCCGCAACAGATGCCAAAAACATCGCCAGAATATACGCTGCGGTCATCATAATCAGCTGAAGAATCTGCCCCCAGAGCCAGCTTTTTTTGCCTATTCGAAAAATGTGATTGATTGTACTTCCGTCAATTTTTGGATAGTCCGAAATAAGCGTTAAAAAACCCAATGGAACTATCAAAAGAATCATACCCGAATTAAGCGTTGCTATAAAAGGCTCAAGTGCGTTCATCGGCTCGCCCATAAGCTCTGCGTTTTGCTTTATCGGCTCAACGGCAAAGGCATAAACGAAAACGCAAAGGCATAATACAATTACAATTCTCGGGTTGACTATCCATTTTACAAACTCGATCCATGCACAGGAAATCGAGTTTTTAAAGCTGAATTTCCTCATGATTTATTCTCCTTTGTCCGTTCGGCGTTCCATAATTATTATATAACCAATCTGCATAAGCGCAGCAAATGCGACCATAACGGCAATGGTCGAATAAAGTCCAAAATCTGCATCAAGATAGGGAATCTGTGACGGCGAATTGCACATGAACGGGAAAACAATTTCATAAATCGTGTCGTCCCTTGTGCTTATCAGTAATTTATTAGTTGCCGTATCCAGAATAAACCGAATTAAAAACGGAACGCAAAGGATTATATAGCGGTTGCGGCAAAAAGAGCTCAGGAAAAACGCAGGAATCGAGCTTACACAGCCGTAAATAAACGAAGATAAAAGCTTTTTTATAATCTCGGCAAAAACACCGTCAGGCGCAATGAGTCCAAGCGTATTATTGTGATAGTATTCAAGCCCGGGAAATGCGATAAACGAAAAAATTCCGAAAATCAAAGCGCCAAGCATAACGCATAGTCCGCCGCTTAATGCCGCACATATAAACTTTGAAAAATAATATTTAAGTCTTTTTGTGCGGAAAATCGAAAAACGTATATTGCCGCTCATTCTTTCAGCGCTTTGCGAAAATACAAAAGGGAACGACGCTAGAATCGGCAAAAACATTTCTGAATAACCATTAAGCGCACTTTTAAATACCGAAAGCGAGTTAAATGAGATATTGTTTTCCATAAACCGTCTGTCAAAATTGAACAAAACCTCTAACACTGAATATGTACGGCTTGTAGATGTGTCTATGTAAACGCTTGCCGTAAAGCACAGAAAAAACGTCACAATAATCGCCGCAAAAAAGCCATAGCTTAACAGTGTTTTATGAAAGTCGCTTTTTAACAGCTTAATCATACTCAACACTCGATTCCATCAGCTGAACGCTTGTATATGCTTTTCCCGTAAGCATATTTACATAAACATAATAAAGCTTGTTCGTCGCACCCGTAGTCGGTTGCAGAACAAATCTCCAGCAGGGCGAAATGTTTATTTTTCTATATCTGTAAGCTTCATCATCAGAGTATTGCGTACTGTCTTTATCTGAAAAAGTCTTATAGACCGCCGTGACACTTAACGCTTTGAAATTTATACCGCTCGTCAGGTGATTTGATGTAATTTCGGTTGCCTTTTCAAGCGGAATAATGTTACTGTATGTGCCGGTTTCCACAACATCAGAGTAATTAAACGGGGAAAGCATTCTGTATCTCGTCAGCTTATCCGCTTCATACATTAATGCATCGCCAGGCATACCAACTTCATTTGTACCGTCGCTTATGATTGAAACGCCGTAAGTTGTGTTGTCCATTTCAATGGCATTGAATTTTACTTGTTTATATTCCGTTACGATTGCAAAGCAAAACGCAAAGCAGCCGTCGCCGATATCAATTACATTAACGCTTTGCACACTTGGTTTAAAAAGAACCTCTCGAGACGAAAGCGTCAATTCGGATAAGCATTTATTTGCTGATTTCACCGCATCAGCTATTGAAATATCTCCGCTTTTAAGATGATATGTTTTTTCGCTTTCTAGGTTTTCCGTGCGGTATACAATCGGGAATTCCGTCAAAGCATCAAATAAATCAAGATCGCCGTCATATCCGCTGCGTTTTGCTAAATCGCCTAGGTCATAACCACGAAGCATGCCGTTAAATATTTCAATATAGCAATCATTGTTTACAATTATAGGAAGAGGGCGGTCTGTCATTAGGTTCATTTCTTTATATTGGTCCAGATTAGGCCATCTGTAAAGACCTTGTGCTGTTTCCTTGTTTACTGCTTTCGCATCGGCAAATCTGATTTCATAATTCTTTTCCTCGTCATTGTACATTCCCGGAAAAAATTCGTCGACACGCTTGCTTATATAATCATACGCTTCATCAGTCGACCAAGTAAATTTAGTTATCTCACTCTCGTATTCAAGCGTACAAAGCTCAGTTGCGTCGGTAAACGAAAAAAAAGTGTTTTCAAAGCTTATATTATCAAACTTTCTTTCTTTTATTTTATTTACATTTTCCTCAAAGCTTTCTCTTACTGTCGCTATAGGCGAAAGCTCAATTTCCGAATTGCTGTTTGAAGCTTCTTTTTTTATTGTACTCAAATCTGAATTATCCGCATTTGAGGTTAGTTGCCCCAATGTCCCTTTATCAGCACAGCCTGTTGATAAAATCAAAACAGATATTCCGAAAATACCAAGTGCCGGTTTAAGCCTCCTCATTTAAACCCCTCCTGAATTTTAGCACAAATGCCTGTTCGCACAGGCATTTGTATTGTTTATGCGAACAGGCGAATGTACAGATTATACAATTATCAATGCGAGCCGCAGCAAAAATGTGTTTTTGCTTTAAAGCTGTTGCGTTTCGAACAGCTTTGGCGAATCCGTTTGCAAACAGATTCATACGGCGGGCATTATACAGCATTTTTCGCAATATTGTCAAAAAAAATATATATTCAGACAATTCCCAGTATTATAATAGCATATCATGTAATAAAAATAAATAGGAAATTTGCACAAAAAGCGCTGTCAAATCCTGTGACGGGTTATATAGTTGTAATTTTTTTCTTTGTTTAAAAATTGTTCTCAAATTAAGCAATGCGCATATAACGTTAAGCATGAAAAATCGACACCATGCATATTTAAAGCGCTTATCCGAAATCGCAGAGCATATTCGAAGCACGCTGAAACACAACGCTCTTTACAAGCGGCGAAAAGCCCCTGTTTCAGATAGAAACAGGGGTAAGTCGGCAGCCGAAAAGCGGTATATGCCCTTTTATTTCACAAGCGGTTTATTTTCTGAAATACAGACTTATCGCCGCACCCTTTTCGGGTTCGCCGTAAATCTCTG
>CAZYRV010000028.1:15213-19904 GCA_964649485.1 uncultured Oscillospiraceae bacterium | reverse complement strand
TGCGCATAACCTTATCGACAAGGGCAAGGCCTACGCCTGCGCCCTCAAAATCTTCATAATCATGAAGCCTTTGAAAAACAGTAAAAAGCTTTTTTCCATAAGCCATGTCAAAGCCCGCTCCATTATCCTCGACGATAATACGCACAAAGCCGCCGCTTTCCTCACCGCTTATTCTGATTATGGCGGATTCTCGTTTTCGAGTGAATTTAAATGCGTTGCTTATTACGTTTTTAAGAGCTGTGCGCACAAGCACCTCGTCCCCGAAAACATCGGGAAGCGTGCTTATTTCAATTTTTATATCTCGGTTTGGTTCAAGAAGTTTAAATTCTGTACATATTTCATTTATAATGCTTTCAAGATTCAGGCTTTGAATGTTCGGCGTAATATTGCACATTTTTGAAAACTCAAGAAGCCGTTCTATCATCAGAATAAGCTGGTCGGATTTTCGGTTGATTTCACAGATAATTCTTTCTGAGTCGCCTTCCTTGCCGCCAAGCTCCTTCTCAAGAAGCGAGAGCAAAAGCCTAATCACGTTAAGCGGAGCTTTGAGATCGTGAGAAACGGCAGAACAAAACAGATTAAGCTCGTTATACGCCGTCAAAAGCTCTTGACTTTGCCGTGCCATTTTAAGGTGAGTTTTTATGCGGGCAAGATATTCTGTTTTGATAAACGGCTTTGTCACATAGTCACAGCAGCCGACGGCAAAGCCCTCCGTAATAATTTCAGGCGAAGCGTTTGCCGTGACAAAAATTACGGGTATGTCCTCGGTTTCGGAATTGCTTTTGATTCGTCTGCACACCTCAAGCCCGTCCATGTCGCTCATCTTTATGTCGAGAACGATAAGGTCGGGCTTTTTGGAGCTTAGAAAGTCAAAGGCTGTTTTGCCGCTTACCGCTGCGAAAACCCGATAGCCCTCTGCCTTTAGTATAGCGCTTTCATAGGCAATCTGGTCGGGCATATCGTCAACAATCAGAATCGTATTGTTTCCCATGTAATTTCCTTTTCCGTGATTACTGCGTCATAAGCTTTTGAATTTCAGCCTTTTCGCAGTTTTCAATATTGCTTTCGAACACGATTTCACCCTTTTCCATTACGTAAACATAATCGGAAATATTCATGACAAAATCAAGATATTGTTCAACCATAAGCACAGTAATGCCCTTCCAGCCGTTGATTTTTTTAATCGCCTCGCCTATGTCCTCAATGATTGACGGCTGGATTCCTTCCGTCGGCTCGTCTAAAATCAGAATGTCAGGCTCTGCCACAAGCATACGGGCAATTGCAAGCTGTTGCTGTTGACCGCCGGAAAGGTCACCGCCTTTTCGCTTTGCAAATTTAGGAATAATCGGAAACAACTCGTAGACATAGTCTGGAATTTTTCCTTTTCCGCCAAGCGGCTCAAGCCCAAGCTCAAGATTTTCCGCAACGGTAAGCTGAGGGAAAATCTCACGTCCCTGCGGCACATAACCAATTCCTGTTTTTACACGCTCATAGGTTGGCATTTTGAAAAGCTCTTTCCCCTCTTTTCGGATACTTCCCGACGGAGTTTTTACAAGCCCCATTATGCTTTTCAGGGTTGTGCTTTTGCCGACGCCGTTTCTGCCTATAAGGCTTACTATTTTCCCTTTCGGAACGTTTAAATTAAGCCCGCTTAAGATTTTGCTTTCTCCATAATATGCGTCAACCTTGTTAAGCTTAAGCACTTTTGCTTCCCCCTCTGCCAAGATATACCGCCTGAGCAGTCTTGTCGGCAAGCACGTCCGACACTTCGCCCTGTATGAGAATTTTCCCTTCGTGAAGCACGGTTACGATGTCTGCCGCCTGTTTTACAAACTCCATGTCATGCTCAATCACGATGACGGTGCATTGCTCTTTAACTTTTTTAAGCAGGTCGCCGGTTTTAAAGGTTTCGGGCTTGCCCATGCCTGCCGCCGGCTCGTCAAGCATGATTATTTCAGGCTTTTGCACAAGCTGCATTGCGATTTCAAGCCATTGCTTTTCGCCGTGGGCAAGAGCGCCCGCACGATAGCCTGCCTTTTTGTCAAGTCCGACCAAGGCGAGTATCTCGTCAATGTTATCAAGCTCTGCCTTTGTGGGCTTTCTAAAAATGCTTTCCAAAACGCCCTTATGCCCTTTAAGCGAGAGAATCATATTTTCTTCAACTGTAAGATTAATAAACACTGACGGAACTTGAAATTTCCTTCCTATTCCCTCCGCAACAATTTTATATTCTTTCATTCCCGTAAGCCGAACGGGCTTTCTGCCCTCGGGATAGAAGAAAACGTTTCCGCTTGTAGGCTTTGTTTTTGCGCAGATTATGTCAAGAAGGGTTGTTTTCCCCGCACCGTTCGGCCCTATGAAAAAGTTGATTTTGTTGCGCTTGACGGAAGTGTTTATGTCGGTAAGCGCATAAAATCCGTCAAAGCAGACCGAAATGTTTTTGATTTCCATGATTGTATCGTTGGTTTTCATAATGTTCTCCTCCCTATATCTCTTGTGCGCCGCCTTTTATTTTTTTGGACAGCCGTCTTGCGAGAGCCGGAAGCTGTTCTGTGAAAAGACCGACAATTCCGTTTTTGAAAAACAGTATTGTAATGCAGAAAATTGCGCCGATTATAAATTGCCATATCTCAACCATGCTTCCGGAGCTTAGATTATATTCGCACAGATTAATCAGAAAAGCTCCGATAACCGCACCGATAATTGTTCCTCTGCCGCCAATCGCAACCCAGATTACCATTCCGATTGAAAATGGAATTGTCATCTGCGACGGCGTTATGCTTCCGTTAAAGTTTACGAAAACCGCCCCCGCAATCGCCGCAATAACCGCTGAAATAATGTATACCGCTGTTTTATAAATACTTACACGATAGCCTGAAAAATAGGTTCGGTTTTCACCGTCACGGATTGCAATTAAAAGCTTGCCAAATTTACGGCTTACAAGGAACTTGCAAAGCGAATAAACCAGAATCATTATGCCGATTGATACATAAAAAAGCAGGTACATATTATCGGTGTTTTTATCGCCTTTAATGCTTCCGAAAATTGATTTGATTTCGGTTATTCCGACGTTTCCGTTTGTGTAGGGCGAAAGCGCAATGAAAATTGAATATGCCGCCCAAGTAAGAGCCTGCGAGATAATTGAGAAATAAACTCCTTTGACACGGCTTTTAAAAATGAAAAAGCCGAGAATCCCCGCAACCGCACCCGGCACAACCACCATAAGAATAAGCGAAAGCGGAAGGCTGTTAAACGGCCGCCATATAAGCGGAAGCTCTTTAAAGCCGCCTGTGTGCATAAAGTCGGTTATTTTTCCGCCCGTGCTTTGAAGCTTCAGGTACATTGCCATCGCATAGCCGCCAAGGGCAAAATAAAGTCCGTGTCCAAGGCTTAATATTCCCGCATAGCCCCAGATTAAATCAAGCCCCATTGCGACAATTGAAAAAGCAATACACTTTCCCAGAAATAAAATAAGCGACGAGCCGGACATAAGCCCCGCACTGTGCAAAAGCGGCATAGATGCTAAAACTGCCGCAATAAGTCCAAAGCAGAGGTGACTTCCGTATTTTTTGAATATTTTCATAAAGCTCCCCCTATTCGTCGAGGCTTCTTTTCTTTATCGAGAAAAGACCCTGCGGACGTTTTTGCAGGAACACAATCACGATGAGAAGAACGATTGCCTTTGCTATTGTAGATGAAGTATAGTTTTCGGTGAAAATGCTTGCCGAGCCGATTATTGCCGAACCGAGAACCGTTCCCGCAAGCTTTCCGACACCGCCGAGAACAACCGCCATAAACGAGTTTACGATATAGCTTTGACCTACGGTTGAATCAATCGAGCCTAAAAGCGCAACCGAACAGCCCGCAATCCCCGCAAGCCCGGAGCCGACCGCAAAGGTGATATTATCAACCTTGCGTGAGTTTATTCCCATACACTGCGCCATGGGGCGGTTTTGCATTACCGCACGGATTTGCCGTCCAAAGCCTGTTTTGTACATCCAGAGATACATTCCGACGAGGCAGAGTATTACAAGCGCAATTATGAAAATGCGGTTATAGGAGAAGGTTATGCCGCCGATTGTCATGCCTCCCCGTAAAAACGACGGAGCGTTTACGTTTACGCCCTGAGCGCCGAAGATGCTTCTTGCCGCCTGCTGGAGGATAAGGCTTATTCCCCATGTTGCAAGCAGGCTGTCAATTTCCCTGCCGTAAAGACGTGAAATTACAAGGCTTTCAAGCACGCTTCCGATTAAAAACGACACACCAAAAGCAAGAGGAATCGCCGCAATATAATAAATAAACTGCCACTCTGGCGGGACAATTGAGGCAAAGATATTCTGTGTGACAAACGTGGTGTATGCGCCTATCATGACAAATTCACCGTGCGCCATATTTATGACACGCATAAGTCCGAAAGTGACGGCAAGTCCGAGCGACGTGAGAAGAATAATCGAGCTTAGGCTTAAGCCGTTGAAAAGAGTATTGATAACTTGCTCCATAAGATACACCTCGCTTGATTCCCGCGCCGGCGAAAGCCGCCGGCACGGGATTTAGGATTGTTTTCGTATTATTCGAGGGGCTGGATTCCCGCCGCAACAGCCCAGTCATAGGTTGTGAGATAGGGGTCGGGGTCAACGGGCGACATTGTTGAAAAAACACTCGAAACAGTTTTCGAAGAACTTGATTCAACA
>CAZYRV010000028.1:11750-15203 GCA_964649485.1 uncultured Oscillospiraceae bacterium | reverse complement strand
GGTCAACGGGCGACGGTGTTGAATAAACCTCGTAAATAAGTCCGTCGTCGCCGACCTGACCGATACGTACGGGCTTTGCAAGGTGCTGGTTTTCACCGTTTATCACGACCATACCCTCAGGAGCGTCAAACGAAACGCCGCCGCCCTGAATTGCCGCAAGAACCGCATCAACCTCAAAGCTGCCCGCTTTTTCAACAGCCGCTTTCCAGAGATAAACCGCATCATAAGCCGCCTCAGCTGGGTCTGATGTCACACGGGCTTCCCCGAATTTCGCCTTGTATGCCGCAACGAAATCCTTGTTTTTATCCGTTTCGGTCGTCTGATAATAGTTCCATGAAACCATATGTCCGCTTAGAATAGAAGCGCCAATCGTCGCAACCTCCTCCTCTGCGATTGAGAAAGACATTGTCATGTATTCCTTGCTTGTATAGTTTTTCTCTGACATTTGCTTGAAGAACGAAACATTGCCCGTGCCGTTTAGAGTGTTCAGAATCACGTCCGGCTTTGCCGCCTCAATTTTGGCGATTATCGCCGCAAAATCAGTCTGGTCCATATCTGCGTATTCTTCTCCGACAACCTCAAGCCCCGCCGCCTCAACCTGTGCGGTGATAATCATGTTTGCCGTTCTTGGAAAAACATAGTCAGAGCCGAGAAGGAAAAACTTTTTATAGCCCATTTCAATAAGGTATTCAACCGCCGGAACAATCTGCTGGTTCGGAGCTGCGCCTGTGTAGACGATATTTTTAGAGGATTCCATGCCTTCATACTGGACGGGATACCATAAAAGCGCCTCATAGTCCTCAAAAATAGGCTTAACCGCTTTTCTTGAGGAAGAAGTCCAACAGCCGAAAACAGTTGCGACCTTTTCGCTGTCTATAAGCTTTTCTGCCTTTGTCGCAAAGGTTGCCGGCTCTGAAGCGCCGTCCTCCTCGACGTATGTAATCTGCTTGCCGAGGACTCCGCCCGCAGCGTTGATTTCCTCAATCGCAAGCACCTCTGCGTCACGAACCGACTTTTCACTTATCGCCATAGAGCCTGTAAGCGAATGGAGAAGCCCAACCTTGATTGATTCTTCGCCGCTTTCACCGGTGTTGTCGGCGGGGGCTGATGTGCCGGAGGTGTTTCCGGCGGAGGGAGTGCTGTCTGAGCTTTCGTTTGCGGAATTGCAGGCAGTAAAGCCTGCCGCCATCGCAAGGCTTAAACAAGCCGCCATAATCTGCCTGAGTCTAAGATTTTTCATGTCGTTCACCTTTCTTATTTCGGTTTATCTACAAAAAAAGCCGCACCGCCAAAGCGGAAGCGACTTCATTGTCTTTACTCTTGCTTATTTGCTTGGGCATCACCGCACAAAGACCAGAAATTTCCTTGGTGGTTAAGCCCTTGTAATATCATATCCAAGCTTGATATTTGCACAGGCGATTATAAGCCTTGCACAGTTATCTCTGCCGATACGTGCGCTGTTGAGAGTTATGTCATAGGAAACGGGATTTGTCCAATAGTCCCCGCCTGTATAATATTTATAATAATCCGCACGGTATTTGTCTGTTTGCGCAATCATTTTGTGCGCCTCCGCTTCGGAAACTCCCAAAAGCGAGGTTATGCTCTCGACGCAGTTTTTTCTCGGCGCTTCTACATAAACGCTTATGACATTGTCATGTTCTTTGAGAATGTGGTTTGCGCATTTGCCGATTATTATGCACGATTGTGTTTTTGCAAGCTGTTTTATTATTTTAACCTGAAAGCTGAAAAGGTTGTCGTCGGACACAAAGCCTTTTTCTGTCGGTGCGACAATGTGGTCGGTGTTCGGCGTGGCGACAAGCCTTTTCACAAGGTTTATCCCCTTGAGCTTTTCGTCCGCTTGAAAAAACAACCGCTTGCTTATTCCGCTTTCATCAGAAGCCATGGAAAGAATCTGACTGTCATAGCAAGGTATTGAAAGCTCTTGAGAAAGCGCTTTGCCGATATATTTTCCGCCGCTTCCAAAGCCTCGTGCAATTGTTATTATGAAATTTTTCGCCCTGACTTTGTTTTCCATGCCGCTCACCCTTTCTTCATGCTATGTTCATAGTATATCACATTGACCTCAGTCTTAAAACACGGTTTTTCAGAGAAATTCCGTAAAAAATCAGCAAATTATTGTTATTTTACAAGCGAAAGCTTATACTGTGATGGTGTGATGCCCATAACTCCTTTAAAGACCTTTGTGAAATAGTCGGGCGTGGAAAAGCCAAGCCTTTCGCTTATTTCATAGTTTTTGTAAATGCCGTCGGCAATAAGCTTTTTTGCGTATTCCATCTTTATGGTTATGTAAAAGCTGTGGAATCCTGTTTTTGCGTGCTGTTTAAAAAGCTTGCCGAAATAATCCTTGTTAAGCTTCATGCTGTCGGCGACACTGTCCATTGTGATGTTTTGCTCCATATTCTCCGAAAGATAAACGGAAAGCCGCTTTAAAAACGCATTTCCCTCTGCCTCTGGATTATGCTTCCCAAGCTCGGCAATAATTATGCGATAGTATTCTCGGTTTTGGACGTGTTCGCCAAGATAGATTGCGGCTCTCTCCAAAACCTCCGAAAGCGTTTGCTCTGTCATAGGCTTTACGACAAAGTCGGAAGCGCCCAGAATCAAGCCTTGTCTGGCATATTCAAACTCATTGTACGAGCTTACCAGAATAGTGAATATTTCAATTTTTCGTGATTTAATCTCCTTGAGAAGTGAAATTCCGTCTACAAAGGGCATACGTATATCCGTCATAAGCAGGTCAAACTGTTCTTGTTCGAGAATTTCAAGCGCCTGCCTCCCATTCCCCGCCTCGGCGGCAATTTCAAAGCCGCATTCATGCCATGCCTTATAGCGTGAATATACAAACCTAAGCGCTTTGTCGTCGTCAACCAGCAATATTTTATACATTTTGCTCCTCCTTTTCAAGCAATGCAAGCGCCCCCATAAAATCAAAGCCTTCAATTCGGGCGGCTAGCCTTTTAAACTCCTCATCGGTCATATTAGCTTTAAAAATCGGCGAAAGCCTTTCAAAATCATCAACCGCCGCCGTGTCAAGGCTTGCGCATTTTTCCTTGAAAGCAACAAGCGCAGGTTGAAAATCATCTGTATTTACTGTTTTTCCTTCGTTTGCCGTTTCTTGTGCGGAGATATAGGCTTTAAGCTCTGAAACGGTGCTTTCCCAAACGGCGGAAAAATCCTCAAGAGAATTAGTTTTGCCCGCATTAAGCTCGGTATAAAGCCGCCTTGCCGTGTCACAAAGCCTTTTACAGCACAAATTTCCGCTTATACCGATTATATCATGGAGAATATAGGCGGCATTTTGGAAATAGCCAGCCTCTGCATGGGAAACAATATGCTTTCCGCTTTCGCTGTGGACGATGACGAACCGTTTTACAAGGCTTGTGAGGGCGGATTGATTTCCGCTCAGATTATTAAGGCATTGGCTGATGTTAA
>CAZYRV010000028.1:0-11637 GCA_964649485.1 uncultured Oscillospiraceae bacterium | reverse complement strand
GTTTCCTCAACGCCCGCAAGCACATCGGCGGAAAGTGCGATTATGGGCGCACTTGCATATCCGGATATATTCCGAATCCGTCCGAGAAGCTCGAATCCGTCCATGTCGGGCATTCTTATATCGGTTATGATTATGTCAAAGCGATATTTTTTCAGGGCGGAAAGGGCTTCACCTCCGCTTTGCGCAAGCGTAACCCCTATGCCCATTGCTTTTATAATTTCGCTTTCCACCTCAAGGTTGATTTCATTGTCGTCAATCAGTAAAAGCTCTTTACCGGCGCAGATTGCGGAAAAATCATCAATGCCTTCATCTTTGGGTAAAGGCTTTGAATCGCACAAGCCAAAGGCTATTCTAAAGCTGAAGGCAGAGCCTTTTCCGGGTGCTGATTCTAGATTTAAGGTTTCCTTGCCGCCGCTTAAAAGCTCTATAATCATCTTGCAAATTGAAAGACCAAGCCCCGTTCCGCCATAATGGCGGGTTATCCCCGCATCTGCCTGTACAAACGGCTTGAAAATTCGATTTTTTTCGTCGGAGCTTATGCCTATTCCCGTGTCGGTAACCTTGAAAAGTATTATACAGCTTTCGCTTTTTGTTTTTTCTGCCGCCGCAAATACGCATATGCCGCCCTCATGCGTGAATTTAACTGCGTTGCCGACAAGATTGGTAAGAATTTGCCGAAGCTTCACCGAATCGCCAATCAGCATTTCGGGAATTTTCTCATCTACATCAACCGAAAATGAAAGCCCCTTTTGAAGTGCGCTGTTTTCCATGACAGAGCAGACTTCCTTTATTACGTCAACAGGCTTAAACGGCGCAAACTCAAAGTCAAGCTTGCCGGATTCAATTTTAGAAAAATCAAGGATATTGCTTATCAGCCCCAATAGGTTTTCCGAGGCAAGGCTTGTGCTTTTGATATAGCGGCTTTGGTTTTCGTCGGGTTTTGTCTGCGAAAGCAGGTAAATATAGCCTATAATCGCATTAAGCGGTGTGCGAAGTTCGTGGCTCATGCGTGCGAGAAATTCGCTTTTTGCGTTATTTGCACGGTTTGCCTCGTCACGGGCAAGCCTCATTTTCTCCTCCGCCTTTTCCCGGCTTAAAAATTCCTTGTGCAGATGAGATGAAAGCGTGTTAAACAATCCGCCGAATTCTTTAAGCTCGTAAGCGCCTGTCGGAACAACGGAAATGCTTTTGAAATCAATCTTTTCCAAGCCTTTTATCCAGCCGGAGCCAGAAAGCTGAGCAGAATATTTTTTAAGCGGAACAATATAAAGCAGGTTTATCATAACAAGCAATGCCGCAATAAAGGCTACGGCGATTAAAAGCGAGAGAATTTGAATCCGTGAGGCAAAAAGCCGCCCCTCCGTTGACTCGTTTACCTCTGTATCAAGCCGTGTGTTCATTTGCATCTGAAAGTCCTCAATCGGCTTCATGATGAGATATTTTGCATACTCATAGTCGTCGTCGTAAAGAATCTGAACCGCCGTGCGTTCTGTTTCGCCTTGAGAAAGCGTTTTATATTCGTCCGGCAGGTCATAGCTTAAAACATATTGCACATAGCCGAATGTTTCGGCATTGTCCGCATAATCCTCCGCCGTTATTCCCTTTGATAAAAGCACAAGCTTCATAGAATAGGTTTCAGTTTCTATAAGAATATCAGAATATTTTTTCGCTTCCTCCAAAAGCTCAAGCTCTGACTGCGGCGGATTGTATGAAATAAGCTTGTCAATCGCCATATCACGCTGTTTTGTAGCCCTTGCTTCATGCCAATAATTGTACAAATGCTCGATATTCCCCGTAACCGCAAAGCGCCGTACCTCGTCTGTAAGCAAGTCTGATGCGTTTGCAAGTGAATCGCCAAGCGCCTTAAGCTCGTTTCGTCTTTGGTTTGCCTCCGCCTCATTCTCAACGCAGGCATTCATGTAAAGATTGCTTACAAGTATAATAACAAGGACGGCGACAAAAGAAATAATCGTTATAAGTGATATTGTGCCGCTTCGCCAAAAGCTTTTTTTGCTCATGATTTCTCCTCCGACTGTAACCTGTCTGCATAAAAAACGGCAACAGCGCAAAAGCGCCATTGCCGTTTAATGCTTTTATTATTTATACTGAATCTCGATTAGAAATGCCATAAAATATCGAGTAAAAGCTTGAATTTATGGCTTTTGCAAAGATTTTCTGATACGCATTTCAATTGGAGATTAGTATTAGTATATCACAGCGTTAAAGAGCTGTCAAGATGCACAATATCTGATTTTTGCGGGATAATCGCTGTTATTTCCTGTTTAAATTTATAAAAATAAGCGTTATAATTAAGACACAAAATAAAACTGACAAAGGCGTCGTATTGTTGCGGCGCCTTTTGCTTTGCGATTGAATTTTCAGCTATGTGATAATTTTTGAGAAATATGCTGGATTTAATCGGCAGAGCAATGGAAAAGGAGGGGCATATGCGACTTACACCGAGAGAAATAGAAAAGCTCATGCTTCACAACGCCGGCGAGCTTGCGAAAAAGCGCCTTGAAAGAGGGCTTAAGCTTAATTATGCTGAGGCGGAGGCTTTGATTACGTCCGAACTTATGGAGCTTGCGCGCGATGGCAGAACAGTCAAAGAGCTTATGACAATGGGCACGGAGATTATTTCTAAAGAGCAGGTTATGGAAGGGGTTTCCGAGATGATACATGAGGTTCAGATCGAAGCAACCTTTGAGGACGGAACAAAGCTTGTAACCGTCCACAATCCGATTAGATAGGAGGGGCTTATATGATTCCGGGTGAAGTTATTGTTGGTACAGCTTCTGTTGAAATAAACAAGGGGCTTGATTCAAAGAGGATTACGGTTTTAAACAAGGGCGACCGCCCTATTCAGGTTGGCTCCCACTTTCATTTTTTCGAGGCGAACAGGTTTCTCTCGTTTGACAGAGAAGCGGCTTTCGGCTTTCGCCTTGATATTCCGTCGGGAACGGCAGTCCGATTTGAGCCGAATGAGGAAAAAGAAGTCGAGCTTGTTGCGATTGCGGGAAACCGCAGGGTTCTTGGGTTTAACAACCTTACCGACGGACAGGTAAACACAGCCGCCCTTAAAGCGGCAACTGACAAGGCGCAGAAAAAAGGCTTTATTTGAGGGGGATAGGAATGAAAACTATTGATAAAAATGAATATGTTTCAATGTACGGCCCGACGGTTGGCGACAAGGTTCGTCTTGGCGATACCGAGCTTTTCATTGAGGTTGAAAAGGACTATACGGTTTATGGCGACGAAATGAAGTTTGGCGGCGGAAAAACGATTCGTGACGGAATGGGACAAAATGCTGAAATCACAGGCGAAAACGGCGCTCTGGATTTGCTTATCACCAATGCTCTTATTCTTGATTATTGGGGAATCGTAAAGGCTGATATAGGAATCAAGGACGGCAAAATTGTCGGTGTCGGCAAGGCGGGAAACCCTGATATTATGAGCGGAGTTGACCCTCATCTTGTCGTCGGAGCAGGCACGGAAATAATTGCGGGAGAAGGAATGATTGTGACGGCGGGCGGAATCGACACCCACGTGCATTATATCTGCCCGCAGCAGGTCGAAACCTCACTTTATTCGGGCATGACGACTATGATTGGCGGCGGAACAGGCCCCGCAGTGGGAACCTTTGCGACAACCTGCACTCCCGGAGTGTTTAATATGCACAAAATGCTTGAAGCGGCGGAGGAATTTCCGATGAATTTCGGCTTTTTCGGAAAGGCAAACGCTTCGACCGAGGCGCCTCTTGTCGAGCAGATTAAGGCGGGGGCAATCGGGCTTAAGCTTCACGAGGACTGGGGAACAACTCCGTCGGCGATAAATACAAGTCTTGCTGTTGCGGATAAATATGATGTGCAGATTACAATACATACCGACACGCTGAATGAGGCGGGTTTTTTCGAATCAACACGAGATGCAATCGGCGGCAGGGCAATCCATACCTATCACACCGAAGGCGCAGGCGGAGGACACGCACCGGACATAATCAAAGCGGCGGCGCTTCCAAACGTTATGCCGTCGTCAACAAGTCCTACCATGCCGTTTGCGAAAAATACCATAGACGAGCATCTTGACATGATTATGGTTTGTCACCATCTTGACCCAAACTTGCCGGAGGACGTCGCCTTTGCAAAATCACGAATCCGCTATGGAACGCTTGCGGCGGAGGATATTCTCCACGACATGGGGGCAATTTCAATTTTAAATTCTGATTCGCAGGCAATGGGCAGACCGGCGGAGGTTATTACAAGGGCATGGCAGTGTGCCGATAAGATGAAGCAACAGCGTGGACAGCTTCCCGAAGCGGCGGGAGAGGATAACGACAATTTCAGAGCAAGGCGGTATGTTGCGAAATATACGATAAATCCTGCGATTGCGCACGGAATTTCCGATTATTTAGGCTCAATCGAACGAGGCAAAATTGCGGATTTGGTTTTGTGGAAGCCTGCTTTTTTCGGTGTAAAGCCAGATACAATTATCAAAGGAGGGTTTATCACAGCCGCAAAAATGGGCGACGCAAACGCTTCAATTCCAACTCCCCAGCCTGTAATTATGCGCAATATGTGGGGGGCTTATGGCAAGGCAAGAAGCCGCACTTCAATCACTTTTGTAAGCAAGGCGGCTTTTGAGGACGGAATCAAGGAAAAGCTCGGGCTTGAAAAAACCGTTCTTCCCGTGATGAATTGCCGAACAGTCGGCAAAAAGGATATGATTTTAAACGGCGAATGCCCTGAAATTGAGGTTGACCCTGACACCTATATGGTTAAAATCAATGGCGAACAGGTTGATAGCAAGCCGTCCGAAACGCTTCCGCTTTGCAGACGATATTATTTATTTTGATGTTTTCTCCTTTTCAATATCCGTATTAATACGGACTAATGCCGTCATGTTTATATGACGGCATTAGTTATGGCGATTTTAATATCATGTCAACCGCTTTCGCAATCCGTTATAAAAAGCTGCCCTCATACAGGAAATAGGATTTATGCGGATTATATAATATCGCCTGCTTGAATAGTGAAAGCGCCACTTGCTTCGTCTCAATAGAACGCTGAGTGCGACGGTGTAGCATAATAACTGTAATTTGTTTTCGCCAAGTATATCGATGCTTTCACATATCCACTTCACATTTTCCAAAACGTATCGATTTCCTTATTCTCAGAATCCATAGCCCGTGCTTCATTTTGTTATAACATCTTAATGAGCTTTTGATGAATATCAGCACAGGCATTCACTTGATGATTGACATAAATTATAAGCTTTTTAAATAGAACCTGTCTTACTAATTATGCTATAATATCCCATATTTATCATTAAAGCGATGATTTTTCTGTTAAAAACTAAATGACAAGTGTAATTTTCTCCAAAAAATATGAGGCGATAACGATGCAAACCGCAATATTTACTTGCTTTTTTATCCCTTATATGTTAAAATAAAAAAATAAAATATTTTAATCATTTTCGCTTTTCACAACGTCTGTATTATAAAAGCAACGCAAAGGAGAAAACCTATGGATAAGGAATCCCTTTACAAGGTCGTAAAAAACGCCCAAAAAGGCGACAGAAGTGCTTGGCATGAATTGTATGTGGACGGCGCAAAAAGCGTTTATTACATAGCTTTGAAAATCCTGAAGAACCCCGACGATGCCGAGGATATCGTTCAGGATATTTTTATAGCCGTATTTGAAAAAATCGGCGGACTTAAAACTCCAGAGGCTTATTATAAGTGGCTTAACCGCATTACCGCAACGAAATGCATGGATTTTCTGCGCAAAAACAACCGTTTTTCAAGTGATGAAAATGTTGACGAGCTGATTGAAAACCAACCGTCCGAAACGGCGATTATCCCCGAAGAATATGTGGATAATTCCGAAACCCGCCGTATTATTATGGAGATAATCGACAGCCTTCCCGATAATCAGCGAGTGTGTGTTTTATACCGCTATTTCAGCCTTTTATCCGTGGAGGAAATCGCTGAAATAACAGACGCAAACGTTCACACCGTGAGAAGCCGTCTTGCGTTGGCACGAAAGAAAATTGAGGCGGCAATCCTTGAAAAAGAGGACGAGGACGAAATCCGCTTGCACGCAATTCCGCTCATGCCGATTCTGCTTAAAGAGTTCGAGCGCTTTTCGCTTCCAAGCGGCGTTTCCGACACTATTTGGCAAGGGATAAGCAAAGGTGCGATTAAAGGCGCAGGCACTGCGGGAGCAGCCGCAAAGGGCGGGATTTCAGCAGCAAAATCAGCGGTAAAAATGAAAATTGCGGCGGCGGCAGGAGCGGTTGTTGTTGCGGGCGGCGGAGTTGCGGCGGCGATAATATTTTCCAATCAATCCGCAAGTGTTCCCGCCGGAAACAGAACGGGACTGACCTCGCAAAATGCGTTTATAACCGATGAAAACGGCAACGCTGTACAAACGTCAGAGCTTACAAACGATGAAAAACATCTTGAAAATTCGCCTTTTAAAATTGAATTTGAGGGTGAAAACAGAGCAATTTTCACGTTCGAACACGAATTTACAGAGCAGCTTTTGGCTGATGAAGAAATTTCGCTTAATGTAAGTTTTTACGAAACAAGCGAAAACCAAAAAAGTAAGCTCATTTTTCAAGCCGACAAAAACTGGTGGATTTTCATGCCGGAGGTTGAGGAAGTCGGCGATGCTTCAAATAACTTTGTGGACGGTTTAAATGGTGCGGACTTGGTTGACGGAAATAAAATACAGTGGATAGTGAATTTTCAAAATATTTCGGAGGAAATTAATTCATGTAAATACATCAGAATTTACTACAACGACCCAAACGTTCAGCCGTCCGAGGAAAATAATTGGTGCGAGCTTTACAATGGCGGGTTTTCATCGCTTTCAACCGAAAATGCGGCAGCAGCCGACCTTGAAATCATGTACAGACGTGGGAATATCGGCATTTTCAAGCTATTCAATCACACTGCTTTAGAGCATTTTTACAAGGAAGATTGGGGAGAAATCCAACTTAAATTTTACTTTGAGGGCGACGAAAAAAGTCTGCCGAAATATACACTTAGGTTGAACCAAAACACAAATGACGGACAGCCCTATTTAAACTTAGGTTTCTACGAAAATAGTTACACCCGTGAGAGCGAAAACAGAATCAGCATTGACAGCAAGCCCCTCGAAATTGCGCACGACAGCGAGCTTTTGGAAACTGAAAACGGGCTTTCGGCTTTGATTAAATTTGATGGGATTGACGGCTTGCTTGCGGCTTGTAAGCACGTTGAAATTGCTTCTGACGACGAACAGCTTTTTGCGGTTATTCCATATGAAAATATGGCTAAAACTGCTAAACCGCAAATTGAAAAACTCCCTGATATTTTCCCGAAATCAAGCAAAGATGATGAATTTTTCACTCCGGATTCTGATGATTATGTCGTTGTGATGGAAGAATACCCCGTTTTAAAATATTACGATTATGGCTTTGGCTATGCCAACGGAGTTGAGGTTTACGGGCCTGTGGACACTCATGACGGAAGTGTTACGGTTGTTTCGATAATTTCTTACGACGAATTTGGCTTGATAAGCACAAAAACCAAGATGATTTACAGCAATTTGCGTGACGCAATGGTTGCTCCCGCCGGAAGATTAAGCTGGATGGGTACCGAAGATTTGACGGACGAAACAGAGCATGACGAGCAGATTATGGCGGATTTTTTTGAGGAAATGGACAGGGAATTTTACGGCTCGGGCGAATATACAAACCATGAATATCACGGGCATTTTGACAATGTGAGGTATTTTAGCGGTGGAGAAAAAATGCGGCAAATAAGGCCAACTCTAATGATCTTGAACAACTTTAACATTTACGACGAACTCATTTTTGGCGCTGACGGATTTTATCATAACAGCATAACTTATGAATATGATTTCAGCGATTTCGCCTACTCTATAAGCCGAATTTTAGAGGACACCGCAACAATCACCGCCTATGCATCAATACCCGAAAACAAGCATGAAAACTAAGGAGGAAACATGAAAAAAACAGCAATTTTTCTTGCGGCGGCAATGCTTTTGCTAAGCCTGACGGCTTGCGAAAAAGACGAAAAAAACAGCGGTTTAGCAACCGAAAGCGCAAGCAACAGCGAAAGCGTTGATGCGAACAAAGAAAACTCAAAAAGCGAAACCGCCGCTGAAAAAGAATCTGAATCCTTGACGGAAGAGGGCAATGTTGAAATTGCACAGGACGGCACGGACAGCGCTTTTAAAAGCGACGATGTGCATTACGGCACTTATGCGATGGGCAGTTTTAAGCTGCTTTACATGGGAGAAGATTCGATTTACATGATTGACAGCGATGGCGGCGGGAATTATATGATTGATGGAAGTCCGGAGTGGAACGGCGACACGCTTACGCTGATTATTGACATGATGACCGAAGAATATGAGTATTATGCGGAATATTATTTAGAATTTTCAGGCGACACTCTGACTTTTACGCATTTATATGACCGTGTCGACCTTGTTGAAATCGGCGACAGCGGTGTTTATACAAAAACAGCGGAAGACCCTGCGATTGCGAAAGAAAACGAGTATTAGTTAAGTACAGGCACAGCCTGTAAAATAAACAACAGGAGGATTTTATGAGCAATTTTTTTACTAGGACGACAGGTTTTTTCATGAGTACGGTTATGGCGGCTTCGGCAATCATCACCGTTGAACCAATCGCTTTTGCGGCTGGAACAGCAAAAGATGAAGCCGAGGTCATCGAGCTCAACGAGGAGTATATGTACAAGCAGGACGGCGGTTATGCCGAGGGTTGGTATAAATTCACACCGGAGGAAACAGAGCTTGGCATAGACTCGTGGTTTAAATTCACACTTTCAAACATTAACACAAAAGCAACCGGCGGTACAAATTACATAAAAATTTATGACAAAAAGGGCTTGGAGGTAGGACGCTTTGACTTTGCGATGAACAAAGAAGCAACGGCATATTTTATGCTTAGTCAGAATGAAACCTATTATTTTACACTTTCATCGAATAAAGACGGCGAAATGTATGTTGAGGTGGAGGAAATTCTTGATGAAGGCGGCGAAGACATTGGAGAAGCCGTTCAAATAAAGACAAACCAGACATATAAAAATATGCTTACTCCGTCATATGACATTGACTGGTTTTACGTCGAAACAAAAAAGAAAAATGCACAGCTCGTTTTGACAAACGGCGGCGACCCTTATCAAACTCTTTCTACGACACTTTATGTTGCGGTTTATGATAGTGATAAGGTTGAAATTGAACATGTCGGTATTGACACTTCAAAAACTAAAACCATAAACCTTAATCTAAGTGATAAAGCTTGCTTTATAAAGGTTCACGCACGGGAGCTTAACTATACAATGGCGGTTGTTGAGGAAGCGAATGCCACAAAAATCAAGCTTAATAAGTCGAAGCTTACGCTTAAAAAAGGCAAAACATCAACACTTAAGGTTACGGCAACGCCTAAGGAAGCAGACACGAATTTAACTTGGAAATCGTCAAACACAAAGGTTGCGACGGTTGATAAAAACGGCAAAATCAAGGCAAAGAAAAAGGGCAAGGTCACAATCACGGTTACGGACAAGAATTCGGGCAAAAAGGCGACCTGCACGGTTACCGTTAAGTAGGAGGAAATATGAAAAAACTTATAGCAATTTTTCTTGCGGCAATAATGGCGGCGACCACAGCAATCGCTGTTTCTGCGGGCGATTATGAAGAGGCGGCAAAAATTGCCATTTTATATATTGAAGAGGGAAAGGACGTACAAGCAATCGAAAATCTGCTGCTCGAACAAGGCTTTACAAAGGACGAAATTTACAAGGCTTATGAAATGCTTGTCGATTGGGGAATGATTGACGCAAGTGCTCTCAACACATCAAGCGACGGCTCGGCGGCAGCAAAAACAGGCGGTAAAATCTCAAAATTTACAATAATGGTAAGCAATGCGGTTTACACCGGAAAGTCGCTTAAGCCCGACGTAACAATAACCGACGGCTCGTACAAGCTTGTTAAAGGAACAGACTATACCCTCTCCTATAAAAACAACAAGTCCATCGGCAAGGCGACAATTACTGTAAAAGGCAAGGGAGATTATTCGGGAAGCAAGAAAGTGACGTTTAAAATTGTGCCGAAAACCCCCGTTTTATCCGCTTCAAAAAGCGGTAAAAAGATTACGCTTTCATGGGCAAAAATCACCGGTGCGGCGAACTATGAAATCACTTATTCCGAAAACGGCGGAAAGTTTAAGAAGCTTGCAACGGTAAAAAGCAGCAAAAAATCATATTCAACCTCAAAGCTTGATTTCGAAAAAAATTCGTATATGTTTCGTATCCGCGCTTACAAAAAAGTGAGCAAAACCACCTATTACAGCGACTATGGAACGGCTTCCCTTAAAAAAACCGAGGGCTTTTACGGGACTTATCAGATGGGAAGCTTCAAGCTGCTTTACATGGGCGAAGATTCGATTTTCATGATTGACGGCGACAGCGGCATTAACTATCGCATTGACGGCGGCGCTGAATGGACAGACAAAAACACGCTTAAGCTTGTTATCAACGATATGACTGAAGATTATCAGTATTATGCGGAATATTATTTAGAATTTTCAGGCGACACGCTGACTTTTACGCATTTGTACGATTATGACTTGGTTACAATCGGCGACAGCGGTGTTTATACAAAAACGGCGGAAGACCCTGCGATTGTGAAAGAAAACGAGTATTAAGGCAATACTGAATTACGCATAGAAAACGTTGCTGAAAATCAAGTAAAAGCTTGGATTTATGGCTTTTACGAAGATTTTTCAGCAACGTTTTTAGTCAGCAATTTGTGTAAAGGCAAGACACAGGACGCAATCAGGCGACCAGAACAGCCAAAAAATCCATTGCTTAAACGCTTATGGTATATTTAGTTGAAAAACACAGAAAGCCTTTATGTATACAGCAAATTGAGCGCAAACAGCCTTTAAGTCTTCATCAATTATTCGGCTTTTTTCGTTCATCAATTTTATTTATTATATCATATATTTGAAAATTCGCAAGCGATTGTTCAGTCGGAAATAATGTCTACGGCTTAATGTTTCATTCGCAAGCAGGTACAGCGCAAAAAAGCGTTTCCCTTTTCAGGAAACGCTTTTTCATTGCATTTTTACATCGAAACAACAAAATCTAACAGCACCAGAACATCTAATGTGTTAACTTTTCCGTCGGCGTTAAAATCGAGGTTTTCGCCGTTATAAGCTCGCTTTCCTATGTAGATTTCGAGGAAATAAAGGCAGTCCTTAGTGTTCGGTTTTGTGCCGCCGGTGAGTGAAAATTTCGCCAAATCTGCGTTTATAAATTGGATTTTATCGCCTTTTTTTATGATTGTGAAATTAACCTTTTCGCCTGTATCGAAAGTTGCCGTGAGCGTGTAATTCCCGTCCGCAAGCGAATTGAATGCGGTTGAATCAAGCGTAAATTTGCCGTTTCGAACGTTAATATCCGAAACAATGCGGAAATCCTTAAGCGTTTTTTCGCCGTCTGTAAGCTTGATTAGGCGAAGCTCGTTTCCATAGCCCGCAATGTTGAAAGCTAAGCCGTTTGCGGTCTGTTCGGGAGCTGAAATTCGAGGCTTGTCGGTG
>CAZYRV010000027.1:21749-24686 GCA_964649485.1 uncultured Oscillospiraceae bacterium | reverse complement strand
CGCATCGCCGCCCGCATAAACGCCCTCACGTGTCGTCTGCATGGTTTCCTCGTTTACGACAAGACAACCACGCCTGTTTGCCTCTATGCCGGGGGTTGTTGTTCTGATAAGCGGGTTTGGTGATGTACCGATTGACATTACAACCGTGTCAACCGCAATCTTGAAGTTTGAGCCTTCTTTTTCCACGGGCGAACGTCTGCCGCTTTCGTCAGGCTCGCCAAGAACCATCTCAACGCATTCGATTTCTTTGACTCTGCCGTCCTCGTCGCCGATAATCTGAATGGGATTTGTGAGATTTTTGAAGATAATTTCTTCTTCCATTGCGTGGTGGACTTCCTCTTTACGGGCAGGCATTTCTTCAAGCCCACGGCGGTATACAATGTAAACTTCCTCTGCGCCAAGTCTTTTCGCACAGCGCGCCGCATCCATCGCAACGTTTCCGCCGCCGACGACAGCAACAGCCTTGCTCTTGAGAATAGGCGTGTCATAGCCTGTTTTGTATGCCTTCATGAGGTTTGTTCTCGTCAAATATTCGTTTGCGGAATAAACACCGACAAGCGCTTCGCCGGGGATTCCCATAAATCTCGGCAAGCCTGCGCCAGAGCCGATAAAGCAAGCCTTAAAGCCCATGTCGAAAATTTCGTCAATGCCTATAACCATGTTTGTGAAGATTTCAACGCCCATTTTCTTAAGGCTGTCAATTTCCTTTTTAACAATGGCTTTGGGCAGACGGAATTCGGGAATACCATAAACCAAAACACCGCCTGCTGTGTGGAACGCTTCGAAAATTGTTATTTTATAGCCAAGCTTTGCAAGGTCGCCCGCACATGAAAGTCCGGCAGGGCCTGCGCCGATGATTGCAACCTTAATTCCGTTGCTTTCGGGAACAGTGATTTCGTCCTCGACGTTGTTCATGTGATAGTCGGCGCAAAAACGCTCGAGCCGTCCTATACCGACAGGCTCGCCTTTCTTGCCGCGAACACAGTTTCCCTCACACTGGCTTTCCTGCGGGCAGACACGTCCGCAAACAGCAGGCAGGGCATTTGTCGTCTTGATAATTTGATATGCGTCCTCAAAATTTCCTTTTGCAACCTCCGTGATAAACTCTGGGATACGGACGTTTACAGGGCAGCCCGAAACGCAGGGCTTATGGCGGCAATTAAGGCAGCGTGTAGCCTCCTCCATTGCCATTTCAGCGGTATAGCCGGTTGAAACCTCTTCGAAATTTTTGTTTCTGATGTCGGGCTTTTGCTCTGGCATTTTTACTTTTTCAAGTGACATATTAGGCATTTTCGTTACCTCCCATAAAAAGTCTGCAATGGTCGCTGTCGTGGCGCTCCTTCGACTTATATGTGGAGTTGCGCTTCATAAGCTCGTCAAAATCAACCTCGTGTCCGTCAAAATCAGGTCCGTCAACACAGGCAAACTTGATTTTTCCGCCGACGGTTACACGGCAGCCGCCGCACATTCCTGTCCCGTCAATCATAATCGGGTTGAGGGAAACGAGAGTTTTGATGCCATAAGGCTCTGTTACCTTGCAGACAAATTTCATCATTGGCACAGGGCCGATTGCGACAACTAAATCATAGTTGTTGCCCGCATCAATAAGCGATTGAAGCTTGTTTGTGACAAAGCCCTTTTCGCCGTAGGTTCCGTCGTCTGTCGTTATATAAAGGTGGTTGCTTACCTGCTTGAATTCGTCCTCAAGAATAACAATATCCTTGCTTCTGAAACCGGCGATTACATCAACCTCAGTACCATTTTCAAACAAAGCCTTTGCGGACGGATATGCGATTGCACAGCCGACACCGCCGCCGATTACGCAAGCTTTTTTATAACCGTCAAGGTGTGAAGCAACGCCGAGAGGGCCTGCAAAATCGAGAATTTCGTCGCCTTCCTTCATTCTTGAAAGAATTTGGGTGGTTCTTCCTACGATTTGGAAAATAATTGTGATTGTTCCCGCTTCTCTGTCATAGTCGGCAATAGTAAGCGGTGTTCTCTCTCCGAATTCATCAACACGCAGGATTATAAACTGCCCTGCCTTTGCCTTTTTGGCAATAAACGGTGCGTCAATAACCATGAGCGTTACGCTTGGGTTGAGCTGTCTTTTTTTCAGTATTTTATACATGCTTTTTAACTTCCTTTCATTTTATATGCGATGTATTTGTATGAAACTGATACTTGCTATTATTATAGCAAATAAATCTTGAAATTGCAATGTTAATTTATAGATGACAGCCATTCCTTGAAAAAATTTTTTTGAAATTTGTTAAGTAAATTTAGCTAATTTATTATTTCCATTTGTGAGATTTATATAAAACTAAGCAATATTTTAATGCAATTTGTTAATTGACACGAATGAATAAACATGGTAAAATTGATTTAAAGCTAAATATGACTTTAAATTTCATTATATTAATTAAGGAGGAAAATATGAAAAAAATCAAAACGGCGATAAGCCTGCTTTTGACTGCTTCAATTGCCGCTTCATTTGCTGCGTGCGAGGAGGAGGCGCCAAGCAATACAAGCATTACCGCCGAAACCACGACGGGCGCACCCTTTAAAACGATGGAAAAGGACTCGAACGTTGAAAGTGCCATAAAAGACGCAACAAAGGACAAAGAAGTTGAAAAGCTTGAAAACCCCACGGTTAAATGGCTTGCATGGTGGGATATTGACAGAAACTCCGCACAGTATCTCATGTTCCAAGACCTTTACGGCGGCGAAATCGAGTACATAAACTCAGGCGCTTATGCGGACAGATATACAAAGCTTCAGACAATGATTACAAGTGACGATTCGCCCGACCTTTTCCCGTTTGAAATGGGAAACTATCCTTTCAGCGCTGACGTTTTGTTCCAGCCTGTTGACGATTATTTGGATTTAAGCGATTCTGCATGGGACGACACAAGAGAATCGCTAAAATCAAAATAATCG
>CAZYRV010000027.1:14977-21739 GCA_964649485.1 uncultured Oscillospiraceae bacterium | reverse complement strand
AGGCAAAAACTATTGCCCAATCACCACGATTGACGTTATGGACGTTTGGTGGTATCGCAAGAGTACAATCCAAGAAGCGGGACTTCAAGACCCTAAGGCGCTTTATGACGCAGGCAACTGGAACTGGGATACCTTCCTTGAAATGGCAAGAGCATTCCAGAACAGCGGAACTGATAAGTATGCAATTGACGGCTGGACTCCCGAGGTAACAATTGTTGCTTCAACAGGAACTCCCGTTGTCGGAATTGTTGACGGCAAGCTTGTTTCCAATATGCATGACGAAAATGTTGAACGTGGTGTTGCTTTACTTGATACGCTTGCAAAAGAAAAGCTTCGCTATCCTAGAAATGAATCCAACAGTTATCAGTGGGGCGGCCCGAATGCAATTTCAAAGGGCACAACCCTCTTTATCGACTCTGGTTCATGGTTCTTCAGCGACCCGGCAGGCTTTGAGCCTTATATCACAAAGGGCAGAATAGAGGCATCTGACTTGATGTTTGTTCCTGCTCCTAAAGACCCCTCAACCGACGAATATTATTCTATTATGCGTCATGAGGCTTATATGCTTCCTGTCGGCGCTCCGAACCCCGAGGGCTATGCCGCATGGCGCAGAAAAACCCTGATGTTGCCGAAGTTGCAAAGCAACAGCTTAAGGATACTTATAGCTGGACGGACGAACAGCTTGACTTCCTCGACGAAATCAAGTACGGCGACAAAATTACTCCCGTATTTGAATTTAAAGACGGCTTGGGACAGGATATTTCCGACGGAAACAGCGCCCAGTCCCCGACTCAAGAGCTTTTAAAGGGTGTTTATATTGTCGAGGACGGCGAAACCTATGCGCAGATCAGGGCAAAGCATGAGGAGGTTATTCTCGCCAGAATCAACGCTTTGAATGAGGGCAAAATCAATTAGTTTTTGTTGATTAAAGCTGTAAATATTATTTAATTATAAAGGAACACTAGTAAAATAGTGTTCCTTTTAATATATTAAGATTGAAAAAACAATACCATTTGATTCCATAATAAAAATTAGTTTAATAAAATTTTTAAAACCTATTGACAAAGTGAAAACTATATGCTATTATAATAACATAATTGATAATCATTACTGATTATCCCCGAATTAACCATTGTTATAACAAATAAATTTTATAGGAGGAATTTCATTATGTCATTGATTATGAAAAAAGTAGGAGATTTTAAAGCGCAGGCTTATGTAAACGGAGATTTTAAGGTTGTCACAAACGAGGATTTAATTGGAAAATGGTCTGTTTTCGTTTTCTATCCCGCAGACTTCACATTTGTTTGCCCGACAGAGCTTGGCGACCTTGCCGATAATTATGAAGAATTTAAGAAGGCTGGCTGTGAGGTTTATTCTGTTTCCTGCGACACACACTTCACGCACAAGGCTTGGCATGACACCTCCGACACTATCAAAAAGATTCAGTTCCCCATGATTGGCGACCCGAATGCGAAAATTGCCAAGGATTTCGAGGTTTATATCGAGGAGGAAGGGCTTGCTCTCCGCGGAAGCTTTGTAATCAATCCCGAGGGACAGATTGTTTCATATGAAGTAAATCACAACAGCATCGGACGTGACGCAAAAGAGCTTCTCCGCAAGGTTCAGGCGGCAAAGTTTGTTGCCGAGCATGGCGATCAGGTTTGCCCCGCAAAGTGGAAGCCGGGCGAGGAAACGCTTAAGCCGAGCCTTGACCTTGTAGGCAAAATTTAAACCGATTGCCGAGTTGAAGTGTTTCAGCTCGGCTTTTGTGCGTAAATACAGAGCAAACAATACTGTTAAATTTATACAGAGAGAAGGCGGGCTTATGGAAAATTTAAAGAATGATAAAAATTTTTATGATTTAATCATAATCGGAAGCGGCTCTGCGGGAATGTCTGCTGGAATTTATTCCGGCAGGGCAAGGCTTCGCACATTGATTATCGAGCGTGACTTGCCGGGCGGACAGGTTAAAATCACGGCGGAGGTTGTAAATTATCCGGGGATTGAGAATATTTCCGGCGCTGATTTAAGCCTTACAATGAAAAAGCAGGCAAAAAATTTCGGCGTCGAATTTGTCGATGCTGACGTAACGTCCGTTGATTTCAGCGGTACAATTAAGCGTGTAACAACAACTGCGGGAGAATTTTCTTCTCTCGGAATAATCGTTGCGACAGGCGCAGAGCCACGCTCTGTCGGATTTGAGGGCGAAAAGGAATTTATGGGTCGGGGAATCGGCTTTTGCGCAACCTGCGACGGTCAGTTTTTCACGGGACTTGATGTTTTCGTAATCGGAGGCGGCTTTGCGGCGGCGGAGGAAGGCGTTTTTCTTACAAGATTTGCAAAGAAGGTTACGATAATTGTACGTGGTGATGAGTTTACCTGCTCGAAAGCGGTTGCTGAAAAAGCGCTTAACCACCCTAAAATCGAGGTGAAGTTCAACACCGAAATTTTGGCTGTTTCGGGCGAGCGTACGCTTAAAAAAGCTCGCTTTAAAAACAACAAAACCAGCGAGGAGTGGGAATACACCGCAAGCGAAAAGGACGGAACCTTCGGAGTTTTCCTGTTTGTGGGTTATTCGCCGCTGAACGAGCCGTTTAAGGGCGTTCTTACTATGGACGAGCACGGTTATATCATCACCGATGAAAACATGAAAACAAACGTCGAGGGAGTGTATGCGGCGGGCGACATCAGACCGAAAATCCTGCGCCAGCTTGTCACGGCGGCGGCGGACGGTGCGATTGCATCAACCTCGGTAGAGCGTTATATTGAGGAAAAGCGACATGAGCTTGGGCTTAAACGTGATGAACCGCACGAGGAGTCTGCGGAAACAGTCAAGCACTTTTTCGACGACGAGCTTAAATCCCAGCTTAAACCAATTTTAGAGCGCTTTGAATCCAAAATTATAATAAAAGCTGTTCTGGACGGCGGCAAAACAAGCGCTGAAATTAAGTCGTTTTTGACGGATTTTGCCGAGCTTTCGGATAAGGTTTCGGTTGAGATTTACGGCAAGGGCGAAAATGAAGGGCTTGAAGCGGAGATGAAAGCTTCATATTATCCTGTATTTGGAATTTTTGATGGTAATGGTAAATTTACAGGAATTAAATTCAGCGGCGTTCCCGGCGGGCACGAAATAAACTCTTTTATAATCGCACTTTACAACACGGCAGGCCCCGGTCAGCAGATTTCAGCGGAAACCCTCGATAAGCTTGCTTCTATTGATAAAAAAGCAAAAATTCAGGTTGGAATTTCGCTTTCATGCACGCTTTGCCCCGAGGTTGTAATGGCAAGCCAGCTTATTGCTCTTAAAAATTCAAATGTTGAAGCGGAAATGATTGATGTTGCGAATTATTCGGAGTTTAAAAACGAGCATAGTATTATGAGCGTTCCTGCGATTGTGATAAACGGCGGCGACGTTATTTTCGGAAAGAAAAGTCTGGACGAGCTTGTAGAGCTTGTGAAAAAGGCTTAGTGTATCACCGGGCGGAATTTTTTACGGCGAAGCGGTAGGCTTTATTTGATAAAAATGGCGGCATTATGTGCCGCCATTTTTGTATTAACCCTGTTTTAATGTATGTCAACCGATAGCTATAATAATTTGTTTATAAAATGATATTTATGATATTAAATTAGCTTAATATCATAAATATTGCAAATTATTTGTGCAAATGATACAAATTAATAAAATTAATAAATATATATTTCACAAAATATATGTCAACCGCTTGACATATAAAAAACCTAATGCTATAATCAAACTGTAACAAGAGGTTACGATGAAAATATCGCAAAGGAAAAAATTTTGGAGGTAAAAAATGAAAACCAAAATGCCAAGGCTTGCCGCAATTCTGTCTGCGGCGACAATGATTATCGGGTTATCGTCCGGGTGTACCGGCGGGGAAAGCTCCGGCTCCGGCGGGGAAAGCTCCGGCTCTGCAGAAATCAAAAGTACGACCGCTTCCGAGGCGGTATCGGACTTAAAAGGCGTTGAAATTTCTATTTTGAACAGCAAGGGCGAAATTCAAACTGCGCTTGAGGAAATGGCGGAGGCTTTCGAAACGGAAACAGGTATCAAGGTTGATGTTGTTGCTTGCTTGACGGGAGAGGTTCCTTACACAAAAATTACAAGCGCCTATAACTCCGGAACCGCCCCTACAATGGCGATGCTTGATACAACTGACGTCGTCGGACTTGCAAGCGAATATGCCCTTGATTTGTCTGATGAAAGGTGGGTTTCGGAAGCGGGAGAAAACCTTGTAAAGCTTGATAACAGCGTTTACGGATTTCCGTTTTGCGTTGAGGGCAGGGGGCTTATTTATAATAAAACAACGATCGAAGCCGTTCTCGGTGTAGATTTTGATCCGACTACAATAAATTCTTATAGTGCGCTTAAAAGCCTTCTTGAAAGCCTGAGGGCAAAGGGAATGGAGAATCCTGTCGTTGTTTCCAAGGAGGATTGGTCGCTTGCCGCACACCAGCTTGGTTTTATTTACGATACATACGACGGCACAACCGCAGGCAGTACGGAGCTTATAAACAAGCTTAAAAGCGGCGAGCTGAGCCCTGCCGATTATGAGAGAACAACGCAGTTTTTGGATACACTCGATTTGCTTCTCGAATATAACGTCAACAAGGCAGACCCGCTTGGCGCACTTTACGAGCAAGACCCGATTTTTTTAGCTGATGGCGAAGCGGCTTTATGGGCAAACGGCTGTTGGGCATGGCCGAATCTTGCTGATGCGGGTGCGGAAACCTCCGATGAATATGGATTTATCCCCTTTGTTTTGGGCGACGACACAGGCGATTTTGCAAACACGGGGATTGAAGCTGCACCGACCAAGTATATTATGATTGATCGAGTTCAATCCACGGAAGACCAGCAGAAGGCGGCGAAGGAGTTTTTAAACTGGCTTGTCTATAACGAATCGGGACAGAAAATGATTGTTGAAGGCTGTGCGGTTATACCCGCATTTTCAAGCAACACTTTCGAGCCGCTTGACCCGCTTGGCAGGGACATCAAGGAGAAAATGGCAAGCGGAAACACATACAGTTCGTCATTTATCGCACCTTCAGACCATTGGAGCGTGATGGGTGCGGCGATGCAGAAATACATTGCAAAGGAAAGCACGAGGGAAGAGCTTATTCAAAGCTTGGCGGATTATTGGACGGCACAGTAATAATTTTGGTGGCAATGCCGAAGGCGTATGCTTTCGGCGGTTGCCCTCAAGGAAAGGAACAAAGCGAATGAACAATATGAGCTATATGGAGAATACCGCAAGGGGAGAAAGGCTTAGATTTCTTGCTATATTCGCCCTGCCGGGAGTGCTTATTTTCTTGGCGGTAGTTATTTTACCTTTTATTTATGGCTTTTATCTGACACTTACGGACTGGAATGGAGTTGCGGTTGAAAAAAATATTGTTTGGCTTGATAACTACAAGCAGGTTTTTCAAGATGCTGAATTTTGGAACTCTATGTGGCTTACTCTTAAATACGTGTTCTTTTCCGTGATTTTGGTGAATGTGGTGGCATTCTTGCTTGCATACGCATTGACGAACGGAATGAAGGGGCAAAATTTTTTCAGAGCGGGTTTTTTTACCCCGAATTTAATCGGCGGGGTCGTCCTCGGCTTTATTTGGCAATTTATTTTTTCAAGAGTGCTTATAAACGTTGGTGAAAGCACAGGCTGGGGAATTTTCAGCAAATCGTGGCTTTCAGACCCGACAAAAGCTTTTTGGGCGCTTGTTGTCGTCACAATTTGGCAGCTTTCGGGCTATATGATGCTTATTTATATCGCAGGCTTTACGGCACT
Organism: uncultured Oscillospiraceae bacterium; assembly: GCA_964649485.1. Classification (GTDB taxonomy): domain Bacteria; phylum Bacillota; class Clostridia; order Oscillospirales; family Ruminococcaceae; genus JAAYSD01. Next base: position 15,929 of record CAZYRV010000027.1, on the reverse strand, counting down.
TCCCTCAGACGTTTTAGAAGCAGCTCAGATTGACGGCGCAACAGGCTTTCAGCGTATGAGGAGAGTAATTTTGCCCCTTATGATTCCTTCTTTTATAATTTGTCTTTTTCTCACGCTTGCAAGGGCGTTTATGGTTTACGACGTAAACCTCACTCTTACAGGGGGAGCGCCTTATGGCTCTACAAGGCTTGTTGCTATGCATGTTTATGAAAAGGCTTTCACATCAAGAAACTATGGAGTAGGTCAAGCTGAAGCGTTGTTTTTATTCATGGTTGTCGCTGTTATAAGCGGAATCCAGATTTACATAGGCAAAAAGCGGGAGGTCGAGGTATGATTAGGCTTAAAAATGAAATCGGCGGGAATAAGCGGCTTGCGTTTGGCGGCGCCAGGCTTGCCGCAGTTATAATAATGTTTCTTTTATATATGGTTCCGTTTTTGTTGATAATAATAAATTCGTTTAAGTATAAAAAGGATATAATTCAAGACCCGTTTGCGCTTATAACTGAAAAAGGCTTGACATTTGAAAACTATATTGTCGCCTTCAACAAAATGAATTTTTTCAGAAGCTTTGGAAATTCGCTTTTAGTGACAGGCTTAAGCACGCTTATTGTTACGATTCTCGCCGCAATGACAGCGTATTATTTCGTCAGGTCTAAAAATTTGTTTTCAAGAATAATGTTTGCGCTTATGGCGGCTTCAATGATAATCCCGTTTCAAGCAATAATGATTCCGCTTGTTTCAATTTACGGCGCGGGACTTAATGTGCTTAATATGCGGGCTTCGCTTATATTTTTCCATGTCGGCTTTGCGATGAGTATGTCTGTGTTTATTTATCAAGGCTTTATTAAAAGCGGAGTGCCTGTTTCGCTTGAGGAAGCGGCATATCTTGACGGCTGTACAAGGCTTCAGACATTTTTTCTGATTGTTTTTCCGCTTTTAAAGCCGATTACCT
>CAZYRV010000027.1:10876-14967 GCA_964649485.1 uncultured Oscillospiraceae bacterium | reverse complement strand
ATTGGAAGAATTACAAATTCAATGAATTACATAAGAAATAATTTGGGCAAAAAACAGCTTATGACTCTGCCTTTATCAACCTATTCGTTCTATGGAACATACTCTGCAGATTATGGAATGATTATGGCTGGGCTTGTGCTTTCGGTGCTTCCGATTTTGATTTTATACTTGGTTTTGCAAAAACAGATTATACGAGGCGTAGTCGCCGGTGCCGTGAAGTTTTGATGCTTGGAAGGAAACTATATGATTAAACTGAAAAACAAAATAATGCTTATAACCTATTCCGATTCATTAGGAAAAAATTTGACGGAGCTGAACGAAATCTTAAATAAGTATTTTTCAAAGGCTGTCGGCGGACTGCATATTCTCCCTTTTTATCCGTCGTCGGGCGACAGAGGCTTTGCGCCGATTGATTATAAAAGGGTGGACAGCGCATTCGGCGATTGGTCTGATATTCGGCGGCTTGGTGAGAAATATTATTTAATGTTTGATTTTATGATAAACCATTTGTCGTCGCAAAGTGCACAATATTGTGATTTTTTAGCGAAAAAGGACGGCTCTGAATACAGCGATTTGTTTTTGCGTTATTTGCATTTTTGGGATAACGGAGAACCGACACAGGCAGAGCTTACTGCAATTTACAAGCGAAAGCCAAAGCCGCCGTATGTCAAAGCGAAATTTGCCGACGGAAGCACTGAAAAAATCTGGTGTACCTTTGACGACGAGCAGATTGATTTAAACTGTAATTCGCAAGCGGCAAAGGATTTCATCGCCGACAGTCTGACCTTTTTGGCAGAGCAAGGTGCGGCGCTTATACGTCTTGACGCTTTCGCCTATGCAACTAAAAAAGCGGGAACGAACTGCTTTTTTGTAGAGCCTGACGTGTGGAGGCTTTTGGACGAATGCAAAAGCGCCGTAAGCGGTAAAAATTTAGAGCTTCTGCCTGAAATCCACGAGCATTTTACAATACAGCAAAGGCTTGCCGAGAGGGATTATTATGTCTATGATTTTGCGCTTCCTATGCTGCTTATAAATGCGCTTTATTATGGCAAAACGGATTATCTCAAGGGCTGGCTTGAAATTTGCCCGAAAAAGCAGTTTACCACTTTGGATACTCATGACGGAATCGGCGTTGTTGATGTGAGGGGTCTTTTACCTGATGATGAAATTGAGCGCACGAGAGAGGATGTTTTCAGACTTGGCGCAAATGTAAAAAAGGTTTATAATACCGCTGCTTACAACAATCTTGACATATATCAGATAAACTGTACCTATTATTCGGCGCTTGGCGCACGTGACGATGATTATTTGCTTGCAAGGGCGGTTCAGTTTTTCGCACCGGGAATCCCGCAGGTTTATTATGTCGGGCTTTTGGCGGGCGAAAACGATTTAACGCTTTTGGAAAAAACTAAGGTCGGACGAGATATAAACCGGCATTTTTACAGCAAGGCGGAGGCCGATAGGGAAGTAAGCCGTCCTGTTGTTGCGTCGCTTATTCGTCTTATGGAGTTTAGAAATACCCATCCTTCGTTTAACGGTGAATTTAAAATGCTTCCGTGCGGCAAAAATGAGCTTATAATCGAACGGAGCGCAAACGGCTATCGCTCAGTTTTAACCGCTGATTTCAAAGCGAAAAAATTTAAAATCACTTATAACAGCCCCAATGAAAACGAACAAAAACTGACACTTTAATCTTGCAAGCAAGGCTTAAATCTGATATAATAATAGCAGTTAAAGCGGAAATAAGTTTTGCGGAGGGAGCAAGGTGGCGACTTTAAAGGACGTTGCAAGAGAAGCGGGACTTGCAGTAAGCACTGTTTCCCGGGTTTTAAACGAACGTGGCTATATAAGCGAGGAAACGAAAAAAAGCGTCTATGACGCAATGAAAAAGCTGAATTATCAGCCGAACGAGATGGCTCGTTCGCTTTCAAAGCAGACGACGAACACAATCGGCGTGATTGTTCCGCATATCAGGCACCCATATTTTGCCGAGCTTATAAGTCATATAGAATCAACGGCAAACAAGCGGAAATATAAAATTCTGCTTTTTAATTCCCGTGACCGTGACGATAAGGAAAAGGAAATTCTTGATATGTGCAACCAAAGCCGTGTCGCAGGAATCCTTTTGTGCAGCGGATCGGTTAAAATTGACAAATTCGAGGGGATTGACATTCCGCTTATTACGATAGAACGAAACCTTGAGGTTGGAACCGCCTCAATTGAATGCGACAATTTTAAAGGCGGGCGGCTTGCTGCGCTTCATCTGATTGAAAGAGGCTGTAAAAATGTCGCAATAATAAGCGGTGTTTCGGGAAATAATATGCCTGCGGACTCCAGAGAGCTTGGCTTTATACAGGCTTGTGATCAGCATAATATAAAGCACAGACAGTTTACGACAAGCCGTGAGCAGTATGACTTCGGAGAATATCACGGGCTTGCCGAGGAGATTGTAAGCGGCGGCGGCTTTGACGGGGTTTTCGCAAGCAGCGACTTGATTGCGGCCCAGATTATTCAGGTTTGCGCAAGACTTGGAAAAAGTGTTCCCGAGGAAATAAAGGTAATCGGCTTTGACGGGGTGTTGATTTCATCGCTCACAACTCCTGCGATAACAACAATTCGCCAGCCGATAAAGGAAATGGCGCAAATTGCCGTATCGCTGCTGATTGAGGCGAGTCAGGGGAAAATTGTTCCCAACAAGACGGTTCTTCCGGTTGAACTTGTGGTTCGGCAAAGCACATAAAGGAGAAAAAATGTATGATATAGTCGCCGTCGGCGAATGTCTTATTGATTTTATACCCGCAGGTGTAAACGAGCTTGGTATGAATTTATTCAGCCGCAACGCAGGCGGAGCGCCCGCAAATGTTCTTGCGATGGCGGCAAAGCTTGGAAGCAAAACTGCAATTATCGGCAAAGTCGGAAACGATGATTTCGGTCGGTTTTTGATTAAAACAACTGTTGATGCGGGAATCGACTCTGCCAATCTAATAATGCACCCCTTTATTCCGACGACACTTGCTTTTGTTCAGTTAAACGAGTATGGCGATCGAAGCTTTACGTTTTACAGAAAGCCCGGCGCAGATTTGTGTCTGGAAAAAAAGGATATTCCAAATCGGCTTGTTTCGAAATGCAGGATTTTTCATTTTGGTTCTGTTTCTATGACGGACGAACCAAGCAAAAGCGCAACGCTGTATGCGGTTCAAAAAGCAAAAACAGCGGGAGCAATAATCAGCTTTGACCCGAATTATCGCCCGCTTTTATGGGGTAATGCGAATGCCGCTATGGAAACGATTATTCAGGCAATTCCTTTGGCTGATGTTTTAAAGGTAAGCGAGGAGGAAATGACGCTTCTTACGGGAGAAACGGATTGGCGCCGCGGCGCAGAAACGCTCCGCCGTATGGGTCCGTCGGCTGTTGTTGTTACGCTCGGTGAAAAAGGTGCATATTATCTGACTCCCGCAGGCGACGGACACAAGCCCGCTTTTGACGTGAAAACAATTGATACCACGGGGGCAGGCGACGCTTTCTGGGGAACATTTTTGCACATAATATTAAGCTGCGGTGTAAAATCCGATATATCAATGCCTCTTTCGGACTGGGAACAGTGCATAATCCATGCAACCGCCGCCGGAAGCCTTACTACGGCTTCTAAGGGGGCGATTCCGGCAATGCCCGACAAAGCCGCTATTCAAGAATGTATAAGCAAAGAAACATTAATCCGAAAAATTTAGGGCTTCACCGCCAAGGAAAATTCGGGCCTTTGTGCGGTGATGCCTTAGAGCTTCATTTATAAAATGTTGGTAAATGCGCAGGCTTTTTCTGCTGATTAAAGGAAATCAGTTGAAACACCTGCGCTTTTTGTTTGGTTGAATGGGTGAAACCCTAAAAAATATCGTCGATTTTACAGCTTGAAAAATAAAAGTGATTATGCTATAATAAATCGATTGAATTAAGGCTTCATAGCACCGATGAAATTTCCGGTTTTTGTGCGGTGATGCCTTAACTATATCAATTTTATTGAAACTTGAATTGGAGACCTTAAATGCGCCAGCTTGAAAAATATGAACAAGTCGAAAGAAGTATAACAAAAAAAT
>CAZYRV010000027.1:10546-10790 GCA_964649485.1 uncultured Oscillospiraceae bacterium | reverse complement strand
CTTATAAGCTTATTCAAAGCGGGGACAAAATCGCCGTGTGTATCTCGGGCGGCAAGGATTCCATGCTTTTGGCAAAGCTTGTACAACAGCTTCAAAAGTATAGTGAAGTGCCGTTCGAAGCGGTTTATCTTGTTATGGACCCCGGCTATAATCAGGTTAACCGACTGAAAATTGAATCTAACGCAAAGCTTTTGAATATTCCGATTACTGTCTTTGAAACGGATATATACGATATTGCAAACAG
>CAZYRV010000027.1:7153-10510 GCA_964649485.1 uncultured Oscillospiraceae bacterium | reverse complement strand
TGCCAGAATGAGGAGGGGACACCTTTACGCAAAGGCAAAAGAGCTTGGCTGTAACAAAATTGCGCTTGGACACCATATGAGCGACGTAATCGAAACAACCCTCATGGCGATGATGTACGGCTCGCAGATTCAGGGTATGCTTCCTCGGCTTAAAAGCACTAATTTTGAAGGAATGGAGCTTATTCGCCCGCTTTATTGCGTGCTTGAGGACGACATAATTTCATGGAGGAATTATAACGGGCTTGAGTTTATCCAGTGTGCTTGCAGGTTCACGGAAAACTGCTCTGTCTGCGGTGATGAGGGCGTTTCTAAAAGGCAGGAAACAAAGCTTTTAATTAAAAGTCTCAGAAAGGTTAACCCGAATATCGATAAAAACCTGTTCAGCAGTATTCACAGGGTAAATGTTGATACTCTTGTTGGCTATAAGCTTAAAAATGAAGAGCATTCGTTTCTTGAAAGATTCGAGAAATAGCTTAAGAAAGCAGTTTACAAAGCGTATAACGTTATAATGTACAAAATATACATAAAAAAACTCATCTATATAGTAATTCTGTCAATTGAAATTTTCATAAAATAAGGATATAATAAATACAAGTTTAAAAAACTTATATTAAATTTAAGGAGTTTATCATGACATTTAAGAAAATTTTAAGCTCGGTCGCAGTCGCAGTTATGAGCCTGAGCGTTCTTGCAATCGGCACAAGCGCTGCTCAAGTAGTTGAATTAACAGCGGACGATTTTGCTAAGCTGGCTGATTCCGACACAACCATTACTGTTGTTTACAACAATGATGACGACAAGGCAGGATGGGATAACCTCGGCTTTGGTGCTTCAGAAGGTGAAGCTTGGAGAAGCGTTAACTTTAAGTCAGAAGCAGGCGAAAACACATTAACAATCACAGCCGCTGATTTAATGGCTAAGGCTGGCGTTACAGATGCTTCTGCTATTACATACGCTAAGTTCGAGGGCTATAACGGCGCTGATGTTGTAAGCGTTACATATAGCGACGGTTCTGAGGGCGACGATGAATCATCGACTTCTGAAGATTCCTCAACCGTCAGTGAGTCCACAGCTACTGGCGACGAATTTGCAACCACTGACGAAACTGCTCCGACAGACACAACTGCTCCTGACACAGGCGTTGAAGGTGTGCTTGTTGTTTCCGGCGTTGCAATCGTTGCGGCTGGCGCTCTTATGATTTCCCGCAAGAGAAAGTAATTTAAGCACAACAATATAAGCGGCGGTTTTCCGCCGCTTTTTGCGTTGTATTAATGCTTGGTTTGCTTTACAAAAATAAATTTTCAGTAATAATTTTTAAAAGTCGCAAAAAAACTATTGACAAAATTATTTTATCGTGATATAATACAGTATATTAATAGTGAAACCGCTGATGAGGAGAAAAAACACAGCTTCAATTTTCAGAGAGCCTTGTATTGCTGAGAGCAGGGCAGTTGGACGTGGTTAATATGGCCCTCAGAGGGCGTGATTAAATGTCACGACGGGTGTGCCCGTTAAAGCACGGGGATATGATAGTATCCGACGAGGTGGGGTTTTTCCCAAACAAGGTGGCACCGCAGAATTTTCTGTCCTTGACAAACGTTATGTTTGTCAGGGCTTTTTTATTTTTACCGTTCCTCGTTCGGTCTGCGATTTGAAAGGAGTAGACATGGCAAAACTTTTTCCTACACTTGACGAAGTAAAGAAAATGGCGAAATCCTATGACATAATTCCGCTTTCATTCGAAATGCTTGCGGATTATACAAGTCCTATGTTGATTTTGCGAAAAATGAAAGCAATAAGCGACAAGCTTTTTCTTCTGGAAAGCGTTGAGGGCGGCGAAAAATGGGGACGGTACAGCTTTCTGGGAATGAACCCTGAAAAAACTGTTTCTATTAAGGACGGTAATTGCATTATTGAGGAAAACGGCGTTACATCAACGCTTGACGGCAGTCCGACCGATATTATACGAAAGCTTGCCCTCGGCGGAAAAACAAAAAAATTCGAGCATTTGCCGATTTTTACAGGCGGCGCCGTTGGATATTTCGGCTATGACACATTCTTTTATAACGAAAAAATAAACCTTACTTCAAAGGACGTTATGGGGCTTCCCGATTGCGTTATGCTTTTTTTCAACAACATTATTGCCTTTGACCATATGCGGCAAAAGCTCGTGGGAATTGTAAATTTGCGGACTGACGGCGATATTGAATCGGCATATTCAAACGCTGAAAAAGAAGCCGATAAAATGCGTGACTTCATCAAAACCGAGTATGTGCCGATGCCGCAGAAAAGCTCGCCGAAGCCTGTTTTTAAAAGCAACAAAACCTACGAGCAGTTTGCGCAAATGGTTGAAAAAGGCAAGGAATACATAAAGAACGGCGATATTTTTCAAGCGGTGCTATCACAAAGGCTTGAAGCCTACTACCCCGACAGCTTGATGAACGCTTACCGTGTTTTGCGCACGATTAACCCGTCGCCTTATATGTACTATTTACAGTGCGGCGAGCTTGAGGTTGCGGGCGCAAGCCCCGAAACCCTCGTCCGTGTCAAGGACGGCGAAATTTTCACCTTCCCTATTGCGGGAACACGCAAAAGAGGCGTTACAACGGAGGCTGACAAGGCGACAGAGGCGGATTTGCTTTCCGATGCAAAGGAAATTTCCGAGCATAATATGCTTGTTGACTTGGCGAGAAACGACGTCGGAAAGGTTGCTGAAATCGGCAGTGTAAACGTTGAAAAATACATGGCGATTCAGCGCTTTTCCCACGTCATGCACATAACGTCCGAGGTTCGTGGAAAAAAGCTTGAAAGTCTTGACAGCCTTGATGTTCTTGGTTCGATTTTACCGGCGGGAACGCTTTCGGGTGCGCCGAAAATCCGTGCCGCTGAAATAATTGACGAGCTTGAGGGAGAACGCAGGGGAGTTTACGGCGGCGGGCTTGGCTATGTCGGCTTTGACGGCAACCTTGATTTTGCAATCACAATCCGCACAGCAGTCAAATTTAACGGCAAGGTAAGCGTTCAGGCGGGCGGCGGCATCGTTTTGGACAGCATTCCTAAAAATGAATTTGAAGAAAGCTTGAACAAAGCGGGCGCAATGATAAAGGCGCTTGAGCTTGCGGCAGAGCTTGAATAGGAGGGTATATGATACTTTTAATTGATAATTATGACAGCTTTACCTATAATCTCTACCAGCAAATCGGCGCTTTTGAAGAAATAAAGGTTGTCAGAAACGATAAAATAACCGTAGATGAGATAAGAAAGCTTGCACCTAAAGCAATTGTAATTTCCCCCGGCCCGGGCTATCCTGTTGATGCCGGAATTTCAATTGAGGTAATAAAAAAGCTTGGCGGCGAG
>CAZYRV010000027.1:3876-7143 GCA_964649485.1 uncultured Oscillospiraceae bacterium | reverse complement strand
TTTTGGGAATCTGCCTTGGGCATCAGGCAATCGGAGAGGCTTTCGGCGGGAAAATTGTTCGTGCTGATGAAATTTTACATGGGAAATCGAGTATTATTACTGTTTCGCCCGAAAGCAAAATATTCAAGGGCATTGGCGGAAAAATGAAGGCGGCACGCTATCATTCGCTTATTATTGACAGAAAAACACTGCCGCAGGAGCTTAAAATAACCGCCGAGGACGACAAGGGCGCAATCATGGCGGTTGAACATAGAGAAAAACGCATTTTCGGGCTTCAATTTCACCCCGAAAGCATACTGACCGAGAACGGAAACACACTTATTAAGAATTTTTTGGAGGCGGCAAAATGAGCAACACATTAGTAAACGCATTAAAGGTAACAACCTTGTTCCGCAATTTAAGCTTTGATGAGGCTCTTGCGGCGATGAACTCAATCATGGACGGCGAAGCAACCGATGCGCAGATAGCGGGTTTTTTAATTTCGCTTAAAATGAAAGGCGAAACAGCGGAGGAAATTGCGGCTTTCGCACAGGCTATGCGCAGGCACGCAAAGCACGTAAGAGGCGGAGAAAACGCTCTTGACATTGTCGGAACGGGCGGCGATTTTTCCAATACATTCAATGTTTCGACAGTTTCGTCAATGGTTATTTCGGCGGCGGGCTTTCCTGTTGCAAAGCACGGAAGCCACGGTTCGTCAAGCCTTTGCGGCTCTGCCGACGTGCTTAAAGAGCTTGGCGTAAAGCTTGACCCCGACCCGGAGCTGAGTGCTCAGATGCTTGAAAAAATCGGAATTTGCTTTATGTATGCGCCTTGGCACCACACCTCAATGCGCTATGTAACACCTGCCAGAAAGCAGCTTGGTGTTCCTACATTATTTAACATTTTAGGACCTATGGCGAACCCTGCGGGCGTTGGTTTTCAGATGATCGGCGCATATAATGCTGATTTAGCGGCGAAAATCGCTCAGGTTTTAGTCATATTAGGAGTTAAAAACAGCCGTGTTATTTCGGGCGACGACGGGCTTGACGAAGTAACCCTCACAACGACGACAACGGTTTTTGATATTATCGACGGACAGATTATCAAATCAACCTTTGACCCGAAAACCTATGGCTTTGATTACTGTAAAATTGAGGATTTAAAGGGCGGGGAAATACCCGAAAACGCAAAAATTGCACGCTCGGTTTTAAGCGGGGAAAAATCTCCCCGACGTGACACGGTGCTTATAAATTCGGCGATGGCAATAAGCGGAAAGCACAGGGAAATCGCATTCGAGCAAGCGGTTAAGCTTTGCGCAGACGCAATCGACAGCGGTAAAGCAATGGAACAGCTTGAAAAAATGATTAAAATGTCGAATGAGGTTTGATAAATGGTTGACATACTCAAAAAAATTACCGACAAGAGAAAGCTTAGGGTTGAGGAGCTTAAAAAAACCACAGCCAAAGCGGATTTTATCGCCCAAATTGATAAAAACAACCGTTCGGCACGGGGCTTTACAAATGCCTTGAAAAGTGGTAAAATGTCGGTAATTGCCGAGGTGAAAAAGGCTTCGCCGAGCAAAGGAATTTTAAGCGATAGCTTTCCTTATCTTGAAATTGCAAAAACTTATGAAAATGGCGGTGCGGCGGCGCTTTCTGTCCTTACAGAGCCTGATTTTTTTCTAGGCGACAACCGTTTTCTTACGGAAATAAGTGAGGAAACAAGCATTCCGATTTTGCGAAAGGATTTCATTATTGATGAAATTCAGCTTTATGAGGCAAAGGCAAACGGCGCTGATGCGGTTTTGCTTATTGCGGGGGTCCTTGACGGCGAAGCTCTCGGCAGGTTTATGAAAATTTGCGGCGAACTTGAGCTTGATTATATCGTCGAGGTTCATAACGAGGAAGAGCTTCAAATCGCCCTCCCGCACAATCCCGCCGTAATCGGAATCAACAACCGCAATCTGCGTGACTTCAGCGTTTCGCTTGAAACAACGGCAAGGCTTGCGGCGAAAATTCCGCCGAAACCGAAATAATAAGCGAAAGCGGAATCTTCACAAATGCTGATGTAAAGCGGGTTCACAGCTTTGGGGCAAGGGCGGTGCTTGTCGGCGAATCGCTTATAAAAAGCGGGAATATCGGCGAAAAAATAAAGGAGCTTGTCGGTGACGAAAATTAAAATTTGCGGGCTTTCGAGAGTTGAGGACATTGAAACGGTAAACGAGGTTATGCCTGATTTTATCGGCTTTGTTTTCGCAAAAAGCAAGCGGCAGGTAAGCATTGAAAAAGCGGCGGAGCTTAAATCCCTGTTAAATCCCGACATCAAGGCGGTCGGCGTGTTCGTGAATGAGGAATTAAGCGTAATAAAGCTGCTTGCGGAGCTTGATATTATCGACATTATTCAGCTTCACGGCGACGAAAACAGCGATTATATCAAGAGCGCAAAAAAGCTTGGAAAGCCTGTGATTAAGGCGGTGGGAGTTGCCGGCACGCTTCCGACGGTTGATGAAAATGCTGATTTTGTGCTTTTTGACAAGCACGGCGAAAATGCTTATGGCGGGCTTGGAGAAAGCTTTGACTGGGAGCTGCTCAGAAATTATTCCTCGCCGTATTTTCTTGCGGGCGGAATCAATATCCAGAATTTGTCCGAAGCGTTAGCGCTTAACCCTTACGCAATCGACATAAGCAGCGGAGTTGAGGAAAACGGAGTTAAAAGCAAACGCCTGATAGAACAGGCGGTAAAAATAGTCAGAAACGATTTTAAGGAGGATTTATCATGAATATTTCACAGGCTTTCGAGCGCCGCTTGGCGCATGGTCAGAAGTGTTTTATTCCTTTTATTACTGCGGGCGACCCCGACATTGAAACAACAGAAAAAATTATCCTCGGCATGGCTGAGGAGGGCGCTGATATAATCGAAATCGGCGTTCCGTTTTCAGACCCTGCCGCAGACGGCCCTGTTATCATGGAGGCGAATATCCGTGCGCTTGAAAATGCGATGTTGCGCTTGTTTTTCTTGTCTATGCGAACATTGTGTACAGCAACGGCACGGAGTATTTCTTCAAACGCTGTCAGGAATGCGGTGTAAGCGGTGCGATTATCGCCGACGTTCCGATTGAGGAAGAGCATGAGTTCCGTCCGTTTGCCGACAAATACGGGGTCGAGCTCGTGCGGCTTATTGCGCCGACCTCGACAAAGCGTATTCCCGCAATCTGCGACGGCGCAAAGGGCTTTATGTACTGCGTTTCGTCAATGGGAGTGACTGGCCAGGAAGCAGCGTTTTATTCGG
>CAZYRV010000027.1:0-3866 GCA_964649485.1 uncultured Oscillospiraceae bacterium | reverse complement strand
AGTAAGGGAAAATGTTGACGAGCATCTGGCGGCAATGTTTGCTGAAATCAATAAATATTGCAAAATTCCCACCGCAATCGGCTTTGGCATATCCAAGCCCGAGCAGGTTAAGGTTGTGAAAAAATACACAGACGGTGTAATTGTTGGAAGCGCAATCGTAAGCATAATCGGCGAAAAGGGCAGAGATTGCGTTCCTTATGTCAAGGATTATGTGAAAAGCATGAGGGAAGCGCTTGACGAATAAGTAAATAAGCTAAAAGTTCAGTGAAAATCTTTTTTTCACTGGACTTTTTTTGCGTTTTGTGGTAAAATAATAAAAATTAATCCTACCCAAAATGGAGGAGCTTATGTATAAAATTTTAATTGCTGACGACGAGCAGAAAATCCGTGAGGTTTTGCGTGAATATGCCGAATATGAGGGGCACACCGTCGAGGAGGCCGCAGACGGCATGGAAGCGGTTGAGAAGGCGAAAAATGAGGACTTTGATATAATTATTCTTGATATTATGATGCCTAAGCTTGACGGTTTTTCCGCTTGCAAGGAAATCCGAAAAACAAAATCAACTCCTGTTCTCATGCTTTCGGCACGGGGAGAAGAATATGACAAGCTTTTCGGCTTTGAAATCGGCGCTGATGATTATGTTGTAAAGCCGTTTTCGCCGAAGGAGGTTCTTGCCCGCATAAATGCGATTATCAAGCGGAACCAGCAAAGCGCTTTGCCCGCCGAAACGGTTAAATTCGAGGGCTTGGAAATTAATTTTACTTCACGTGACGTTTTTGTTGACGGTGAAAAAATAAGCCTTACTCCAAAGGAATATGACCTGCTTTTTTATCTTGTGAAAAACAAAAACATTGCCTTGTCCAGAAACCGCCTTTTAGAGGAGGTCTGGGGCTATGACTTTTTCGGCGACGACAGGACGATTGACACGCATATTAAAATGCTTCGCAATAATCTTGGCGAATACAGGAAATTTGTGGTTACATTAAGAGGGCTGGGATATAAATTTGAAGCATGATTGTCATTTTACAAAAAGCATAAGGTTCAGGATATGGCTTTATCTCGTCATGGTAATGACTTTTGTGCTTTTGCTTTTGTTTATTTTGCAGATTGTGCTGTTTCCTAAATATTATGAATATGTCAAAACAAGAGAAATAACAGGTGCTGCTTCTGCAATTGAGGAAAGCTGGGGAAAAGGTGATGCGCAGGAGGTTACGACAAAGCTTGCAAAATCTCTTAAAATGTATATCGAAATTGCAAGCCCAACCAATCCTCTCATTTCCTTTCAAGCGAACGAAATCGGCGGAAGCCTTGATTTTATAAAGCTTGGAATTTCAGAGCTTAAGGATTCGGTCGTTAAATCTGAAAACGGCTATATTTTTAAGCGATATACCGACACAGTGACAGGAAACAGTGCGCTTTTGTACGGAACCTATATCGGCTCTAAGAGTCATGTTGATGCTTATATTTTTGTTTACAGCAATCTCCAGCCACTTGGCACAACGACACAAATTCTGCAAAGCCAGTTTATGATGATTACGCTTTTTGTGCTTTTTGTTTCGCTTGTGCTTGCCGTGTTCAGCTCTGCCCATATTTCAAAGCCGATTATCCGAATAAATAACTCCGCAAAAAAGCTTCCTCAAGGCATTTTTGACGCAACCGTCGGCAAGGACGAATATGAGGAGGTTCAACAGCTTGCCCAGACGCTTAAAGAGGCGGCTGGGGAAATTGCCAAAACGGACAACCTCAGAAAAGAGCTTATGGCGAACATTTCGCATGACTTGCGTACGCCGCTTACTATGATTAAGGCTTATGCGGAGATGATTCGTGACCTTTCCGGCGAAAATCCTGAAAAACGTGCAAAGCATCTGGGCGTTATTATTAAGGAAACGGACAGGCTTTCAGCTTTGGTTTCGGATATTATGGATTTATCAAAGCTTGAAAGCGGAAATGAAGCGCTTAATATTAACTGCATAGATTTTTCTGCGCATTTAAACGGTATTATTTCAAGGTTTTCAATCCTTGTAGAGCGTGACGGCTATGACATAACCGTTGAGGCAGAGCAGGGAATAGTGATCTGCGCTGATATAACAAAGCTCGAGCAGGTTGTTTATAACCTTGTGAACAATGCCGTAAACTATACCGGCGACGACAAGAAAATTACCGTTAAGCTTTTCAGAAAAGGCGGTTTTGCAAGATTTGAGGTTCATGACACGGGCGAGGGAATTGATGCCGAAAACCTTCCTTATATCTGGGAGAGGTATTATAAGGTTAAGTCCGCAGACGGCAACCATAAACGGGCGAAGGTCGGAACGGGTCTTGGACTTTCAATTGTGAAAAATATTTTAGAACAGCACGGCTTTGCTTATGGTGCGGAAAGTGAAGTCGGAAAGGGAAGCGTTTTCTGGTTTGAGATGCCGCTTGAAAGCTCCGCCGAAACCAAACCCGCAAAGCCGCTTGCCCGTTTCAGCAAGAAAAATAACTTACCATCATAATATAAAGCCGTGGGTTTTCCACGGCTTTATGCTTATACAGACAAGCTTATTCGTCCTTTTTGTTTGTCTGTTTGATAAGCTGGTGAGTGAAAACGCTTGCTCCCGCGCATAAAATCCCCTGAGTAATGGCGGTGAATAAGCAGGTGAATATGGTTGAAATGCTTATGCCATTGCAGGTTGAAAACGTATAAATAACGCTTAACGCAACGCTTATTCCCGCAAGCGTGATGGGGATAAAGCCGTCTTTGAAGCTTTCGATTTGTTTTAGGAATTTTCCGATAATAAAAAGTACCGGAATCAAAACCAAAAGCTCTGGTTTTATAAAGTTTGTAAAATCCATGCTCATAATACTCCTTTTTCATGCCCCGCTCTATAATTTATATGCAAGTTGCTTGAAAAACGGAATAGGTTTTGTAAAAAATGCTTTAGTTTACACAAAAATATGTGAATAATTTATGATTAAGCAGATATGTACAAGTATACGAAAATGTGAGAATTAATTGACAATTTGTCGAAAATGTGATAACCTAGTTCCATAAAATATGATTTCGGAGGTCAATATGGAGAAAAAACAACTTAAGCTTACAGACAGACTTGTTTTCAGACTTCCCGTACAAACAGCCGTAATTATGGCTGTTATAATTATTGTGATTATCACCACGCTGTCAATCGTTCTCGGGAATATTATGAAAGAAAAAACCATGACTCAGATTGATCTTCTCGCCCGAGAAAACGCAAATAAAGCAGGGAATTACATTGAAACCATGGTTACTAAGTCTACGTCAATTGCAGACAGCATAGAAACGCTTATTGACGGAAACGTAAGCGATACGCAGTTTATTGCAATCGCCCAGTCAAACCTCAAAAAAGCACTTGACGACGACAGAATTTTCGGAACTTATATTGCGCTTGAGCCGAACGGCATTTTAGACAATACGCCGAACGGAGCCTCATATTATTTCTTCAAAAATGGCAATGTGATTGAATTTGAGGATAATATTGAGGATTATGAAATATACAGCTCTCAGGATTATTATATCGGCTCGAGGGACACAAAAAGCACCTATTTCACAGACCCGTATGAGTATACTCTTCAAAGCGGCGACAACGTACTCCTTATGACGTTAAGCGTTCCGCTTTATGACAGCATGAGCAGGTTTATGGGCGTTGTGAATTGTGATGTGCTTGTTTCAACGATTGATGAAATCGATTATGACATGGGCGGATTCAAAACCGCTTACAGCTATATTTTAAATAATAACGGCATTTATCTTGCCCATTCCGCCGACAACGAAAGGGCGGGGGCGGCATATGGCTCGTTTACCACTGACAACAGCGTTAAAAGCACTGTCGAATCGGTCAAAGCTTCTGTC
>CAZYRV010000026.1:24347-25736 GCA_964649485.1 uncultured Oscillospiraceae bacterium | reverse complement strand
CTAAAGTATTGTGGAATTTGTACGACAATACATATGTAAGCGGTTAGAAAACCGTTATCAAAGCTAGCTTTACACAATATTAAAACCCCAAAAGGAATTTGGGGTAAAAATTCAAGGAGGATTACTATGGGATTAGTAGTACAACACAATATGTCTGCGATTAACGCTCTCAATCAGATGAACGTTAACGTAAGCACAACACAAAAGGCAACTGAGAAGCTTTCTTCTGGTTACCGTATCAACCGCGCTGGCGACGACGCCGCAGGTCTTGCAATTTCCGAAAAAATGCGTGGACAGATCCGTGGCTTGGATCAGGCTTCTGCAAACTCACAAGACGGCATTTCCCTTATTCAGACAGCTGAAGGCGCGCTTCAGGAAACACACTCCATTCTGCAAAGAATGCGTGAGCTTGCTGTTCAATCCGCAAACGGCACATACCAAGATGATGTAGACCGTGAGAATATCCAAAAGGAAGCTGACGCTCTTAAGAGCGAAATCGACCGTATCGCTACATCTACTCACTTCAACGGTAAAAAGCTTCTTGACGGTACCATGAGCGGAACTGAAAAGGCAGCAACAGCCGCTACTGTCGCAGTAGATGGTTCTGTAGCAACAATTGCAGATATCAAAAATGATATAGATGGAGTTTCGGCAAAAATTGAATTTGATGAAACTGACGTTGCTACCTTAACTGAAGATCAGGCAGCAGCGCAAACAAAGCTTGCTAATCATCTTAAAGCTAATGGCTTGACTGTTACATTAAATGCAGCCGGAGATGAAGTCACAGGTTGGGGTACGCTTGGTTCGGATTATACAATTACAGCGACTAACAAATTAACAGCAGATATCACAGATGCAACTGGTAAAACTCTTGCCTCTATAACAATTACTGCTTCTTCAGCAAAAAATGGCACATTTTCAATTAAAGATAATACTGTTGCAGTAACTGATGCTAAGAAAGCTATCGCTGTAGGCGACGAAATTTCTCCTGCAAGCGGCGAACTTATTCTCCAAATCGGCGCAAACGGCGCGGCAGATCAGGAAGTTGCTCTTTCTGTTGCAGACCAAAGTGCTGAAGGCTTGGGCGTAGACGGAATCAGCGTTTCTACACGCGCGGCTGCTAAACTTGCTATCGAAGATATCGACGAAGCAATCAACAGCGTTTCCGGCACACGTGCTGACCTCGGTGCTTTACAGAACCGTCTCGAGCACACAATCAACAACCTCACAACATCAAGCGAAAACTTGACATCTGCTGAAAGCCGTATCCGTGATACAGACATGGCTAAGGAAATGATGAACTACACCAAGTCCAACATTCTCCAGCAGGCAGCTCAGGCAATGCTCGCTCAGGCAAACGTACAGCCCCAGTCCGTTCTTCAGCTTCTC
>CAZYRV010000026.1:18736-24200 GCA_964649485.1 uncultured Oscillospiraceae bacterium | reverse complement strand
ATAATGGTCGATTACCTCACAGGCGGCATACGGCGTAACCAAGCCCTCGGCAAGGGCATAAAGCATCTTTTTGATAAAAGCATAATCCGTGCTTATATCCTCGAAAACGCAGGCTTCTTCGCCTCCAAAACTTTCCGTCCGAACCGCAATCCCAAAGCCGACCCGCTCTCCTTCAACGCTGGGGACAATGCTGTATGTAACCCCTCCGTTTATTACGCTCTCGACTGCCAAAGCTTGATGTACCAATTTAATACCCCCCAAATAAATTTCCCTGATACGCTTGTTCGGATATTCACCAAAACAAGCGTTTCAGCGGTTAATATTATTATAAGGGAAAATTGCGCAAATTGAAAGCAAATTATTCCAACAAATCCTTCTTTTGTTCGACAAGCAACGATATTATACCATGATATTTATGGTTATATCGATTTAAAACGCTAAATTATTTTATAAAATTTCGTTGATTTTTATAAAATAATATGAAAACTTTTGTCTAATTTAACAATGTTATTGTACGAACAAGCGCTCGTATTCTTTATTGCTTCTGGCTCTGCCCTTGTCCGTAAGCTTTAATATGCCGTTTTCAGTGAAAACACTGCCCTCGGCGACAAGCTTTTCGACAATTTTCGCTGTGAAGCCGTCGTGCCAATGCAAATGCGACGCAAGCGAACAGCTGTTTGCCTCACGCTCTTCAAATTCGCTGTTTTCGTGGCTTGCAAGGTGAAACAGGAGATGAAGCTCGGCAAAGTCGAATTTTTGCCGCCGCTTTCGGTTCATCACCGAAATAAGTCCCCGCTTTGGCGCAACCATAAGCACAACAAAAAATGTAAGCCCCGTCACAACCGCAATGCTTCCCGAAATAGAAGCGTTAAGCGGAATGGAAATCAAATAGCCGACGACGGAGTTAAAGCCGCCAAGAGCCGCACTCAGCCAAAGCATTTTCTTTAAATCGTCAGTAAGCAGGTATGCCGTCACAGGCGGCCCAACCATAAACGCAACGACAAGAATGCTTCCCATTACCTCAAAGCCGCCCACCGCCGTAACCGAAACCATGCTCATAAGCGCATAGTGCATAATCACAGGGGAAAAGCCCATTGATGCCGCAAGAAGCGGGTCAAAAGCGGAAAGCTTAAGCTCTTTGAAAAATATTGTTATAAAAAGCACATTCAAAAGCAGGAAAAATCCGGACACATAAATGTGCCGTGCGCCAATGTCCGCTCCGAACAGAATAAGCCTGTCAAACGGCGCATAAACAAGGTCGCCCATGATGACGGCATCAGTATCCAAGTGGACAGAGCCGGCATAGCGGCTTATTAATATTACCGCAATGCTGAAAAGCAGGGGGAAAATTATGCCGATTGACGAATCCTCCGCAACAAGCTTTGTCTTGTTCAGCATTTCCGTAAGCCAGACGGTGATAACTCCGACCGCCGCCGCACCGATTATCAGAATCGGCGAGGATAAATCCTGCGTGATGAAATAACCGATAACAATGCCAAGCAAAATTGTATGCGAAATCGAATCGGACATCATCGTCATTTTGCGAAGCACGAGAAAAGCCCCCGGCAAAGCGCAGGCAATGCCCGTAAAAGCCGCAATAAGCATGATTTCAACGCTGGTGAGGGTGAGCATTTAAATGCGCCTCCTTTAAATTATTTCTTGCCTTGCGGCGGACATAAAGCCTGTGTATAAGCCCTCGGTTCGGCGCAAGAGTTATGCTTACAAGCACAATAACGCTTACTACAAGCACGATTGTCGGGCCTGTGGGCATATTCACAACCATAGAGCTTATAAGCGCACCGCCTATTCCCGAAACAGCGCCGAACGCCGCCGCCAGAACAACCATCACGGAAAGCTTGTTCGTCCACTGCCTTGCCGCAACTCCGGGCGCAATAAGCATTGCGCTCATCAGGATTGCACCGACAGTCTGAAGCCCGATTATTATCGCCGCAACCGTCATGAACGAAAGCACCAAGCCAAGCCTTTTCGGGCTGAAGCCTATGCTTTGCGCATAATCAGGGTCAAAGCTGAAAATTTTAAATTCCTTCCAGAACACAGCCGTAAGCACAAGCAAAACTGTTCCGCTTATAAGCATAATTATGATATCTCGGAAAAGCATAGTTGACGCCTGCCCAAAAATAAAGCGGTCAAGCCCCGCCTGCTGTGCGTTTGGGATATTCTGCAAAAACGACCGCAAAACCAAGCCCAAACCGAAAAATACCGACAATATAAAGGCAAGGGCGCTGTCGAATTTAACCCTTGTCGTGCGGACAATGCCAAGGATAATAAGCGCCGCAAGCGTTCCTGATATAAGTGCGCCCAAAAGCAAAACCTCGGTGTTTTTCGTCTGAGTAATCATGAATGCGGCGACAACGCCGGGAAGCGCCGAATGCGAAACGGCATCTCCAATCAGGCTTTGCTTTCGCAGGACGGCAAAGCTTCCCAAAACGCCGCTTATTATCCCTAAAAGAGCAGAGCCGATTGCCGCAATCTGAAAGGTGTAGTCGGAAAATACGGCGAAAATTGCCTCCATTCTACACACCCCTCTCGCGAGTCAGCATCGGCTTATCGTTATGATAGGCAAGGCGAAGATTTTCCTCCGTAAAGGTTTCATTTACTTCTCCGCTTGCGATTATTCTCATGTTTATAAGCGTGACCCAATCGAAATATTCCTTGACGGTCTGAATGTCGTGGTGGACGACGACGACGGTTTTTCCCGCCGCCTTAAGCTCTTTCAAAAGGGCGACAATTGCCTTTTCCGTCTGTGCGTCAACTCCCTTGAACGGTTCGTCCATGAAGTATAATTCCGACTGCTGGATAAGCGCACGGGCGAGAAAAACACGCTGTTGCTGGCCGCCCGAAAGCTGGCTTATCTGGCGGTTTGCAAAGTCACGCATACCAACTTTTTCAAGCGTTTCAAGCCCAAGCGCATAGTCGCTTTTTTTCGGACGGCGAATCCAGCCGATATGCCCATATCTTCCCATGACGACAATATCAAGCGCCGTGGCAGGGAAGTCCCAGTCAACGCTTCCGCTTTGCGGAACATAGGCGATTCGGTTTTTAAGGCTTTTCTTTTCCGTTTCGTTCGGGAAAAACCTCACCTCCCCCGCAATCGGCTTTAAAAGCCCCATCATCGCCTTGATAAGCGTGCTTTTGCCCGCACCGTTCGGCCCGACAATTGCGGTAAGCTTGCCCTTTGGGACGTTAAAATCAACGTCCCAGAGCACAGGCTTTTCGCCATAGGCGACGGTCAAATCCTCCGCCTCGGCAATATATTCGATTATTTCCTTTTGCGGATTTTCTGTGTTTGCCATAGCTGCCTCCGTTATAATTATTTTAAAGCGTCAACGATTGTGTCAACGTTCGCTTTAAAGGTTTTAATATAGGTTTCCGTGCCGCTTGCCTCGTCGCCCAGAGAGTCGGAATAAAGCGTTCCTCCCGTTTTAACGTCAAAGCCCTTTGCCTTAACCGCCTCCTGCAAAGCCTGCATACTTTTTTCAGAAACGGACGATTCTGTAAACACCGCCTTGATTTTATGCTCGACAATAAATTCCGCAAGGGCGCTTACGTCGGCTGTTCCCGCCTCTGTCGCCGTGCTTATTCCCTGCAAGCCCTTGACTTCAAAGCCATAGGAATTTCCGAAATAGTGAAAAGCATCGTGCGCCGTAATCAAAACTCTGCTTTCCTCGGGAAGCTCTGCAACCCTGTTTTTTATGTACTCATCAAGCTCGTCAAGCTCTTTGAGATAGGATTCCAGATTTGCCTTGTAATAATCGCCGTTTGCCTCGTCGCTTTCGGTAAGTCCGTCGGCAACCGCCTTTGCCGCATCCTTCCACAAATCCACGCTGAACCAAATGTGTGGGTCATGAGCGCCGGCGCTGTCGGCTGTCACCAAAAGCTTATCCTCGGATATTCCGTCGGCGATACAGATAACGTTTTTGTCAATCTTTTCCAGATTGCCGAAAACCTCGCCCATTTTTCCCTCAAGATGAACGCCGTTATACACGACTACATCAGCGTTTGTAAGCGTTTGCACATCGCCCTGTGTCGCAACGTAAAGGTGGGGGTCAACGCCCGGCCCCATAAGCCCCGAAACGGTTGCTTTGTCGCCGGCGATATTTTTGGTTAAATCCGCAAGCATTGTTGTTGTGGCGACGATATTGAGGGTTGACGAGCCGCTTTCGGTGTTTGCCGCACAACCGGAAAACGCTGTCGCCGTGATTGCTATTGCCGAAAAAACTGCCGCCGCTTTCTTGATTATTGCCTTATTCATAGATAAATCCTCCTAATCGGTAATGTAAATTTTTTGCGCCGCCCTGCGGCTTATGGTGATTTTCGTATTATCCATTCGCAAAGTGTAGCCGCCCTCATAGTCGCCGACGTCTAAAACAGTGAAGTCCGCCCCGATTTTCACACCAAGCCCCTCAAGATAGTTCATAAGCTCTTTTTCCTCGACAACACGGCTTATTTTCCCTTCATCTCCCGTTTTGAGGTCGGAGAGAAGCCCCTCCTCATAGGATATGTCGGTGTCGCCGTATTGGGGAATAACCGAGCCGTGCGGGCAATGGGTGGGGTTGCCGAGAAAGACGGCGAGGCGCTCTGACAGGCGCTTTGGCGTTACGTGCTCTAAAAGCTCTGCATCTTCATGCGCATCACTCCAGCCATAGCCAAGCTTTTCAATCAGAAAAACCTCCCAAAGCCTGTGGTTTCGAGTGAGGAGTATAGAATATTCTGCCCCTGCCGCCGAAAGGCGGATTCCCTTATAGGCTTCATATTCGATTAAGCCCTCTTTTTTAAGCTTTGAAAGCATTTCGCTTACCGAAGCGGGGGAAAGCCCGAGGCTTTCGGCGATTTCCTTGTTGCTTACGGTTTTTTTGTCGCCGCCAAGCTTTAAAATTTGCTTGAGATAGTCTTCTCTGTTTGCTGTCATGTGGTTCACTCCAATATTTTTAGGTATACCTTATTTTATTTTATTATATACCTAAAAAGTATAAATGTCAATAGGGATTATTACTTTTATTTTGATGAATTTTGTTGCAGGGATAAAGGCGGCAAAAAATGCGGGCGAGATATGCAAAATTTACAAGAATTTATTCTGTGCAAAAGCTATAAAAACAATTGCCCCGCCATTAAATTTGCAAAGCTTTACGGAATTTTCCGATATTGCAAAATTAACCGACGAGGCAAAGCGCCATAATATAACTTTTTTCGTGCTTAAATAAGGATACAACAAAAAAGCCCCCAAAAGGGGGCTTTCCTGCTTAAAGATTGAGAATCAATCGGTTAGATTACTTTCTCTTCTTAGAAACGATAAGAGCTGCGCCAGCGATTACTGCAGGAACTACTGCGAGAGCTACGCCAGTGTTGCCGGACTCGTCAGGAGTTGTAGAAGAATCTTCAGGAGATGTTGAAGAATCTTCAGGAGATGTTGAAGAATCTTCAGGAGATGTTGAAGAATCTTCAG
>CAZYRV010000026.1:16649-18636 GCA_964649485.1 uncultured Oscillospiraceae bacterium | reverse complement strand
GAGATGTTGAAGATTCATCAGGAACGTTGCTGAGGTCAGCAGTTACGGGAGTAACTGTTACGTCTGCGCCTTCCTTAGCGCCTTCGATAGAAATAGTAGCTGTTTCAGCATCAGTAACTGTTGCAACAACAGTAGCGATAACGCCGTCGCCGATTGCATCAGCAGTTGTGATTACGCCGTACTTGCCTGTTTCTGCGCTTACAGTGATGATAGCGTCAGTGATTGAGCCCTTGTCGATGCTTACGAGTGTAAGACCTTCGCCAAGCTTGATTGTGCCTTCAGCATTTCTTGCTGTTGTGCCAGCGATGCTTACTTCGAAAGTAACGGTATCGTCTGTAACAGCTGTCTGAGCGATTGTTGTTTCAGCGGAAGCTGCAACAGCGGACAAAGCCATCATAGCAGCAGCAACGCCTAAAGATAAAATCTTTTTCATAATAATTTTCCTCCATAATTTGTTTCCGAAAGCCTAGTTTCGGCCTATAAAATCACAAGTGCGGTGCGGTTTTGGCACCGCACTTGCTTTGATAGGTTAATTAATTGATTATGCCTTAACTGCGAGGTCAAGAGCAGCGAGAGCATCAGCTGTGTCAACAACCTTGTCGCCGTTTACGTCAGCAGCTTCGACATGGAATGTCTTGCCTTCAACCTTAGCAGGGTCAACAGAGTAGTCAAGGATGAGAAGAGCATCAGCTGTGTCAACCTTGCCGCTTCCGTCTACGTCGCCAGCAGCGAATTCGGGCTTAGCTTCGAGAGCCTTAGTAAGTTCAACAAGCTTGTTCATTGCTGTTGTGAGGGCTCTTTCTTCACCAGACTCACCCTCCCAGAATGTTGTGCGGAGACGATTGTAAGGAACGAGCTCATGGTAAGCATCAAAAGCTTCTTCGCCGAGATTGCTGGGGATAAGCGAAATAAGAGCAACGGAAGTTGCGTTTATAGCGTTCTTGTAATCATCAGTGATTACATATTCGCCGGAATCAACCTTCTTGGTTGCGTCATAGATTGCAGCAGCAATATCGCCGTACGAATATTTGTACCTAGCAAGTTCGCCATTGAAAGCATTGATAACACCGTCAAGGTCATTCCAAGCTGCCGTAGCACCGTCAACATCATTTGCTTTGATAACTTCAATTGCTTCTTTACGTTCTCTTGTAACGTTTTCAAGCCATTTTACGAAGTGAGCCGATTCAATCTTGTCACAAGCATAAGACTCTTCAACACGCTTCTTAAGGTCTGCGATTGTCTTGCCAGTCAGCGGAATACCGTTGTCGTTAAGTTCATACTTGAAGAAGCGATATACAACAGACCATTCTTCAACAGAGCCAGTGTTCTTGTCAACAAGTACATTAAACTCATTAGAAGGTCCGCGGCTGATGTCGCTAACACCAGGATAAACTGTTTCCTTAGCTTCAGCAGTATTTACATAAAAAACTGTCTTGTCAAACGCATCCTTGAACTCAGCATTTGTTATAGCAGCGCTTGCAGTTGCAAAGCTTACATAATCGGAAATGTCAATGATTGTTCCCTTAGAAATAGATGTAACAACCTTCTTGGCATCTTTCCTGTTTACGAGATTAAGACCGGAAATATCAGCAGTTGCACGATACTTGAGAGTGTCAAGCTTTGTCAATGCCTTCTTGCCTGCAGCTGTAAGGTTCGCTTCTGAATCAAAGAGACCCTTAAACTGAGCAAGAATTCCGCCGTCAGACTCGCCAACAAGTGCAGGCTTTGCCATCTTGAAAAGAATGTCTGCATAGTTGTCGTTGAGTTCTCTAGCAACTGCGCTTGAGGAAGAACGGTCATAAGAGTCAGCCTTGAACGTTTCCATAGCAGAAACAGTCTTAAGAGCCGAAGTATATGCACCAACGATTGTTTCGTCAGAGGTTTTGCTGACTTCTTTAATATCATAGAAGTTAAGGTATACGCTCTGAGCAGCAGGGTTTACAACACCAAAAGCGCCGATATAGTTCCAACTATTAGGCTGAGTGCT
>CAZYRV010000026.1:11925-16639 GCA_964649485.1 uncultured Oscillospiraceae bacterium | reverse complement strand
AATCCGCCTTCGTCACCGGCGAGGTCACCCCAAGTGAGGGGAGACCAGTCACCCTTATGAGTCGCATCATATCCCCAACCGAACATGTCAACAGTCATAGCTGTTGCTCTTCTCCAGTTTTCGTACTTATCACGAATAAGCTTTGCTGCATCAAGTCTCTTGATAAGTGCTGCAAACTGTGTCTTTGTGACAATTACTGTATTCTCAAGAGCATTTGCTGCGTTTTCGAGATCAACATACGCATTTGCAAGCTGTTCTTCTGTGCTTGTTGCACTTACGGAAAGAGCATAAGAATATGCTGTTTCAAAATTAGCATAAGAGCTAGCTGTGTATTCGAGGTCACGGAGTGATTCGTTTAAGATGTTTGCTCTGTCATACTTTGCCTTGTGAGTCTTAAGCAAGCCAGAAACCTCATCAAATGTGTGAGGAATGTTCTTTGCGGTTGCTGTCTCGAGGTAATAGTAAGCGTTTGAAATTTCTTCGTCAGTTGCCTTTTCATTTGTAAGAGCCTTTTCAGCAACTGCATAAGCCTTGAGCCATCTGTTCGATGCGTATGTACCGAACTTGTAAACGCTTGATTTGTAAGCAGCGTCAAAACCATCAACATAAGCCTTAAGCTCTGCCTTGGTCTTTACTGCCTTTGTCTCCTCAACGGGAGCTTCTGTTGTTGTTGCTGTCGCATCAGCGCTTGTCACGACGGAGAAAGCCGAAACAGCCATGATGGAAGCCATAACAGATGAGAGTAATCTCTTCTTTAACATAGTAGTCCTCCTAAGATGATAATTTTTTTGTCCGAGATCTTCCCTTTGGAAAATCCCTCTTCGGTTTTGGTTACATTAGGGTAGTCTTGCGGTTTCACAAAAAAGTTTCAGCTTTTTCAAAAAAATTTAAAAATTTTTTAAAAAGCTGATAATTGTGCGTTTGCTTAAAATAATTTGCTTGTTATAAAAGAAATATCCGCCGACTTTCGCCGACGGACATTTACAAATATGGAGAATAGGAATTATTTTCTCTTGCGTGAAACCAAAACTACGCCGGCGGCAAGAAGTGCTGCGCCTGCGAAAACCGCAACGCCCTCAACGCCTGTTTCGGGAGAAGTTGTTGTTTCGCCGTCTGTTTCAGCGGGAGCTGTGTCTGTGCCTGTTGCAGCAGCGACAAGCTCTTGAGCCTTTGCTGTGTATGTATCAATAACAGCTTGGTCGCCCTCAACGGACAAACCTGTGAATTCAATGTGATAGTTGTGATCGTCGATGTCGTTGTTTCCGACAGCAATACCAAACTTGAGAAGTCCGCCCTTCCAGTTTGCCTGATAGCTTGCGATATCAAATGTAACTGTGTATTCCTTGCCGAATTCGTATGGATTTTCTTCTGTGATATAATCAAAAGATTTCCAATCCCAACCGTCAACGTTTCCGCCCTGAATATAAGCGTTTGTCCAGTTTACGAGTTCGCCCGCTGAGAGGTCTGTGTCTGTGCAGGTGATGATAAAGCTTACTGTTACGCTGTCAACAGCGTTCCAAAGCTCTGCGTTCTGCTGGAGAGCAGTGGTATAGTCGTCGTTTACGGGCGTGCCGCCGGGAATGCGCATAATTACGTTGTTGTCGTCAAACAAAAGTCTGTTTCCGCCTGCGGGAACAGTAAAGTCAGAGCTTGTTACTTCGTAAATTCCAACCGAATATGTAGCGGCAGGAACATCTGCAATTGCGATTGCCGATGTTGCGCTTGCGGGGATTGCCATTGCTGCGGCGGTTATGCCGGCAAGAGTGAGTGCAGAGAGCTTTTTGAGTTTCATAGGAATCTCCTCCTTAAATTAAGCTTTGATTTTTGGACAGTATGTCTGAAAATACAGACAATCTTCACTTATAAGAATAACAAAAATTTAATAAAAAATCAATGTACATTTTGAATAAATATTAACGAATTTTTTATTCATTATGATTAATACAAAACTGTTTTTTAGCTAAAAAATCATATTTTAAGTATTAATCCGATAAAATTAAGCGTTTTTGATTATAATTTTTGTTAATCAAGCACAAAAGCAAGCAAAGCAAAAACTAAACCGTTGCTTTTTCTCGTGTCCTTATATACTCAAACAAAACCTGCTGTGCTATTCCTGCGTATTTTTCCACAACAGGCGGAAGCCCGTCGGGATAAAATTCAGCAAGCGCCCGCTTTATCCAGACGTCCTTGGGCAAAGCGTCAATCCTGTAAAACCCGAACAAAAGCGCACAGTCCGCAACCTTTATCCCCACACCTTTTATTTTCATAAGCTCGGCACGTGCCGTGTCCGTGTCCATTTTGGCGACTTCCTCAAGCTTGATTTCCCCGCTTGAAATAAGCCTTGCCGCGTCCATGAGATAGCGTGTGCGAAAGCCCGCCCTAAGCGGCGCAAATGCTTCTTCATTAGCTTTCGCAAGCCTTTTAAGCGTTGGGAAAGCAAAGCCGTTTGCGGTTTTTTCGCCGAAGGTTTCGCAAAGGCGGGAAATAATTCCCGAAATGCGCTTTATGTTGTTGTTTTGGCTTATGATAAAGCTTATAAGCGCTTCAAAGCCGTCCTGCCGCAAAATACGGATTCCCGAAGCGGCTTTGATTGCACGGCTCATTGTTTCGTCCTGCGAAAGCTCGCCGTAAATTGCCCCATAATCGGTCTGAATATCGAAATAGTTGCTCCAGAAAGCTTTTTCCGTTTCATCAGCATTATGTAAAATTATGCCGTTTTCCTCCTGCGAAACAACAATATATTTGTCAAGCGCAAAGCCTTGAAATTTGCCGCCGCCTGTTCGTTCCCACCGAAAAGCCTGCCCGCAGAACAACGTTTTTTCAAGCGAAATGCCGTTGCTTTGCAAAAAAATATCATTTTTCAATGCCGAATCTCCTTTATTTGTCGAAAACACTTGATTATTTTCAATAATTATACTACAATATTAATATTAATACAAGTGAAAGATATGGGAGGATTTATTCATGAGGGAAAGCCTGCTTACCATACCGATAAACGAGGTGTTCGAGCCGAAATGCGGCTGTCCGATTTGCCGTATGCGTGACAATGTGGAAAATCATATCGCCGAATACATAATGGGTGCGGCGATGATGGAGCCTGACGTGCGGCAGGAAACAAACGCTCTCGGCTTTTGCACTTACCACTATAACGAGCTTATGAAGCAAAATAACCGCCTTTCGCTCGGGCTTATGCTCAACAGTCATCTTGCGCTTATGCGGCAGGAAATTTTCGAGAAAAAGGGTTTGTTTTTTTCGAAAAACGCTAAGGCAAAAAAGGCTTCTGAAATAGAAAACACCTGCTTTATCTGCGAAAAAACCGATTGGGGAATCGACCGTATGCTCGAAACGGTTTTTACCATGTTCAAGGACGTGCCTACTTTCCGCACGCTTTATAACGAGCAGGAATTTATCTGTGTTCCGCATTATAATCTGCTTATGCAAAGGGCGCAGACAAAGCTTCAGAAGGGCGACCTCAAAGCCTTCGAGCAAGCAACCGACACGCTTGTCGAGAAGTATCTTTACGCCTTAAACAGCGACGTCGCAGAGTTTTGCGACAGCTTTGACTATCGCAACGCAGGCAAGCTTCACAAGCCGGAGATGGAGCACGTCCGCACCTCGGTTGAGCGGGCGATTGAATTTTTAACCTCACGCAAGGCGATTACAAAATGAAAAAGCTATTGCGAAAACTGTTAGGCTATTGTTATTTTGCGGGCGGAGCGATTTTTTTCACCGCCTGCTATTGTGCCGTGCTTACGCTTGCCCTGCTTTCACCCGCCTGTGCGGGAATCGGCGGCTTTGCGGCAGTTGCGGGGCTTGTCCGCCTGTTTACGGGGACAACGATTTTTATTTCTGATTTTCCGCCCGCCGCAATGCTTTTCGGCGGAATTTCGCTTGCCGCCTTTGCGTGCTTTTTCGGCTTTGCCGCCGCATTTATCATTGTTCGCTCGGCAAAGGGATTTTACAGGTTTAAGGATAAGGCTTTCGGATTTTTTGAGAATTAGAGCGGCTTGAAAATGCGCTGTTTTTCCACAGATTAACCGCTGCTGAAAGCTAATATCACCTGTTGCTTACACGTTTTTTCGTAAAAAACCCGCCGTTTGTGAAAACGGCGGGTTTTGTTATCCAACCAGACCCGAGCGTTCGACGCCCTCGGTAAAATATTTCTGGAGGAAAATATACATTATTATAATCGGTGCAATCGCCAGTATACAGCCCTCCTGCATCCACACAAAAACGCTTTGTGCGGGGACGTCCTGCCCAAGGATAAGCCTCGGGAAAGATGCCGCCATGCCTGCGATTTCAGCGGAAATCGTCCTTGTCTTGTTGAAGAAGATGGTGCTGTTATAATAGTCGTTCCAGTACCACACGATTGAGAAGATGAAAACGGTTAAGAACGAGCTTGACGCATTCGGAACCATTATTCTCACAAAGGTTTCAAACGGGCCGCAGCCGTCCAGATATGCCGCATCTTCAAGCTCTTTCGGAAGCCCCTTGAAAAACTGCCTGAAAAGCAGTATGAAAAGCCCCGCCCTGATTCCGTTTGCAAAAATTGCGGGAATGTACATTACGAACGGCGTGTCAATGAGGTTAAGCGTGTCGCCGCCTAATGCGTTGAATATTCCGAAAATATCGAAATAGCGGAAGTTAAAATACTGCGGAAAAAGCAAAATTTGCGGCGGAACAATAATCTGCATTATTACCAGCCAGAACAAAA
>CAZYRV010000026.1:5084-11880 GCA_964649485.1 uncultured Oscillospiraceae bacterium | reverse complement strand
CCTAGCAAAGCCATAGCCCGTAAGTGCGCACGACGCAACCGAAAGCACCGACGAAACAATGTTAAGCATGAGGGTCGTGCCGATTGTGCTTGGATAGGAGAGCGCCGCCCATGTTTCGGTGAAGTTTTCCCATCTTATTTCCGTCGGAATCCACATGACTGTGAGGTCGTTCATCTGCTCCTGCGGACGGATTGCGGTTGAAATCATGTACAAAATCGGGTACATTACAACAAATGCAAGTCCGAAAACGATGAAAAATCGCAAAAGCGGCCAGCCCTTTGACGTAACCTTCCGCACCATAACATAGCGGTAGAGCGCTTGCTCGTCCTTTGTTGCATTTTTATATTTTTTGAAAATCTGCTTGACGGTAAGGCGGCTGTCCGCCATGAGAAACCGTCTGCCAGAGCGTTTTTTCTGCTTTGGCTCGTCGTTTATGTCGGCAATCGTCTTTGCGATTTCCTCTGTAGTCGCCAGAACAGGCTCGTCGAGGAGAGCGCCGTCCAAAAGCTCGTCGGACGTTTCGGCAATATTTTCATCTCTAATTTCGTTAAAATCCTTGTCTGCCAAGTTCTCTCCTCCTTTCAGTCCACTTCATAATAAACAAATTTATTGACTATCCCCGCAACAATCGCAAGCGCCGCAATAATAATCGCAAAATAAATCCACGAAAGCGCCGCACCATAGCCGTGCCGGAAGTTTTCGGGCTGTTGCAGGACGATTTCCATGACTTTATTGTCGGGGTCTACAAATGCGTCAATAACCGTATATATCAGGTTTGCGAGAATCATCGGGCTTATGTACGGGAAAGTTATTTTCCAGAAAAATTCCCATGCCGTTGCGCCCTCCATGCTTGCCGCCTCTTTTGCCGAGGTCGGGATATTCTGAAGCGCCGCAAGGAAAATCAATATTTGTATGCCCGAATTCCAGATCAGGTTAAACACGCTTGACGCCATATCCGACATTTCGTTTGCAAAGGTCTGACTTATGTTTGAAATTCCGAGAAAGGTCAAAAGCTCGCTTACCAAATCGGTTTTAAAAAGAGAGCTGAACTGCGCCGCACTTGCAACGCCCTGCTGGGCGACAAGGTCGCCGTTTATCACGGAAATAACAGGTCCTGTTGCGATAAGCACGGGGAGGAAGAAGATTGCCCTCGCAAGTGTCCGCCCACGGAATTTCTGGTTTAATATAACCGCAATGAACATCGAAAAAATCAATATAATAATCGTTTTCGGCAAAATATCGAGAAGCGATTCTGAAAGCACGGGGACAAAGTTTCTGTCCTTTTGAAACGCATCGATATAGTTTTGAAAGCCGATCGGCTTTAAATAAATGCCTGCCGTCGTCATTCCGACGGTAAGCGCCGTCTTTTTGTCAACGATTGCGGTTTCGCTTAAGGAATATTGAAGCGAGGTGATAAGCGGGAAAATGAAAAGCCAGATGATTCCGATAAGCCATATTGAAATAAACCCATAGCCGTAAAGCTTTTTCTTTGTTTCGTAGGAAAGCTTTGCGGTTTTGATCTGCCGTCTGACATGGGTTTTCTGCCTCCGGATATCAACCTCTTCATCTTCAAGGTTTAAAAGCGCCGCCGATGCCGTTTTGTGAACCGCTTTCTTTGCCTTTGCCGACGGCTTTGCGGGCTTTTCTGTTTCGGCAATGATTTCTGGTTTAGCATTTTCCGCTGTTTCAACCGTTTTGGCTTTGTTTTCCGCCGATTCAGCATTAACACCGCTTTCCGCCGCAGCCTCGATGATTTCGCCGTTTTCGGAGATTTTTTTATCCATTGATTTCATCTCCCTTCAAGCCGTAATCGCCATAGTTGACGGAAACACCGTTTATTTTTATTTCAAGGGTTTTCAGATTCACATAGGTTTCAGTACCGTTTTCGTAGGTCGTTTTGATTTCGTCACGTGACAGCATCTCATAGCCGACGATTTTCTGGTCGCTTACGGGGGCGATTAAATCCCGAACAAGCTTATATTCTCCCGCCGCCTTTTCAATCCAGCCCGCATAATTTGCGTAGAAATATTTTTCATAGTCGGAGGTTGCAAAAAGGTTGGGGTTTTCGTACATAAAGTCATAATGAATCTGCGAGCCGCTTGCGATTGCGAGAAGCAAATCCCTGTCGGAATCGGCGCTTTTGTTAATCGCCGTCGTCGTATATGGAATATAACCGTGAATAACCATCTGATAAAACGGTATGTCATAGCTTACGGTGTCGTATTTACTGCTTGACGTCGGTATGTCGGCAATAAAATCAGCATAAGGCAGGGCATAGCCGTTTGCTCCGTCTGCGACAATATAAAGCCCCTTTTCTTTCATCTGCGCATAGCTTTGAGCAAGAAGATTTTTCGCCTTTTCACGCGAAACCTCCTTTGTGCCGAAGTCGCTGTAAAGCTTTGTTGTTGCGTTTCCGAGGGAGATAGAATCAATTCCGTCCTTTACAAAGCTGTCCGAAACCTTTCCTAAAATTTCGCTGAAATAAACAGGCGACATAATCGACCATGTTTCCCTGTCTAAATCCTCCGTGCCGAAAGCCCTCTCGAAGGGAAGCTGAATCGCATAGGATTTTGTGATGCGGAAAGCCGCATTATTCGTCAGGGAATAGCCGTTTCCGCTTCTTTTAAACTCCATAATTTCAACGGACGGCGCAAGCCTTACGTTGCTTTGTGCGCAATAGTCAAGAAGCGCCGTAAAGTCCTTTTTGCCGCCGAGAACAGAGGCATAGTCGGCGCTTGAAGGAATCCGCATTGTTATGCCCGCCTTGCTGAAATCGTCATATAAAGCCATCATGCTGTCAACGCCGTTTTCCTTGAGCAGGGTGAGGATTTCTTTCGCTTGGTCAAACGTCGTCGCCGCCGTCTGGACGTTTACGGGAATGCCCACAACAGAGCGTTTCATGTTTTCGCCGCCCAGAAGCGTAATTCCCATAGGCGCTGTGCCGGAGTCCGCCTTTTTCGTAAGCCCTTTTTCGTTTATCAGATAATCCCTGTACGTGTCGGCGACATCAACGTACGAAACGTTGTCGCCGCTTATCGGGTAATAGCTTACCTTTATATTTTCAAGCTTGATTTTTCCGTTTTCGACGACGGTAAGGTCAGAACGGTTGCCGATTTTGTAATTGTCGGACGAACGCAGCAAAAACTCGAAATACGCCATGTTAAATGAGGTGTTGTTTTTGCGGCTTTGCGACGAACGAAGCGTCGCCTGTGCGTCGCCCTCCTCCGCAACAACCACAAGAGCGTTTTTATCCTTTACAATGCCGTAAACGGGGAGGCTTGCCGTCTGATAATTCCCCTCGGCATACAGCTTGCCGATTGCGTCGTCGCTTCCGTAAAGCTGGGCGGCATAATCCTGATATGAGGCATAATTCGGCGAATTAAACTCAATGACAGCGCCCGAACCGTCCGGAACAACAAAATAGCCGCTGTCCTCAAGGTCTGCCGCACCGAAGGACGGCAGAAGCGTCGTCGTGATAAGCGACGAATTTAAGGTGTCCGCCTCGACAATATCCTTAATCGGCATCTCAACCGAAAGCCTGTCGCCGTCAAGATAAACAAGCAGGTACACGTCAACGTCCTCGTCTGTAAAACCAAGGGTAAACGTTGCTTTAAAGCCGTTTTCAATCGGCTCAAGCTTAAACCGCTTTGTTTTTACCGACGACGAATAGGTGTTCAGGTTTGTCGCCTGCTTTGTGTTCTGGTTAAAGAGCAGTGACGAGCGCAAAATGCTTTTCTGAAGCTCATTTGCAATCTGGTCGTCCTCGACGTTGTACGGTGTGCTCCACCAGACAAAGCCGTTTTCATTATTTTTGAGGGCAAAGGTGAGGGTTTCCTCATTTAGATAGAGGGAAAGCTTTTCCGTCCTTGCATATTCCTTCATTTGCGCAAGGGCGCTTTCCTCGGTGACCGTTTCGGTCATGGGAACGTCAGCGACAGGCTCTGACGAAGTGTTTTCCTCGACAGCCGCATCGTTTTCGGCAAAGACAAGCGGTGCGGCGGAAAGCGAAAGGCTTGCCGTCGTACAGCCGACCGCCGTCAAAAACGCAGCCGCACAAAGCGCAAATTTCTTTTTGAGTACCATATCACACCACCATTTTCAGTTTGAAAGGGCTTATTTGCCCGAAGCCATGAGAAGCTTTTCTTCTTTTTTCATATTGCGATAGTCGCCGAGCTTTACAAGCCCGACAATAACAGCGATTATCACGATAAACACCGCCGCAAATATAAGCCCGAGCGAAATCGGCGAAATTTTCGGAAAACGGATTAAAAGCTCTGTAAAAATTGAATAAACAAAGAGATAAACCTGCTGGAAAAGTGAGGCAAGCAGGACGAGAAGCACGAGAATAACCGCCATTGCGCCAACCGTAAGCAAAATGAAAAGCAGGGTTTTCATCGGGGTGAACTGGTGAACGGTTTTCATGCCGGTGAAAAGCATGAGGTATGACCAACAGCTTGAAAGCACGTCAACGAAAAAGAGAAAGCCGTCCTCGTCACGTCCGAGAATGAAATAAAGCCCGAACATGAGGATTTTTCCGAGAAGCATCGGCAAAAAAGCATAGCCCGTCACACAGTATATCCTTTTCATCGTGCCTTCGCCGTCAAAAAGCGTACAGATTGCCCAGTTCGCCAGAACCCACACAAGAAAAAGTATGATTGTAGAGCTGAAATCGGGGATAACATTGTACAGGCGAGAGCGCAGATACCTGTGTAAAAACGGCGCCGTTGTGTTGTTCAGGACCTCCATTATGAAAAGTCCGAAAATTATAAGGGTTGCGGAAAGGGCGTTATAGGTTTTTTGCCAGCGCAAATCCTCAAAGCCCTCAAAGGGGTGGCGCATGATGTAAAACGGCCACTGCCAGCTTGGAAAATTATAGTCAAACCTCATTATGCCGTCCCTCCCTTAAGCTTTTTTGCGGCAAGAGCCTTTTTCTTTTTATGCTTAAAGTAAAACTTCAAGCCATAATATACAGCGAGTATAAGAATAATCACTCCCGCAATAATATTAAAGTTGTCACGGACAAAATTAAGGCGGAAATATTTGAAAGCACGGTTATAGCCGCCGCGTGAATTCATGTAAAAATAATCCATTGCCTTGTCATATTCTTTAAGCTGGAGATAGGCGTTTCCCATGCCGACATACGCAAACCAATAGCTGTTGTCACGGCGCAGAACCTCTTGCCAAACAGTCATAGATTCGGCATATCTGCCGTCGTTAAACATATCCATTGCTTCGTGGACAAGTGCGCCGAATTCCGTCTGACGATAGACGGTGATGTTGTTTTTGCGGCCGTCAAGCACGTAAATATAGTTGCCCTGGCTTTCAATCGCCGTCGGCATCTGCACAAGCCCTTTTTGGTTCGTGTTTCGGTGTTCTTCAACTCCGCCGCCGCCGAAAGCAAACAAAAGCGTGCATTCCTCATCATACTGGAAAATGCGCCCCGTGCTGTAATCCATGAGGTTTATAATTCCTGTGTCCGAAACGTCAACGTCAACAATAGACGAGGTATACTGTGTGCCGAGATAGTAGGGCTGTTCGAAATCGCCGAAGGTATAGTCGGAATAGCCGACCGCCTCAAAAATGTTCTGCCCGGCAGGATTAAGCTTTTTCAAAACGTCGGTTTCAACGGATTTAACCTCTGTTACTGTATAGATAGCGCCCTTTTCGTCAATATCGAAATTTGTAAACTCCGCCGCAACGTTTCTGCCTCGGGCGGTAAGCTGTTCTTCCGTCAAAACCTCCCGCCAGAACATATCGGCGATTACCTCCGCCGTCGCCTGAACACGGTTTGCGCCGAAAAAGCCGCTGAAAGCGCCCTCCTCCGCAAACATAATCGCCCCTTCGGAAACGGACTTGATGTTGACGTAAATATTTTTCGCCTTGTCAACCAAAACCTTGTTCGGCTTAAACGAATAGGTTGAGTCATAGACGTCGGGCGTCGGGCGAATGTAAATATGTGTGATTTTGTAAATCGGCGTTCCGTCGGCGGCTTTTTCCTGATTTCCACGGAGGATTCTGTCATTTTCCGTGTCGGCGACATATAAAATGTCGTCCTCATCAACATAAAGCCCGCTTGGTGCGCCGAAAACCTCGTTTGAAATGCGGGAATAGTCCGTTTGTGTGATTTCGCCGCTGTCAAGCCGTTTTTTCTGTGCGGCAAGAAAATCGCTCATTCCGCTTAAATCAAGCCTGTCATACACAGCGGAAACTGTTGTTAAATCCGGACTTGTTTTGACTATTCTGCCTTTTCCGCCGCTTGCCGCCATAAAATTCGTGTCAAGAATATACATATCGCCGCTTTTGGAAATGCACATATCGTTCGGCTCTTTAAAGCTTTCGACACCGAGGTCATTTCCCGTCACCTGTCTGTCCGTGACATAGCCCATCTGCGACGGAATCGGGTCGCCCCACCAGTCGTACAAATAGCCCTCATACGGCTCTTCAGAGGCGGCGGGAACGGCGGCGGTCGTACAAATAAGCACCGCACCGAAAATTCCGGCAAGCTTTTTCATCTTTGACATTATATCACCCTTTCCGGAAAATTCCGCTTAGTCCTTGATGCCTGACTGAGCCATTGTTTCTATGACGTTGCTTTGCGCAATCAAAAACATTATAATCGGCGGTATCATCATGATGACGACTGTCGCCGCCGTTGCGCCCGCACGGGCGACGCTTCCCGATGAGTTTATCTGCTGGAGAACCGTGGGAATCGGCTTAAGCTCTTCCTTATATACAAAGGCATAGCCCGTAATCTGCCATGCGCTTTGAAACGCAAAAATAATAAGCGTAAGCCAGG
>CAZYRV010000026.1:0-5074 GCA_964649485.1 uncultured Oscillospiraceae bacterium | reverse complement strand
TGACGACCTGCCAGCAAATCCGGAAATGGCTTGCGCCGTCAAGCTTTGCCGCCTCAATCATGCTGTCGTGAATCTGCCCCATAAACTGTTTCATCAAGAAAAGCGACATGGGCGTTGCGATAAACGGAAGCGTGAGGGCGAAATATGTATCAATCAGGTGAAGTCCGACAAGGACGAGATATTGCATGATGAACAAAACCGTGCTTGTAAACAAAAGCGCAACGGTTATCATCTTGTTTAAGAAATTTTTGCCGGGGAAATTCACCTTTGCAAGCGCATATGCCGCCGATGATGCAAACAAAAGCTGTACCCCTGTGACGACGACGGCGATTAAAACCGAGTTAGCAACATAGCGGGAGAAGGGAACACGCATATTCTCGGCAATCTTCATCATGTCACGGAAGTTTGAAACCGTCGGCTGGACCGCATACATTTTCGGCGGAAAGAGCAAAAGCTCTTCAGGCGGCTTGATTGACTGCACAATTGACAGATAAATCGGGAATATCATAAAAGAGCCAAGCAGAATAAGCAGGGTAAACAGGAGAATGTCGCCCCAGAGCGAGCCGCTGTATCTGCGCCTTTGCTTTCCGCGTATTTTCTTGATTTTAGAAGCTTTTGCAGGCATTTTTCTCCCCCCTAATCCGAAATATATTTCGCAAGCGCTTTTCTGATCATTGAATTCATCAAAAGCATGAAGATGAAAAGCACAAAGCATATCGCCGAGGCATAGCCCATCTCAAAGCGGATAGAGCCATAGTCAAAGGCGTGCGTCATTATCGTATGTCCGGCATAGTTTACGGTTGGGAAGGCGGTGAGGAACCGTCCGACGTCGCCCGCCGTAAACGATGCCGTAATCTGCATTACCGCCGCAAACAAAAGCTGCGGGCCCATGCTTGGAATTGTAATGTATAAAAGCTGTTGGGTACGGTTTTTGATTCCCTCGATTGCGCCCGCTTCGTACATTGATTTGTCAATTCCCTGAAGCCCCGCGCGGATTGCCAAAAAGCCCGCCCCAAGGCTCATCCAAAGCTGTACGACGATTATTGACATCATGATATAATTCGGGTCGGTAAGCCATTGGACTGCGCCGTTTGTGATTCCCATATTCATGAGCCACGCATTCAGTATGCCGTAGGTGTCGCCCGAGAAAATAAGCTGCCATGTGGTGTAGATATTTCCCGCAAGCGTCGGAGCGTAAAACAAAAACGTGAAAATCGTTTTTAAATAGCCGGGCATCTCGTTTATCGCCCACGCAAGCATAAAGCACATGAAATAGCTAAGCGGGCCGGTGATTACGGCGAAAACAAGCGTGTTCTGGATTGCCGTCAGGAAAACGTCGTCCTGTAAAAACAAGGCATAGAAGTTTTCAAGCCCGACAAACTTAGGAAACTGCGCCATGTTGAAGTTTGTAAAGCCCATCGGAAGCGACATGACGACAGGAACGACCGTAAAGGTGAAAAACAGAATGAAGAACGGCGCAATAAGCGCATAGACGCTTGCGTTCTTTTTCATTTCCCGAAGCGTATATTTGAATTTATTGTCCTCAATATACATCGGTTTGCTTTTATCCGGCAAGGTGATACCTCCTATTGCGTTGGCTAGTCGTCAAGTCCCAGCTCTTTGCGTTTTCTTTCTATTTCCCTGTTTATGTCCTCATTGAATTTCGTAAAGACAAAGCGAGGGTTGTCGTTCAGGTTTATAACCGATTGGAAAGCGTTGTTGACGTTTCTTGTGACTACATACGAGGCGGGAATAATCGGAATTTCCTTAAGCTGTGCCTGCTGTGCCGCAATTTTTTCATACTCGGAGGTTGACCATGAAAGCTTTGGAAGCGCCTCAAGGTTCGCCGCGTCAAAGCGTCCCATCGGCCCCATAACAGCCTCCTGTGTTTTTCCATATTCGACCTGTGTTTCGGTACTGGTAAACCATTTTATAAACTTCCATGCATCTTCTTTGTTTTTAACCTTGTTGAAGATAACCGCACCAGAGCCGGCAGAGTTTACCGCATGAGAAATCGTTCCGTCCGACTGAACCGTCCCCGGCACAACCGCAAAATCCCACAAGCCCTTAATTTCAGGAGCGGCGACATTAAGCTGGTTATAGAAGGTATAGCTTTGGATTACAAGCGGCATTTCGCCCGTCCTAAACCGTGAAAACGCATCGTAAACCTTGTCAAAACGATAGTTAGTGTAAAATTCCGTCCACGTTTTGAAAACCTCAAGTGCGGCGGGGGTATCGAAGGTTGTCGCCGACTGATCCTCGTTATAGAAATTCTGACCGGTCTGAAGCATGAGCATTGCAAAGGTATTGCCGGGGTCGAAAATCTGCGACGTAACGTTTGCGGGGAGGATAAGTCCCATTGAAAGGTGCTTGCGCTGGAGGTCGGTAAGCATGGTGAACAGGTCGTCCCACGTTTCGGGCGGCTCGTCATAGCCAAGCTCGCTTAGTATATCCTTTCGGTAGAAAAGCATCGGGAAGGTCTGCGTAATCGGCAAGCCGTAAACCCCCATGTGTTCGTCCTTTGTATAGGCATACTGAAGCCGCGATTCATAGGTGAACCGCTTTGAAACCTCATCATAATCGGGGAATTGCGTCAAATCAACGATTAAATCTCTCGCCGCAAGGTTTACGGGGAAATCGCCGCCCAAAAACAGCGAAATATCAGGGCCTTTTCCCGCAAGCGTCGCCTCTAAAACCGTGCCGATGACAAGGTTTATTGACGCTTTTATGCCATAGGTCGGCGTAAAGGTTGATTCAGTAAGCTCTTTTACGATTGTTGCTTGGTCACGTGAAAGAGAAATCCAGACATTAAGAGCTTCGTCGCCTGAGTCGGAAATGTTGTTATAATCCTCGAAGAAAGAGCCGACAAAGGCATTTACGCCGAAAGCAAGCGCTTCAAAAAAGTTGCCGTCAGCGTTTCGGTATTCATCATGAACGGTCTTAAGCTCGATATAGTCAAGCTCAAGCGGCTGGTTTCGGAAATCTCTCATCCAAGCCGAAACAGAAGCAATCGCAAGGCGCAAAGATTCAAGCATCTGGGGGATTCTTCTCGGCTTATCCTTCATTCTCTGGATAATAACCGCCATTGCCTCAAGTGCGCCCGCTTCAGAGCCTGTCGTCGTATACTGCTCGATATAGGCTTTTTCAGAGTAAAGCTTGTCGATAAGCTCCTGCATTTTTTCATCGAAATTATCGATTTTTTTATGTACGTTATAGTCCTGATAAGCGTTC
The DNA here is from genome assembly GCA_964649485.1 of uncultured Oscillospiraceae bacterium. Classification (GTDB taxonomy): domain Bacteria; phylum Bacillota; class Clostridia; order Oscillospirales; family Ruminococcaceae; genus JAAYSD01. The sequence continues at coordinate 1,843 of CAZYRV010000026.1, read as the reverse complement.
GGCGTCGGGCCTGTAATCATAAGTATGCGGCGGTAATAATAGTTAAGCTCGTAGACAATGTCGTCAAGGCGCTGCATGGTTTCGCCGAGGTCGCCCGGTGTCGCCTCAAGGGAAATTTCATGGTCGCCCGCCGTGAGATATATATAGGCGGTGTCGCCGCTTGTGTCAGTAAGCTCTTGTGTATACCAGTCTGTGCTGTAATTAAAACGGATATTGTCGGCAATATCAAACGGAACCTTTCCGTCAATATAGAGCCGCCTGTTTGAAAACAAGCCTCTCATCGTGTTTTGCCGCGCCCGCATATTTATGCTGTAATAGCCGTCTGCGGGAACAATAATTTTCCACGTCGCCGTCTGCGTTGATTTATTCCACGTGTCAAGCCCAAGGGTGTTATATCTTTCCTTGACGGGGTTTGCGGGGCTTGCGAGATAATCGCCCTTTTCCTTTGTCGGATAAAGGACGGAGGAGGTTTTCCACGAGGCGTTTTCCGCCTCGACAAGGATTGCCTTGCCGTCGGCAATGGCGGGGGTATTGTCAAGCTCTTCCTGTGTCGGCTTGATGCTTTCATAGGAAACAAGCTCGTCAGAGTTGTAAAAGCGCAGAGATTTAAGCGCCATGCGCATTTTTATAGATGTAAGCGAAATCGTGTGCTTTCCTTTTTCCAAATAGAAAAAGTAAGGCTCGTTATAGATTCCGTCCTTGTCTTTTATGGGATATGTAAGCCATGTGTCATATTCGACCTGCGGAGGACGGCTTTGGTTATCCTTAGAATCCGCCTGAATTTCGTGCTCGTTTTTCCAATACCTGTCAAGGGTAAGGTAATTCGCTTGGTCAAACGGCGCTTCCCCGTCGATTGCAAGCTCTATCTCAATTGTCGTCGTGTTGCCCGCAATGGGGTGATAAAACATTTCAAGATTATAAATTCCTGTTTCGGCGACGTCAAATTCCCACTCGATTGTGCCGCCTTCGTTTTCCCAAAGCACAACATTATCGATGCCGTTATAGGACGCTTCGTCGGTGATGACAGCTGTGCCGCCTGTTTCGACACGGGTATGGCTCTGCGCTTCGATTACAATTTCTCTGTCGGGGCGGACCGTGTCCTTATATTTGTTGTAATAGGCGCTGTAAATGCTGTCCCTGCTTACGATGGACATTTGGCTGTCGTTTATTCCCTCCTCCGAGGAAGAGCTTGCGCTGTTTGCCGCATTTTGCGTTTCGGCAAAAACCGACGGCGCAACCCCAGATATACCGGGGAGCATGGCAAGGCAAACCGCCGCCGAAATTATTTTTTTAAACGCAGACTTATGCTTTACAGACACCATATATCCACCTTTCCAACCATTTGAAACAGTCATCAGCCTTAAAACAAAGAAAAACATCGGCAACAAAAGCAATTTATTGCTATTTTATATGTAATATTATTGAATTATAATAATCATCAGGCAAAAACAATGATTATTTTTTAATCAGTATTACTATTATAACAAACTTAAAGCTTACTGTCAATATGTAATAAAAAATTTAGTTTATTATGAGCGTTTTAGTGCATACAACCATTGTTTATGATAAGAATGAGGAAGATGAGGTGTTTTAGGTGATGATTAAAAGAGCATTTATGAGCTTTTTCGCAGCGGAATGAGTAAATAACAAAAAAAGTTAAAGTAAAATCTTGCGGATATGTTTAGCTAAATTTCAATTATATTAAGTAATCCAGCGTTTACATTTAAGCGTCACAAAAATCAGAGCAAGAAAAAATATTGTTTAACAAAAGATAAGTATTCCGAGAAGTTTTGACGCCAAAATCGGCGAAAAGAGCAAGCAAGCGTTGCCGTCAAGGAAATTT
>CAZYRV010000025.1:20895-26744 GCA_964649485.1 uncultured Oscillospiraceae bacterium | reverse complement strand
CAGACCCTGAGCCTCGCTTGTCGAGCCGCAGACGAACAAATCGCCGAGCTGATAAAAAATCGGTGTGTCGTCATAGGGGACCATTCCCGTAAATATCACGCTTTCGCCAAGCTCAAGCTCTTTTGTTTGCTTTTCAAGCTCTTCTCTTGCGCGCCGCTTCTGTGCCTCGTGATCCTGCGCCGGCAGGTCGAGCGCAGAAGCAAGGCGCTTCAGCTCGTTTACGTTTTTTTCAAAGCCAAGCCGCCCAAGGCTTATAAGCGTCGGTGTGTTTTCGTCTATGCCGATTTCACGGCGCTTTGCTTTTCTTGCGGCGGGGGTTATGCGCCCGAGAAAGCGCTCGAGCGATATTCCCGTCGGAATAATCTCAATCCTGTTTTCAATCCCGTACGAGCGGAGCTGGTTTTCGGTTTTCGGAGTGGGGGCAATGATTGCCTTGACATTGCGAAGCCGTTCTTTCATAAAGCCGGAGAGAAGTCCGGGGGTGATAAGCTTGCCGTTTAATATATATTTTGTGTATTGCTCATAAAGCGTGTGGTAGGTGTGCACAATCGGCGCACCCGTCCATCGGGAAATGTATTCGGCAAATTCAAAGCTGAAAAATTCGCACTGGCTGTGGATTATATGCGGCTGCCATTCTATTATTTCTTCAAGATAATCCCGTGCGAACGAAATCGGAAAGCGAGTATTCGGATATAGCTTGAGCGGAAGCGAGCGAATGTGATATACGCCGTCTTTATAGTAGTTTTTTACGTTGTCGGAAACGGTGAGAATCCTCACCTCATGGCCGAGGCTTTCAAGCTCTTCCCGAAGGTTGCCGATTGACGTGACGACGCCGCTTATATAGGTTGAATAGGTATCGGTTGTGATCAAAATTTTCATAAAATTCCCCCAATTACATGAGTTTTTTCAAAAGCCGCCAAAGTCTGGCGACAGGAAGTCCCACGACGTTATAATAATCGCCCTCAATCCGCCGCACAAGAACCTTCCCTTTGCCCTGAATGCCGTAAGCGCCTGCTTTATCAAGCGGTTCGCCCGTTTGGACGTATGAGGAAATCTCCTCTTGCGAAAGCTTGAAGAATTCAACCCTTGTCATTTCCGCAAAGGCGAACTCCTCTCCGTTTTTGACGACGCAGACTCCCGTATAGACGGCGTGTTGTTTTCCTGAAAGCGACGTAAGCATTTCAGCGGCATTTTCAGCGCTTTCGGGTTTTCCTAATATCTTTTTTTCATGAACAACAATTGTGTCCGCCCCGATTATTATATCATGCGGATAGTTTTGCGCAACCTCGTGCGCCTTTGCCCGTGCAAGCGAAACAACGATTTCATCGGGCGGGGCGGTTTTCGAAAAAATTTCCTCGCCGTGCGGCGGGACAACCGCAAAATTTATTCCAAGCTCGGACAAAAGCTCTTTTCTTCTCGGTGAATTACTTGCAAGAATAATCATACTTCCCCCTAAACGCAGGGCGTTTAATCCCAATCCGCCGCACCGTGGTGAGTGCTTGCTAAGGCTTGTGCTGTGCGGCGGGGGCGCTGTTTTGTCAGCCAATCTAAACGCAGGGCGTTTAATCCCAATCCGCCGCACCGTGGTGAGTGCTTGTGTTAATCGCAATTCAGTTCACACTCAAAAACGGAAAAGCCTTCATAATGCGGCTTGCGTTACAATATACTATAACGTAAGCGGTTATGATAATATTATAAGATACTTTCGGGAAAAATTCAAGCCCATTGAGAAAATTTGCGGGGATTGCATGGAAAAATTTGTATCATTCATTAACAGCGAAATTTTGTGGGGGCTTCCCATGCTTGTGCTTTTCATCGGCGTGGGATTGCTTTACACGGGGATAACACGGGGGATTCAGCTTCGGGGCTTTGTTTCTATGTTCAGGGAAACGCTTTTTTCCGGAAACAATAACACGAAAAGCGGCAATCTATCTCCGTTTCAAACGCTCACCGCTTCTTTGGCGACGACGCTTGGCACGGGGAACATTGTCGCCGTGGGTGCGGCGGTGGCTCTAGGCGGGGCGGGGGCGGTTTTCTGGATGTGGGTTTCGGCATTTATCGGCATGGCGACGGCTTATGGCGAAACGGTTCTCGGCATGAAATTCCGGCGGAAAAGCAAGGACGGAAGCTTTGACGGTTCGCCTTGTTATTACATAAAAGATGGACTGAAAAAGCCAAAACTTGCGGGCCTTTATGCGATAAGCTGTATTCTTGCGTCGTTTGGCATGGGGAGCATGGCTCAGGTTTCCGCCGCCGCATCTTCCATGGAAAAAAGCTTTAATACCCCGCCGATTGTTGTGGGGATTGTCTCGGCGGTTATCGTGGGAAGCGTTATTTTCGGGGGAATAAAGCGCTTTGGCGCTATTATGGAAAAGCTTATTCCCGTGCTTTCGGCGGTTTATATAATCGGCTGTGCGGCGGTTATTATTGTCAACATAAGTGAAATTCCGGCGGCATTTTCCCTGATTTTCAAACAAGCGTTCAACATTAATTCAATCGGCTTTGGCGGCGGCGCAGGCATTCTCACGGCAATGAGCTGGGGCTTTAAGCGAGGAATTTTTTCGAATGAGGCGGGGCTTGGAAGCTCTGTCATGATTCACTCGTCAACAAGCCAAAATAATGCTCATAATCAAGGACTTTGGGCTATGCTTCAGGTTTTTCTGGATACAATAGTCATGTGTACCCTTACGGCGCTTTGCGTTATTGTGACAGGAGCGCAAGGCTCCGGGCTTTCCGAGGAAAACATTGCTGTTTTTGCATTTTCATCAGCCTTCGGCGGATATGCGGGCGCTTTCGTAAGCGTTGCGGTTTTCTTTTTCGCCCTCTGTACGGCGGCGGGCTGGTCGGTTTTCGGTGTGAAATGCTCGGTTTATCTTTTTGGCGAAAGGTCAAGAAAGCCTTATCTGATATTGTTTATTATGGCGACCTTTGGCGGCGCAGTTATTCAAAGCGGGCTTGTCTGGGAGCTTTCCGACTTGTTTAACGGGTTTATGGCTGTTCCTAATCTGATTGCCATGCTTTTTCTTGCAAATCATGTGAAAAATAAAAATCAACCCTTTACATAGGCCCGCCAAACTGTTATAATAAAGAAAAAGATTCGGAGCGTAAAAATGGATAAAGATGTACAAAGAGAAATTGATGACATAAAAAGTCTTGCCCAAAAGGGTGTGGAATTATCGGACAAGCCAAGCAGAGCAGAGGCTTTCGCAAGCGTTTTTTCGGCAATGCAAAGTGTGCTTGAAATCACGCCGTATGACGAACAGCTTATGGCGGCGGCGGCGCTTGACGACGGCAAAATTGCCGAAATGCAGACGGGCGAGGGGAAAACCTTTGCGGCGGTTTTTGCGGCGGCTTATGCGGCAAAATGCGGGCATAAGGTGCATCTTCTCACGTTTAACGACTATCTTGCGCACCGTGATTTCGAGTGGATGAAGCCTGTTTACGACATGGTCGGGGTAAGCGTTTCGTGCATCACGTCGGATATGTCTGTTGACGAGCGCAAAAAAGCGTATTCGGCGCAGGTGCTTTACACGACGGCAAGGGAGGCGGGCTTTGATTATCTCCGTGATTTCGTAAGCGAAAGTGCAGACGGAATCGTCCAGCCGCCGCTTGATTATGCGATTGTTGACGAAGCGGACAGCATAATGATTGACGAAGCAAGAATCCCTCTTGTTATTGCCGCAGCGGGCGAATATGAAAAGGACAGCGAGCTTGACAGGGCGCTTTCGGCGGCGAAAAAGCTTACTGACGGCGATTTTGAGATTGACGAGGAAAACCGCTCGATTTATCTGACGGATAAGGGCATAGAGGCGGCGGAAAAGCTTCTTAAAATCGACAATCTTTATGATGAGGAAAACACAGACCTGCTTACAAGGCTTAACGATTGCGTGAAGGCTGTGCATTATCTCAAGCAGGATAAGGATTATATTATAAAAAACGGAAAAATAAGCCTTATAGACGACTTCACCGGCAGGGCGGCGCAAAACCGCCATTATCCCGGCTTTTTGCATACGGCAGTCGAGCTTTACAACGGGCTTTCTCCAAGCGGAACGGGAAAAATTCTCGGAACAATCGCCTTGCAGTTTTATCTGCGGCGGTATAAAAGGCTTTGCGGCATGACGGGGACGGCTTCGTCCGCCGAGGACGAGTTTTATCAGCTTTACGACTTAAAGCTTGAGAAAATCCCCACTCACCGCCCTTGTATAAGAATCGACAGAGAGCCTGAGGTTTTCACTCATGCCGAGGCAAAATGGGGGGCGATTATTGCGGCGATTAAAACCGCTTTTGACAGCGGCAGACCCGTGCTTGTCGGCACGGAGAGCATTTCGCAGGGGCAGTGGCTTTCAGAGAGGCTAAGCGAAAAAAATATTCCCCATGATGTGCTGAACGCTAAAAATGATAATCTTGAAGCGGAAATAATCAAAAATGCGGGCGATATCGGCAAAATAACCGTTTCGGCGAACATGGCGGGGCGGGGTGTTGATATAAAGCTTGGCGGCTTTGACGAAAAAAACAAAGCCGCAGTTATGGAAAAGGGCGGCTTGCTTGTGATTTCCGCTTTTATGGGCGAAAGCAGCCGCATAAACCAGCAGCTTAACGGCAGGGCGGGGCGGCAGGGAGAGCCGGGCGAAAGCAGAATGTTTGTTGCGCTTGACGATGAAATTTTCGTGACGTACGACTTGAAAAGCCTTGTTTCGGGGCGGAATTATCCCAAGGAAAAAAGCCTTGAGCCTGTTCAAAATGCGGCTTTGCTTAAGGAAATCAAGCGTATCCAGCGCATTTCGCAGGGCGATATGCTTGACGACAGGAAAAATCTTCTTAAATATACCATGATTGGCGAAAAGCACCGTGACGCTGTTTTTTCGGCGAGGACAAGCCTTTTAAACGGCGAACGGAATGCGCAGGTTTGGGAAAAAACCGTGCCGGAGCTTTTTGAAAAAGCTTCGAAAAAGTTCGGCAGGGACAAGCTTGAAGCGCTTGAAGCAAAGCTTCTTGCGGCGGTTATGAACGACGTGTGGAGCGACTATTTAGAGTTTTCTACGTCGCTTCGAGAGGGGATTCATCTTGTCCAAGTCGGCGGCAAATCCTCGTCGGAGGAGTATAATATTTCCTGTGAGGAATACTATTCGCAAATGTCAGAGCAGACCGAGGAAATTATGGCGGAGTATCTTGAAAAAATTGTAAAGCTTTCAAGCCTTGACGACTTTAAGGTGCCGTTTCCGACGGAGTTTTGGACGTATTTGCTTGAGGATAAAAGCGGCGATTTGCTTAAAAAACCGTTTATTTTGAATCTTTTTGAAGAGGATATGGAAGAAACGCCGAAATTACCAGTTAAAAAAGGCGGTTTTTTCAGCAACTTTTTTAATAAAAACAAGTAAAAAACTATTGACAAATTAACAAAACTGTTTTATACTATTAATAGTTGAACAGTTATTCAAATGAGGTGCTGTTTTGAAAAAGGAAAATGAATACGCCTGCTCTGAATTTACTGTTGACAAGGACGTTGTCGAAAGGGTTTCGGCGGAAATGCTTGAGGAAGAAAGCTATCAGCAGCTTTCGCTTTTCTTCAAGGCAATCGCCGACCAGACGAGGATAAAAATTCTCCATGCGCTTTCAAAATCGACGCTTTGCGTCTGCGAAATCGCAACCCTGTTAAATATGACGGTTTCCGCAATTTCTCACCAGCTTCGCCTGCTTAAACAGGCACGGCTTGTTCGGTATGAAAAGCGGGGGCGTGTCGTGTACTATTCCTTGAGTGACGACCATGTAAACCTTGTGTTTAACAATGCGATGGAGCACATAATGGAATAGCGGTTTAATCCTGATATTTCCTGAATGCAACCGTAACA
>CAZYRV010000025.1:15226-20885 GCA_964649485.1 uncultured Oscillospiraceae bacterium | reverse complement strand
TTCCTGAATTTGATTGAGTTTTTCAGTGCTTTTCGGGAATGCTATTATCAGGTTTTTACCTTTCGACAACATTTGAATACTTGCTCAAATATTAATATGAGGTGTGTTATGGAAAAGGTATTATTGCTTGAGGGGCTTGATTGTGCGAACTGCGGCGAAAAAATTCGTGCAAAGGCGGAAAAACAAGATTATATCAAGTCGGCGGGGCTTAATTTTATGGCTAGGACGCTTCGTCTTGAGCTTTCTAAGGAGCTTGCCGAGGCAGAGCTTGTTCCGCTTATGCAAAGCCTTGTTGACAGCATAGAGGACGGCGTTACGGTTTCGGCTCATGATGGCAGAAAAGCGCATACCCATAAGGATTATGGGAACTGTGACGACGGCTCGTGCGCAGTAAAATATGATAAACACGAGCATGACGATGACGACCATGACCACGACCACGGCGGTGAGGGCGGCTATAAAAAGGAGATAATTCAGATTGCGGTTTCGGCGGTGTTTTTTGCGCTTGGGCTTCTTCTGCCGTTAAACGAGATTGCGAAAAGCATTATCCTGCTTATTGCATATGCGGCGGTAGGTTATCCCGTTTTGTGGAGCGCTTTCAAAAATATTTCCAAGGGCAGAATTTTTGACGAAAACTTTCTTATGGCGCTTGCATCTGTCTGCGCAATTATTATCGGTGAAATTCCCGAGGCGGTTGCGGTTATGCTGTTTTATCAGGTCGGCGAGCTTTTCCAGAGCATGGCTGTCAATAATTCCAGAAAATCCATAAAAAGCCTGCTTAACATTTTTCCGGAGTTTGCGAATCTTGACCGTGACGGTAACGTCGTAAAGGTAAGCCCCGAGGAAGTCCGTGTCGGCGACATAATCGAGATTTATCCGGGTGAAAGAATCCCGCTTGACGGCGTGGTTATAAGCGGCTCGACGGCGATTGACACCTCCGCTTTAACAGGCGAAAGCGTGCCTCGTGAAATCAAGGCGGGCGACGACATTTTGTCGGGTTGTATAAATAAAAGCGGTATGGTTCGTGTAAAGGTAAGCAAGGAATTCGGTGAATCAACGGCGAAAAAGCTTATGGAGCTTGTCGAAACCTCCGTTGAAAAGAAGGCGAAAACCGAAAATTTCATCACGAAATTTGCAAAATATTATACCCCCGCTGTTGTTCTGGCGGCGGTGCTTGTGGCGGTTATCCCTCCGTTTTTTACGGATTTGGGCTTCACCGTCTGGCTTAACCGCGCGCTTATCTTCCTTGTTGTTTCCTGCCCGTGCGCTCTTGTAATATCCGTTCCGCTCAGCTATTTTGCGGGTATCGGGCTTTCCTCTAAAAAGGGGATATTAGTCAAGGGAAGCAACTATCTTGACGCTCTTTCAAGAGCAAAGGCAGTTGTTTTCGACAAAACCGGAACGCTTACCGAGGGAAAATTCAGCGTAAGCGAAATCAAGTCCGACTTTTATTCAGAGGACGAGCTTTTGACGCTTGCCGCCCATGCCGAGGCTTATTCAAGCCACCCAATTGCCGAATCAATCCGTGAGGCTTATGCGAAAAACGGCGGGAAAATCGATAAAAACCGTGTTGCTGATTATAAAGAAATTGCTGGAAAAGGAATATCTGTCACGCTTGACGGCAAGGAAATTTTTGCGGGAAACACAAAGCTTTTTGAGGGGCAAAATCTTCCGTCTATCCCATACACCTGTGTTTATATCGGCGTTGACGGCAAATATGCCGGATATATTGCGATTGCGGACACGCCGAAGGCTAATTCCAAAAACGCAATAAAAACGCTTAAAAGCATGGGCTGTGACGTCGCAATGCTTACGGGCGATAACATGGAAATCGGCGAGCGTGTCGCCAAAGAGCTTGGCATAACCGAGGTTCATGCACAGCTTATGCCTAAGGACAAGGTCAGCTATATTGAGAAAATTCAATCCCGCCAAAAGGACGGCGAAAAAACCGTCTTTGTCGGCGACGGAATCAACGATTCGCCTGTGCTTGCACGTGCCGATGTCGGTATCGCAATGGGAGCTTTTGGCTCTGACAGTGCGATTGAGGCGGCGGACGTCGTGCTTATGAATGACGACCCCATGCAGGTTACGGCGGCGATAAGCATTGCAAAGAGCACGAGAGCAATCGTTTTGCAGAACATAATTTTTGCTTTGGCTGTAAAATTTGGCGTGCAGATTTTGGGGGCTTTAGGTTTTGCAAATATGTGGGAGGCGGTTTTCGCTGATGTTGGTGTATCCATTATCGCCATATTCAACGCTATGCGGCTTATGAGAAAGAAATAATTCTTATTAGGAAAGCATTTTTGCATAATAAAAAACCGTTCGATTGATTTCGGACGGTTTTAATTTTGTACAATATTTATACTGAATCTCGATTAGAAATGCTATGAAAAATAGAGTAAAAGCTTGAATCTATGGCTTTTGCGAAGATTTTTTGATACGCATTTCAATTTGAAATTCGTATTAATCCTCAGCAACATAGTCGTCAAGCCGACGTTCGTATGCGGTAAAAAGCTTTTCCTCATAGGGTAAAGTGACCTCTTTTCCCGCAATTTCGGCGAAAAGACGCTTTGAAAAAAGCGGGTTCAGCACGAGAAGCGGCCCTAAAATTGTTGTTGCTATGAAGTTGTTTCTGCGAAAGCCTTCATGCTTGCTTTCTTGGTTTATGCCAAAGCCGACGTCGGTTTCGATGAAAAATCCGCCGTAATTATCAGGCTCGCCGGTGTAGTGCATGGCGAATTGCGCACGAAAGCCGACAATTTCTATGCCGTCAAATTTACCGCTTACAAGCCCGCTGTAACGGTTCATCATAAAGCGTTTTGAGATGAACGGAAACAGCCCCAAAGAGGGAATTTTTTTGTCGTCGTCCACGATAAATTCCCCGAAAATGTCAACGGAATTTCCCGTCGCAAGAAAGTGAGTTCCGCCGTCAATAAGCCTTAAAAGCCTTTCCTTATGCGGAAAAAGCCTGTTTATAACTTGCTCTTGCGTGCTTTCCGTCATAGAACCGATATAAACAAAATCAACGTCGTTGCTTACAAAAAAAGGTTCGTCATTCAAGCGGGTTTCGATTATTTTTTCGTCATGAAATGTTCGTTTTATAAACTCAATGTTGCCCGTGTCGCCGAAAAGACTGCAAACCTCAGGGAAAAGAAACTCAATCGTCATTTATTCCCCTCCTCGATTTTTGCGGCAATGTCCGCCTTGATTTTCTTTAGATAAAAGGTATTAAACACGTCTTGGAGAATGCAAATGCGGTCGATATTGCTTATTCTAAGCTGTTTTGCGGTGTCAAGCTCGTTTTCGCAGACGGCAATTTTTTCCTCCGGTATACCTGCGAAAAGCATTCGTATTTCATAGTCGGCAAAGCGTTTTCCGCCTGCAATAACCTGTTTTACGCTGTCAACATTTAGAAATTCGAAATCAGTTTCATAAATCCACGCAACATTTTCAGAGGAATGGCGGGATTCATAATAATCCTCAAGAATGAGGATAACCGCTTTGTTTCCCGGCTGTGAAGCGACAAAGTCCATGACTCTCGAGCAGGCGACGGGATTTTGCCCCTTTGCAAGGTGGGTTGTTACCTCAATATTTCCGATTTTTTCATTGGTGAAGCGTGTTTCGACAAGCTTTATACTGTTGAACGCAGATGAAATCTGCTCGGCCGTTAAGCCAAATTCGTGAAGTGCGGCAACCGCCGCCGCCGTGTTGCAGGCGTCGGTGATATTCTCGCCGATAAGCCGATATTCCTCGGTTTTACCGTGGTTTTCCATGACGATTTTCATGCTGTCAAGGTCACGAAGCCTTACGTTATAATCAATTTTCGGCGAAGAAAAATCGCATTTTGTGCAATGCCCACGCCCGATGTGGTTATAGCGCAAAAATTCATATTCAAGCGCCGAGCCGCAAAGCGGGCAAACAGGCAAGTCGTTGATTATCCCACGACGAATGCTTGTTTCGCCGTCCTGCTTGTCCATGCCGAAATAGACACGCTTGTTGTCTGGGCAAAGCCGAAAGCTTATCATGTCGTCGCCGTTCAGGATCAGCTTGGTTTTTTCGGGGATAAATTTTTCGAGAAAATTGAAAATGTATTCCGCATGGGCATTGCGTTTAAGCGAATCACGGGTAAGGTTTGTGCAAACGAGAATGTCCGGCTTTAAATAAGGGTAAATTTTGTTTGCACTTCTCTCGTCAAGCTCTAAAACCGCCATATTTTTCTTGGGTTTGCCTGAAATTGTGCTTTGGGCAATCAATGCGGATAAAATGCCGGTTTCGATATTGCCGCCAAAACGGTTGCTTATGAAGTCATAACCGTTTTTTTCCAGAGCGTCGGCAATGAGATTTGTCACGGTGGTTTTGCCGTTTGTGCCCGTCACGCCGATAATTGTTTCGGGCATATCAAGCCTTGACAAAATGTCGGGGCAAAGCCGCAAAGCGACCTCTCCGGGCAGGTTTGTTGCATTTTTGCCGAGGGCCTTCATGGTTTTTATCAACAGCTTTACGCCCGCCATCGTAAGCTTGAATCTAATCGTCTTTTTTTTCATAATTCTCCTGCATTTTTTCTTTCATTTATTATAACACTTTTGTGTTAGGTAGTCAACCATGTGTAAAATGAAAAAAACCGCTTCCAATATTTCACTATTTCTCATCTAAACTTAATATTATTAATAAAAACACATGAAAACATTATAAAAAACGGTGGTATGAAATTTATATTATTAAAACTTGCAAAAAGGGCTTGATTTTTCAAAAAAATGGTGATATAATGACGGTGCAAGAAAAAATCAAAAAAATGTAAATTTTCGCACTAATTTGCAAGATATTGTTTTTGAAGTTGCAAATTATAATTTACATTCGTGGTTTTTCGATTTAATTTAAGAGGGAGTAAATTAGTCATGTCCATTACAAATGAAAAGCTGCTTGCGATTCTCAAGAGGGTTGAGAATCGCAATTCCGGCGAGCCTGAATTTATTCAGGCGGTTACTGAGGTTCTTGAAAGTCTTGAGCCTGTTGTTGAAAAGCGCCCTGAATTTATCGATAAGGGCGTGATAGAGCGACTTGTTGAGCCTGAAAGACAGATTATTTTCCGTGTTCCGTGGCTTGACGATAACGGAAATGTTCAGGTCAACAGAGGCTTTCGTGTTCAGTACAACAGTGCAATTGGCCCTTACAAGGGAGGCTTGCGTTTTCACCCGTCCGTTTACATAGGAATCGTGAAATTTCTCGGATTCGAGCAGATTTTCAAAAACAGTCTTACCACGCTTATGATGGGCGGCGGCAAGGGCGGCTCTGACTTTGACCCCAAGGGAAAAAGCGACAATGAAATCATGCGCTTTTGCCAGAGCTTTGTCACTGAGCTTTTCCGTCATGTCGGCCCTGACTGTGACGTTCCTGCCGGTGATATTGGTGTTGGCGGCAGAGAAATCGGCTATATTTTCGGACAGTATAAGCGCCTTGCAAACGAGTTCACTGGCACGTTTACGGGCAAGGGCTTAAGCTATGGCGGCTCTCTCACCAGAACCGAGGCGACAGGCTATGGCTTGTGCTATTTCCTTGACGAAATGCTTAAGGCAAACGGAAAGAGCGTTTCGGGCAAGAAGGTGGTTGTTTCGGGCTCGGGTAACGTTGCGATTTATGCGGCTGAAAAGATTATTCAGCT
>CAZYRV010000025.1:419-15216 GCA_964649485.1 uncultured Oscillospiraceae bacterium | reverse complement strand
ATTCTAATGGCTATATTTACCACGAAGCCGGAATTGACGTAGAGCTTGTCAAGAGGATCAAGGAAGTCGAGCGCAAGCGCATTTCCGAGTATGTTAAATATCACCCCGATGCGGTTTACACAGAGGGCTGCAAGGGCGTATGGACTGTTCCGTGCGACATTGCCCTGCCGTGCGCAACGCAGAATGAGGTTGACAAGGAAAGTGCGCAGATTCTCGTCAAAAACGGCGCTTTTGCTGTTGCGGAGGGCGCAAATATGCCTTCAACTCCCGAGGCTATTGAGGTTTATCTTTCAAGCGGTATCCTTTTCGGCCCTGCAAAGGCGGCAAACGCAGGCGGCGTGGCTGTTTCGGGTCTTGAAATGGCGCAGAATTCCTCCCGTCAGGCTTGGAGCTTTGATGAGGTTGACGCAAAGCTTAAGGGCATTATGGGTTCGATTTTCCGTTCGTGCGAAAGTGCCGCAAAGGAATATAATCTTGGCACAAATTATGCGGCAGGAGCAAATATAGCGGGATTTTTGAAAGTTGCGGAAGCAATGCTTGCACAGGGCTGTGTATAAATCCTGCAAAAATTTTCTTTAGACTAATAAAAACTGATTTTTGTGCAATATAAATTTGCGCAAAAAAAGGAAATGCCTTGCATTTCCGTCAAGGCTTGAAGCTTTCAGGCTTTGACGGAGGTGCTTGGCATCTCCTAAGGGGTTATGGCAGCGGCGTGGGAGAGTGCATTCTTCCACGCCGCAACTTTATCCAAAGCCGCATTGCGGCGGATAAATTACGGTCGCAGAACCTCAAGCGTGTTCGGCTCTATCACGATTATTATTTTGCCTTTTTTGGAGGCGAGATTGACGGTATAGCTTGTTCCGCCGCTTGTTCCGTCAAAAACGGCAAGAAGCACGTCACAGCAATCCACAAGGCGGCGGTTACGCTCAAGCATACAGCCCTTAAAATAACCTGCGGCTATGTAAACCACGTTTTCGCATTCGCTTAAAATGCGGTTATAGCGGGCTTTGTGCTCTGCCGACCAACGCTTTTCCTGCCCCTTGCACGGAATTATTGCGTTTAGCTCTATGGCGGGATATTTTTTCTTAAGCTCTATCACTGCCTCGGCACACCACATATCGACGCCGAGAGCCATTCCGGAGCAAAAAGAATTTGTTCCGTCTTTTATAAGAAGCTCTATCTGATAGAGAATTTCTTGCTTCAGGCGGAGACATTCGGGTGATTCCTCGTTATAGCCAAAGCTCAGCTTGTCGGGGCGGTGTCCCGAAAACGAGCAGGTGAGATTATTTTCCATAGGCAAATAATCCTTTCAAAGCTAATCCGCCGTTCTCGGCGGATTGTTTTTGCATACAATACAAAAATAATGGCGCAATTTCTGACAGAAAATCGCTTATGAGTGTGATTTTAAAATCAAATTTCTTGCGCAGTAATTTTTATTCGTGTTTATCAAACTCCGCAAGCCCCGCAACGTCGCTTACCGGCAGAGCTATTGCAATTGTGTGAAGTCCCGCCTGATTTATATGCGTTTTTTCAACGGCGTCAATAATAGGTTTAACCTGTTCGCTTTTGCTTAATATAAGAAGAAGCTCACGCTCGGCCTGAATTGAGATTCCGAAAAATTTCTCCGCTTCCTGAGCGCCTGTTCCTCGGGCGTGAATGATTGTTCCGCCTGTTGCGCCTGCTTTTCTTGCCTCCGCCATGATTTCCTCGGCATAGCCTTGGCTTGAAATTATTATAATAAGCTGGTGTTCTGTGCCTGACATAGGTTTCTCCTTTTCGTGCTCGGCGTTTGTATTAAAGAGGGTTCGCTGAATGCTTGATATAGGTACGGAAAAGGCGATTCCTCTTCCCGGCTTTTTCAGAAAAAGCTCTGTATCAAGCTTTTCGGAAACAGCCTTCGAAACATGGCGGGGAACAGCGCAGAAAAGCACGTCCTTTTCCGCTTCGCCAAGCCCGAGATAGGACAAAAGCTTTCTGTCGGCAGTGCCTTTTCCGTGCAAAGTAACATTTATGCCCGAGCCGAGCTTCGTCATGTGTTCGGCAAGCTTGTCGGATTTGCCCCTGTCAACGATTATGATAAATAGATTCGGGCAAAAGCCGCCCGTTTGTTCGTTCATGAATTTTTCTCCTTGTCGGTATTTTCATCTGGCTCTTTGCCCCAATCGTCGAAGTCGGGAAGCTCCAGCTTCTCCGCCGAAAGCGCTTCTTCCGTGCCGCTGAGTATTGCTTCTGCACCGTCAATAAGCGTGTGTTCGTCGATATGCTTGTTATGCTTAAGCTTGATGTTGTATATTATTCCTAAAATCTGTATTGATATAATGGGCAGAGTCGCAACCATGGCGATTATTCCGAATGCGTCAAGCATTATGTCGCCGCCCGTTCCCTCGCTTATGCCTTTGGCAAAAGGCAGGAGGAATGCCGCCGCCATTGTCCCCGCAGCAACCCCTCCGGAGTCAAAGGCGATTGCGACGAACATTTTTGGTGTAAAAAATGTTAGAGCTAATGCAATCACAAAGCCCGGCAGAATGAAAAACCAAAGGCTTGTTTGCGTGAGAATACGTAAAACCGAAAGCACAAGCGAAAGGCTTACGCCGACGGAAAGTCCCGCCATCATCATTTTGCGGGTTATTGCGCCGCTTGTGATGTCCTCTACCTGCTTGTTCAGGACGTGGACGGCAGGCTCGGCAAATACGACAAAAAAGCCTATTACCGCACTTATCGGGATAAGCCAGCTTCTCGATGCTTCGTTTTCGGCAAGGCTTTTTCCGATTATGCTTCCCGCCTGTGAAAAGCCCATGTTTATGCCTGTGAGGAAGATTGTTATTCCCACAAGGGTGTAGATAAGTCCGAAAAGGATTCGGAAAAGCACTGTTTTCGAAAGCTTAAGCCTTGTTATCTGGAAGATGATAAATATTATTACTATGGGGAGAAGAACCTGAATTACCTCAAAAAAGTTGTCTTTAATCGATTCGCCGTAAGCGGAAAGAGCGCTTTGCAGGCTGTTTATATTTTCAAGCGCATTTGAATCCTCGGGTGCGGTTGAGGGAATGAAAAGCCCCATGATAAGCACGGCAAAAATCGGCCCGACAGAGCAGAGCGCACAAAGCCCGAAGCTGTCCTCCTCAGAGCTTTTATCGCCGCGCACCGCAGAAATACCGGCGCCGAAAGCAAGAATAAACGGCACGGTTATCGGTCCGGTGGTGACGCCGCTTGAGTCAAAGGCAAGCCCTAAGTAAGAGTTGTCCGCAAAGATTGCAAGTAAAAAAATAAGTGCGTACGATATAATAAAAATTTTCGGAAGCGAAATTTGAAAAAGAATTCTCAAAAGCGCAATTACAAGGTAAACCCCGACGCCGAAGGCAACGGAAAGCACCATAATCTGCGACATTTTCGGGTTGACCTGATTTGCCAGAACCTGTAAATCCGGCTCGGCAATTGTGACGACAGCGCCCAATATAAAGCCGCTTATGATTATAAGCCAGAGCTTTTTCGATTTGGTAATCGTCGAGCCGACCGCTTCGCCAATCGGCATCATTGCCGTGTCGGCGCCTATTGAAAAAATTCCCATGCCTAAAATAAGCAAAAACGACCCTGCGATGAACATGATGAGAGTCCAAACGGGCATTTTTACAAAGGCGAAATTCAGAATAAGTAAAATTACTGTTACAGGAAGAACCGCCTGCGCCGATTCCTTAAATGTCAATAAAAGTTTTTTTGCCATCAGCCGTCCCTTTCGTTTTATTTACCTATTAAATATAGCATGAGATAATCATTTTGTCAAGCTGTAAAAACGGCGGCTAAAGGCTTGAAATTAAGCTTAAACAGAGGTTTTTGTAGAATGTCATAAAAAAAAGACATAAAAGGTCGTGATTTTTTAAAAAAATATGCTTGACAAAGGCTCTGCATTGTTATATAATTATAAAATGTATCATAATGGATATGTATGCACTAAGCTGTGATTTCAATATCAACTTTACCCCATTTTTTGCGAATTCAAGCTATTGGGGTTAGTTTGCTTTAGTGTGTATTATCCCCAAAAATGTTTCATTTTATTAAGGAGTGATCCGGCCGATGGTGAATGTCAAGCCTGTGCAGTTGGGAAAGACCACCCGAATGAGCTTTTCCAAGATTAATGAAGTCTTAGAAATGCCGAATCTTATCGAGGTGCAGAAAAATTCCTACAAATGGTTCGTAGAGGAGGGTATAAGGGAAGTATTCAATGACGTATCGTCAATAACCGACAACAACGGAAAGTTCGTCCTTTCTTTCATCGATTACAGGATTGACGACACGCCCAAATATTCAATCAGCGAATGTAAGGACAGGGATTCCACGTATGCGGCGCCCCTGCGTGTTATGGCGCGCCTTCTGAACCAGGAAACGGGCGAAGTCATGGACAACGAAATTTACATGGGTGAATTTCCTCTCATGACAGACAGCGGAACGTTTGTTATAAACGGGGCAGAGCGTGTAATCGTTTCACAGCTTGTGCGGTCGCCCGGTGTTTATTATGGCTTTGACTATGATAAAACAGGTAAAAAGCTGTTTAAAACAACGATTATACCAAACCGAGGCGCTTGGCTTGAGTTCGAGATGGACTCCAATGACATATTTTATGTCAGAATAGATAAAAACCGTAAAATTCCCGCCACAACCTTTATCCGTGCTCTCGGCAAAAGCTCTGACATGGAATTGAAGGAATTTTTCGGCGAGGACGAGCGTATTGTCCAGACTATCGAGCAAAAAGACGTTACCAAAAACAAGGAGGAGGCTCTCCTTGAGGTTTATAAAAAGCTTCGCCCGGGTGAGCCGCCGACGATTGAATCAGCGGAAAACCACCTGAATATGCTCTTTTTTGACGCAAGGAGATATGACCTTGCGCGTTTTGGGCGTTATAAATATAACAAAAAGCTTGGAATGGCAAACAGACTTTCGGGTTGCCGTGCGGCAGAGCCGATTGTAAATCCCATGACAGGCGAAATTATGGCAGAGCCGAATCAGCTTGTAAACGGCGAGCTTGCCGCAGCCATCGAAAAAGCCGGCGTTATGGAAGCCTCCGTGTTTAACCTTGAGGGCAGAGTCGTCAAGATTATCGCAAACGGTATGGTTGATATTGAGGATTTTGTGCCGGGAATAGACAAAAAAGCCCTCGGAATCACCGAAAAGGTAAGCTTTCGTGTGCTTAAGGAAATTCTTGACAACACGCCCAAGGACGAGCTTATCGAAACAATCCGTGTTCATGCGGCAGAGCTTGTTCCGATTTTCATCACGCTTGATGATATTTTCGCTTCAATAAGCTATTTCATCAATCTTTGCGAGGGAATCGGACAAATTGACGACATCGACCACCTCGGAAACCGCAGAATCCGTTCTGTCGGCGAGCTTCTTCAGAATCAGTTCAGAATCGGCTTTGCCCGAATGGAACGTGTTATCCGTGAGAGAATGGGACTTCAGGCGCAGGATCAGGAAAAAATTTCTCCCGCATCTCTTGTAAATATCCGCCCTGTTGTTGCGGCAATTAAAGAATTTTTCGGTTCTTCTCCGCTTTCACAGTTCATGGACCAGAATAACCCCCTTGCCGAGCTTACGCATAAGCGCCGCCTTTCGGCCCTCGGCCCCGGCGGTCTTTCCCGTGACAGAGCAGGGTTTGAGGTTCGTGACGTTCACTATTCCCACTATGGACGTATGTGCCCGATTGAAACCCCTGAAGGCCCGAACATCGGCTTGATTTCTTATCTCGCAACCTTTGCCCGTATAAACGAATACGGCTTTATCGAAGCGCCCTACCGTAAGGTTGACAAGGCGACAGGCAAGGTTTTGGACGAGGTCGTGTTTATGACGGCTGACGTCGAGGACGTTTATGTCGTTGCACAGGCGAACGAACCGCTTGATGAAAACGGCTGTTTTGCCCGTATGCGTGTAAATGCCCGCTATCAGGATCAGATTCTTGAGGTTGACAAAGAGCGTGCCGAGTATATGGACGTTTCACCGAAAATGGTTGTTTCCGTTGCGACGGCAATGATTCCCTTCCTTGAAAACGACGATGCAAACCGTGCTCTCATGGGCGCAAATATGCAGAGGCAGGCTGTTCCGCTTATGGTTACGGAAAGCCCGATTATCGGCACGGGAATGGAATATAAGGCGGCAATGGACTCCGGCGTCGTCGTGCTTTCAAAGACGGACGGCGTTGTTTCTAAGGTTAATGCCGATGAAGTTGTCGTCACGAACGATAAAGGCGTCGACGTTGTCCATAAGCTTATCAAGTTCAAGCGCTCGAACCAAGGCACTTGTATTAATCAGCGGCCTGTTGTTGAAAAGGGCGAAAAGGTAAGCGAGGGAACGCTTCTTGCCGACGGCCCCGCAACCTGCAACGGTGAAATTTCCCTCGGCAAAAATGCCTTAATCGGCTTTATGACATGGGAAGGCTATAACTATGAGGACGCTGTTCTCATAAGCGAAAAGCTTGTTTATAACGATGTTTACACCTCAATTCATATTGAGGAATATGAAATAGAATGCCGTGACACAAAGCTTGGTCCGGAGGAGATTACCCGAGATATTCCGAACCTTGGCGAGGATGCGCTTAAAGACCTTGACGAGCGTGGAATTGTCCGCATAGGCGCCGAGGTTACGTCCGGCGATATTCTTGTCGGTAAGGTTACGCCTAAGGGCGAAACAGAGCTTACTGCGGAAGAACGCTTGCTTCGTGCGATTTTCGGCGACAAGGCAAGAGAAGTCCGTGATAAGTCGCTTCGTGTCCCTCACGGAGCATCGGGAATCGTCGTTGACGTAAAGGTTTATACCCGTGAAAACAACCCCGAGCTTTCAGCGGGAGTAAACGAGGTCGTACGGTGCTATATTGCCCAGAAAAGAAAAATTTCAGTCGGAGATAAAATGGCGGGCCGTCACGGAAACAAGGGTGTCGTTTCGAGAATTCTTCCTGTTGAGGATATGCCCTTCATGCCCGACGGAACACCGCTTGATATCGTGCTGAACCCGCTTGGCGTTCCTTCCCGTATGAATATCGGGCAGGTGCTTGAGGTTCATATGGGTTATGCCGCAAAGCTTCTCGGCTGGAAGGTTATGACACCTGTATTCGACGGCGCACACGAAAGCGACATTCGTGAATGCCTTAAAATGGCGGGAATGCGTGAGGACGCAAAAACCCAGCTTATTGACGGACGCACGGGCGAAAAATTCGACAGCCCCGTAACCGTCGGCTATATGTACTATCTGAAGCTTCACCACCTTGTTGATGATAAGATTCACGCACGTTCGACAGGCCCTTACTCCCTTGTTACACAGCAGCCTCTCGGCGGTAAGGCGCAGTTCGGCGGTCAGCGTTTCGGTGAGATGGAGGTTTGGGCGCTTGAGGCTTACGGAGCGGCTTATACTCTTCAGGAGATTCTGACGGTTAAATCCGACGACGTCGTCGGCCGTGTCAAAACCTATGAGGCAATCGTAAAGGGCCAGCCCATACCAAAGCCGGGCGTACCTGAAAGCTTTAAGGTGCTTATAAAAGAGCTTCAGTCACTCGGTCTTGACGTCAAGGTTCTTGACGAATTCGATCAGGAAATCGACCTCAAACAGCAGTTTGACGACGACGAAGACATGGGAATCGCACCTGTTGACGATTTTGAATACACCGCCGACGAGGAAGAGCTTGAAGGAAGCTTTACCTATGATGACGATGAGTTTCTTGACACAGAGGGCGACGACGAGGACGACTTCCTTGACGATGAGGACGACGAGGACGAGGACGACGGCGAAGATGCCGATTTCGGCATAAGCAGCGCCTTTGATGATCATAAGGACGAGGAATAATTTACCGCAATAAAATCCAGATAGAGAGAGGTCTGTAAATTGGGATTTAGTACTTTTGAATCAATGAAAATCGGACTTGCTTCACCAGAGCAAATTCGAAGCTGGTCTTACGGCGCTGTAGAGCGCCCCGAAACCATAAACTACAGAACCCAAAAGCCCGAGCGTGACGGTCTTTTCTGCGAAAAAATCTTTGGCCCTACCAAGGACTGGGAGTGCCACTGCGGAAAATATAAGAGAATCCGCTTTAAGGGCAAAATCTGCGAACGCTGTGGCGTTGAAGTCACAAGAAGCAAGGTTCGCCGCGAACGCATGGGTCATATAGAGCTTGCCGCTCCTGTTTCCCATATTTGGTATTTTAAGGGCACGCCATCGAGAATCGGACAGATGCTTGACATTTCGCCAAAGCGCCTTGAGGAAGTCCTTTATTTCACAAAATATATCGTAACAGACCCCGGGCAGGATACTGCGCTTTCCAAGGGCCAGCTTCTCAATGAGAAGGAATATTCCGATGCACGTGACCGCTTTGAAGATGAATTTCAGGCGGGAATGGGTGCGGAGGCAATCAAAAAGCTTCTTGAGGAAATCGACCTTGAAAAGCTTTCAGAATCCCTTAAGGAAGAGCTTGCGGAAACCTCTCAGGGGCAAAAACGAGTTAAGCTTTTAAAAAGGCTTGACGTCGTTGAGGCTTTCCGCACAAGCGGAAACCGTCCGGAGTGGATGATTTTGGATGTTGTTCCTGTTATTCCGCCTGATATTCGCCCAATGGTTCTGCTGGACGGCGGACGTTTTGCGACCTCCGACCTGAACGACCTTTACAGACGTGTAATTAACCGTAATAACCGTCTTAAAAAGATGATAGAGCTTCGTGCTCCCGACATTATTATCCGAAACGAAAAGCGTATGCTTCAGGAAGCTGTTGATGCGCTTATCGACAACGGCAGACACGGCAAACCTGTCACAGGCTCAAGCAACCGTCCGCTTAAATCCCTTTCCGATATGCTTAAGGGTAAGCAGGGGCGTTTCCGCCAGAACCTGCTTGGAAAGCGTGTTGACTATTCTGGACGTTCGGTTATTGTCGTCGGGCCTGATTTGAAAATGGATCAGTGCGGCTTGCCTAAGGAAATGGCGCTTGAACTGTTTAAGCCGTTTGTCATGAAGGATTTGGTTGAAAAGGGCTTGTCCGCCAATATTAAAAGCGCAAGAAAAATGGTCGAACGTGCAAGGGACGAAGTCTGGGATTCTCTCGAGCAGGTAATCCAGAATCACCCCGTGCTGTTAAACCGTGCCCCGACGCTTCACCGCCTCGGTATTCAGGCTTTCCAGCCTGTTCTTGTCGAGGGCAGGGCGATTAAGCTTCACCCACTTGTCTGTACCGCATATAATGCCGACTTTGACGGCGACCAGATGGCGGTTCACCTTCCGCTTTCCGCTGAGGCAAGAGAAGAAGCAAACACCCTCATGCTTGCCGCAAAGAACCTCCTTAAGCCGTCGGACGGCCGTCCTGTCGCTGTTCCTACACAGGACATGGTTTTGGGCGCATATTATCTCACGCTTGACAAAGAAGGCGAGCTTGGCGAAGGCAAGATTTTCCGTGATACAAACGAAGCTTATATGGCATATCAGGACGGAATTGTTTCCATTCACGCAAAAATCAAGGTTCGTATGACACGGATTATCGGCGATACGGAAATGCATAAAATTATCGATACAACCGTCGGCAAGCTCATTTTTAACGAGCAGATTCCGCAGGATTTAGGCTTTATCGACCGCACGAATCCCGAAAACACCTTCAAGCTTGAAATTGATTTCAAGGTTGGCAAAAAGCAGCTTGGGCAGATTTTCGACAAGTGCATCAAGGTGCATGGAGTTGCGAAAACAGCACAGGTTCTTGACAAGGTTAAGGCGATGGGCTTTAAATATTCAACAAAGGCGGCAATTACAGTCGCTGTTTCCGATGCGGTTATTCCGCCGCAGAAGAAGGTTATTCTTGAGGAGTCAGAGGCAAAGGTCACGGAAATCAATAGCTATTTCCGCCGTGGCTTTATCTCAAACAGAGAGCGCAAGGAAAATGTTTTGCGGATCTGGAACGAGGCGACTGACAGAGTTTCACAGGCGCTTACAAAAAACCTTGACCAGTATAACCCCATCTTCATGATGGCGGACTCCGGAGCCCGCGGAAGCACGAACCAGATTCGTCAGCTTGCGGGAATGCGCGGACTTATCGCAAATACGTCGGGCGAAACAATCGAAATCCCAATCAGAGCGAATTATCGTGAGGGGCTTAATGTCCTTGAATACTTCATTTCCTCCCGTGGCGCCCGCAAGGGACTTGCCGACACGGCTATCCGTACGGCGGACTCGGGTTATCTTACAAGACGTCTTGTTGACGTTTCGCAGGAGGTAATCGTTCGCTGTGAGGATTGCGGAACAGATCAAGGCATTGAAATTTATGAAATCCGTGAGGGCAAAGAGCTTATCGAGCCGCTTCTTGAGCGACTTTCGGGAAGATATCTCCTTGAAGATTTCAAGGACGAAAACGGCAATGTAATTATATCCAAGGATAAGCTTTTAAATGATAACGATGCAAACAGAATCATCAATTCGGGCGTAAAAAGGATAAAAATCCGTTCTGTCCTCGGCTGTAAGGCTGACCACGGAATTTGCGCAAAATGCTATGGTGCGTCGCTTGCAAACGGCAACCCCATCACAATCGGCGAGGCTGTCGGCATTATCGCCGCACAGTCAATCGGTGAGCCGGGAACACAGCTTACAATGAGAACGTTCCATACGGGCGGTATCGCAAACGCCGAGGATATTACGCAGGGTCTTCCCCGTGTACAAGAGCTTTTCGAAAGCAGAAAGCCGAAATCAAGCGCAATTATGGCGAAAATTTCCGGCAAGGTAAGCTTCGGCGAGGAGAAGAAAACCCGCTATGCTCTCATCACGGCAGACGACGGCGAGGTTGATAAGTATACAATTCCCTTCGGCTATCGTCCAAAGGTTGAGGAAGGCGACTTTATAAGCGCCGGCGACCCGATAACAGAGGGCAGCGTTGACCCTCATGACGTGTTGAACGTAAAGGGCGAGGAAGCTGTTCAGAATTATATTATTTCCGAGGTTCAGAAGGTGTATAGGCTTCAGGGTGTTGATATCAACGACAAGCACATTGAGGTTATTGTCCGCCAGATGATGAGAAAAGTCAAAATAACCGAGCCGGGAAGCTGTTATTTCCTGCCGGGAACGCTTGTTGACAGGATTGAATTTGACAAGATTTGTCAGGATATTGCAGAGCGTATGAAGCTTGGCGAAGACCTTGAAATGCCCGAGGCAGAGCCTGTTCTTTTGGGTATCACAAAGGCTTCTCTCGCAACCGACAGCTTTTTGTCGGCGGCATCTTTCCAGGAAACCACAAGGGTTCTTACTGATGCGGCAATCAGAGGCAAGGTTGACCCGCTTCTCGGACTTAAGGAAAACGTCATCATCGGTAAGCTTATTCCTGCGGGAACCGGTATGCACTTTCATGAAGAAAACGAAGCAAAACCGGCAGAAGCACTCTTGTAAAAACCGCTAAATATCGGCAATCAAAGCAATAATATGACGGCATTTTGAACAAATTTTATTTCCAAGCTTAGTGCGTGAAAATAAAATGCTTGACAAGTGCCGTCTTTTTATTTATAATGTAATAGTATGTTTGTGCGGTTTTTTATGTAAAATCCGCAAATACTACTGATATTAATTATAAGGAGGTGTAAGTATGCCAACATTTAACCAGCTGGTTAGAAACGGACGTGCTGTTTCTGAGAAGAAAAGCAAATCCCCCGCTCTCCAGAGCACTCTCAATACCCTTACTAAGGAGAGAGTTCCTCAGGCTTCTCCGCAAAAGCGCGGTGTCTGCACAGCAGTAAGAACCGAAACCCCTAAAAAGCCTAACTCCGCAATGAGAAAGATTGCCAGAGTTCGCCTTTCAAACGGTCACGAGGTTACTGCCTATATCCCCGGTATCGGACACAAGCTTCAAGAGCACAGCGTTGTTCTTATCCGCGGCGGACGTGTAAAGGACCTCCCCGGTGTGCGTTATCACATCATCAGGGGTACTCTTGACGCAACCGGCGTTGAAAAGAGAATGCAAGGCAGATCCAAGTACGGAGCAAAGCGTCCGAAGGCTGGTGCGAAAAAGGCGTAGCTTACAACTTTTAGTCCGGAATTGCGGAATATACCTTTGGTATATTGCCATGCGGCCGGCGGGAGTTTACGCTTTCGAGTACCGATGATATTCATTTTTTATGAAGGAGGGAAGAAAAGTGCCAAGAAGAGGTAATATACCCAAGCGCAGCGTGCTGCCCGATCCTATGTACGGTTCGGAAATCGTTACCCGTCTTATCAACAATATTATGCTTGACGGCAAGAAGGGCGTTGCCCAGAAAATCGTTTATGACGCATTTGATATTGTTGCGGCAAAGACAGGAAAGGAAGCGCTCGAAGCGTTTGAAGAAGCACTTGATAACATTATGCCTCAGCTCGAGGTTAAGGCAAGACGTGTAGGCGGTGCGACATATCAGGTTCCTATGGAGGTTCGCCCCGACAGACGCAGAACATTAGGTCTTAGATGGCTTACAATGTTCGCAAGAAAGCGCAGCGAAAAGACAATGAAGGAAAGACTTGCAAACGAATTGCTTGATGCGTTAAACGGTCAGGGCGGTGCGTGCAAGAAGCGTGATGATACTCATAAGATGGCGGAAGCAAACAAGGCGTTCGCACATTATAAGTGGTAATCTGTAAAAATAAGCTTTCGAAACTATATTATAAATTTTGTTTCGTACACGGCACTTGCCGGAAGGTTTAGTGTGTAGCACAATATGGAGGGAATATGGCAAGAGATGTATCTCTGAAAATGACCCGTAATATTGGTATCATGGCTCATATTGACGCAGGTAAAACCACAACCACCGAGCGTATTCTGTTCTATACGGGCGTAAATCATAAGATTGGCGAAACCCATGACGGAAGCGCAACGATGGACTGGATGGCTCAGGAGCAGGAAAGAGGTATCACAATCACCTCCGCCGCTACCACGGCTTTCTGGAGTGGTTCAAACCACCAGTATGACAGACATAGAATCAATATTATAGATACTCCCGGTCACGTTGACTTCACCGTTGAGGTCGAACGTTCGCTGAGAGTGCTTGACGGCTCGGTCACGGTTTTTTGCGCAAAAGGCGGCGTAGAGCCCCAGTCAGAAACCGTTTGGCGTCAGGCAGACAAATATAAGGTCCCCAGAATGGCTTATGTAAATAAGATGGACATTATGGGCGCCGATTTTTACAATGTTGTTCAGATGATGAAGGACAGGCTTAAATGCAACGCAGTCCCGATTCAGCTTCCGATTGGCGCAGAAGCAACGTTTAAGGGCATTATTGACCTTATCGAGATGGACGCAGACATTTATTATGATGATTTGGGCAAGGATATGCGTGTCGAGGAAATCCCCGAAGACATGAAGGAAATTGCTCAGAAATATCATGACGAGCTTGTCGAGGCAATCGCAGAGCAGGACGACGAACTCATGGAGAAATTCCTTGAGGGTGATGAAATTTCGCAGGAAGAGCTTAAAAAGGTTCTTCGCAAGGCGACGATTGAAAACGCAATCGTTCCTGTTGTGTGCGGAACTTCTTACAGAAACAAGGGCGTACAAAAGCTTCTTGACGCTGTTGTTGACTATATGCCGTCGCCTGTTGACATTCCTCCGATTAAGGGAATTGACCCCGAAACCGAAGAAGAAGTCGATAGACCCTCTGACGACAAAGCGCCTTTCTCAGCCCTTGCGTTTAAAATCGCAACAGACCCGTTTGTCGGAAGGCTTTCATTCTTCCGTGTTTATTCAGGAACGGTTACTGCGGGGGCAAGCGTTCTGAACGCTACTAAGGACAAGAAAGAGCGCATGGGACGTATTCTTCAGATGCACGCAAACCACCGTCAGGACATTGAAGTTGTTTATGCGGGAGATATTGCGGCGGCTGTCGGACTTAAAAATACCACGACGGGCGACACGCTTTGCGACGAAGATCACCCCGTAATCCTTGAATCTATGGAATTCCCAGAGCCTGTAATTTCGCTTGCGATTGAGCCGAAAACAAAGGCTGGACAAGAAAAGATGGCGATTGCGCTTTCAAAGCTTGCCGAGGAAGACCCGACCTTCAAGACTTATACCAATGAGGAAACAGGACAGACGATTATCGCCGGAATGGGCGAGCTTCACCTTGAAATTATCGTTGACAGACTTCTGCGTGAATTTAAGGTCGAGGCAAACGTCGGTGCTCCTCAGGTTGCTTATAAGGAAACAATTACCAAGCCCACAGATGTTGACACCAAATACGCTCGTCAGTCGGGCGGTAAAGGTCAGTACGGTCACGTCAAGCTCAAGGTTGAGCCGAACGAGTCCGGCAAGGGCTATGAATTTGTCAACGCAATCGTCGGCGGCGCTATTCCTAAGGAATATATCCCCGCTGTTGACGCAGGTATCAAGGGCGCTATGGCGGCCGGCGTGCTTGCGGGCTATCAGGTTGTTGACGTAAAGGTTACGCTTTATGATGGTTCTTATCACGAGGTTGACTCTTCCGAAATGGCATTCAAGATTGCTGCATCAATGGCTTTTAAAAAAGGAATGGCAGATGCAGCTCCTGTTATACTTGAACCATTGATGGAACTTGAAATAATTGTCCCCGAAGAATATATGGGAGACATAATCGGAGACATAAATTCCAAAAGAGGAAAAATAATAAGCATAGCTGCTGAAAAACATAACCAGGTCATCAAAGCGGTGATTCCCCAGTCTGAGACATTTAATTATGCTGTTGATCTTAAATCGATGACACAGGGCCGCGGTATTTTCAGTCAAAAATTTTCTCATTATGATGATTTGCCTCAAAACCTGGCAGAACCTATTATTGAGGAAAGAAAGAAGCAGCAGGAAGCT
>CAZYRV010000025.1:0-267 GCA_964649485.1 uncultured Oscillospiraceae bacterium | reverse complement strand
GCAAAAAATTAAAAAGACAAAAGACATTTGTTCTTGACAGATTTCCTTATATCGTTTTTATTATAATTATAGTAGTTGCATTAATAGTATTCTTCAGCGTTATACATAAGCTTCCTTTAGGGATTTTTTCAGGCAAGACAACTGCTTTGACACAAGAAAATACTTTTGACTTGCTGATTGCTTCGCCGACAAAAAACCAATCTTTTGAGCTTGTAAGTGTCAATGAAACCGTACCTGTTGAAATAAAAGGAAAAGATATTGAAGAAG
>CAZYRV010000024.1:24132-27098 GCA_964649485.1 uncultured Oscillospiraceae bacterium | reverse complement strand
AGTCAGCTTTGTCTTATCTATCAATATCTGCGCGACGGCGCAGAAAGCTCCGCCTATTAAAAACGCCTTAAGGCAATTCATAAATATTTCCATATTAATCTCCTATTCAAAGCTTATTCTGACGGCATGGGCGATTGAGGGAATGCTTTCGCCCTGCTGAATGATCGTCGGCGACATAAGCGCACCCGTGGCGACAAAAAGCACGTTTTTGATATGGCCCTTTTGAATTTCCGTCAAAACGTGTCCGCAAAGCACACTTGCGCTGCACCCACAGCCGGAGCCGCCCGCATGGACGTCCTGTTTTTCCCTGTCAAAAATCATCAAGCCGCAGTCCTTATACCGTTTGCCAAGCTCGATTCCCTCTTTGGAAAGAAGCTCCTCCGTCATTGCGCTCCCCACCAACCCTAAGTCGCCGCTTAGAATCAGGTCATAATCCTTTGGAGTAGAGCCTGTATTTTTAAAGTGGCGGGAAATCGTGTCGCTTGCCGCCCCTGCCATCGCCGCACCCATGTTCGCCGCATCTTTTATTCCTTGGTCAACGATTTTCCCAACGGTTATTTCTCTTATATAAGGAGGGGCGATTTTCGGCGAAACAATTGCCGCACCCGCACCGGTTACCGTCCATTGAGCCGTCGGCGTGCGCTGACCGCCATAATTAAGCGGAAGCCGAAACTGCCTTTCCGCCGAGCAAAAATGCGACGAGGTAACAGCGGCGGTGTTCTTGCCATAGCCGTTTTCGATAAAAAGCGCCGCCATTGAAAGCGTTTCCGCCATGGTTGAGCAAGCGCCGAAAAGCCCGATATAAGGAATGCCGAAATTTCGCAAGCCATAGTTTGACGCTGTACATTGATTAAGCAAATCGCCCGCAAAGAGAAAATCTATGTCTTGGTCAGAATAATTCCCCTTTGAAAGCGCCGTCTGAAACGCATTCATCTGCAAGCGGCTTTCAGAGCGCTCCCACGTTTTTTCGCCGAGGCTTATATCGTCAAAAATCTCGTCAAAGGTGCTTGCAAGAGGGCCTTCGCCCTCTGTTTTGCCGACTACAGCCGCAAAAGAGGTTATGCTCGGCATTGAATCAAGACGGATTGTACCGTCGCCAAGAAAAGTTCCCATATTTCCTCCTATGCAAGCTTAAAAGCGTATACGATAATGCCGTAAATGACAGAAGCTGTTATGCCGTAGACAATGACAGGTCCTGCGACAATAAACATTTTTGCGGCAAGCCCCGCAACGTGCCCCTCGGATTTAAACTCCATTGCGGGCGCAACGACTGAATTTGCAAAGCCCGTGATCGGCACAAGCGTCCCCGCACCGGCATGGCGGGCGATTTTATCGTAAACCTGAAGCCCCGTCAAAAGCGCACTCAAAAATATGAGCGTCATTGACGTAAGCGCCGCCGACTCAAATTCGTTCATTCCGTTTCGGGAGAAAAGCTCCATCAAAAGCTGACCTATGACGCAGATAAAGCCGCCGATTACAAAGGCTTTCGGCACGTTAAGCCATATTTTCGATTTGGGCGAATGCTTGTCAGCAAGCTGTGAATATTCGTTATTAGTAATTTTCATATAAACACCTCCGTTTTAGGTTATTATTTTCTTTAGGTGAGAAAATATGCGTTATTAATAATCAATCTTCAAAATAACACAAAAAGTTGACAACAACCAAATTTTCCTGTATTATAAATGAAGTCAAACAGATAATGAGGAGTTTAATGGAGCTTACAAATATAGGTGAAATAAAACGGCTTTTCGAGAGGCACGGCTTTTCGTTTACAAAGTCGCTCGGACAGAATTTTTTGGTGAATCCGTCGGTCTGTCCGAGGATTGCAGAGCTTGGCGGTGCTGATAAAAGCGTTTGCGCACTTGAAATCGGGACAGGTGTCGGCGTCCTCACGAAAGAGCTTGCTTTGCGGGCAAAAAAGGTTGTCGCCGTCGAAATTGACGAGGGGCTTAAACCAATTTTGGACGAAACACTTTCCGAATTCGACAATATAAACGTCGTGTTCGGCGACGTGCTTAAGCTTGATTTAAAGCGGCTTTTTGCCGACAATTTCAGCGGAGAGGACGTCGTCGTCTGCGCAAATCTTCCATATTATATCACTTCCCCCGTGATAATGGCTTTGCTTGAACAGCGGCTTCCGATACGCTCGATAACGGTTATGGTGCAAAAGGAAGCGGCAGAGCGAATCTGCGCCGAATTAGGCACTCGTGAATGCGGGGCAATAAGCGCCGCCGTGCGGTTTTTCAGCGTGCCGAAAAAGCTTTTTTCAGTTTCAAGAGGAAGCTTTATGCCCTCGCCGAACGTTGACAGTGCGGTTATTCGGCTTGATGTCCACCAATCGCCGTTTTATCAGATTGAGGACGAAAAATTATTTTTCAGGCTTATCAAAAGCGCCTTTGCTCAAAGGCGAAAACAGCTTGTAAACCCTGTTTCGGCGGAATTCGGCATCGAAAAAAGCAAGCTTAAATCGCTTATGGAAATTGTTGAAATTAAGCCGACAGCAAGAGCTGAGGAGCTTAAAATGGAAGATTTTGTTTGTCTTTATCGGCTTTTAAGAGATAATGTAAACGGTTTAAATTAAATAAAAAAGAAAGCTTTTTTGCGACATATTTCACTGACTTTACGTGCTATTCTTGGGAAAAACACGCAAAACGGAGGAACATAAAATGGCAAAAGAGCTTTCAATTCGGACAAGCCTAAAAAGCTATGCGAAGCATTCACCGCTTAATGCTCCGCTTTTGCTCGGCCTGTCTTTTTTATTTTCAGTTCCCGATTTTATGGGAATAATGTCGCCCTATCCTGTCGCCCTAATGGCGGCGGTTTCGGGTTTTGACTGCGTTTACGTCATGGCGGGCGCTCTTTTCGGCTTTCTCGTGACGGGGAAGCTTTTGTCGGCGCTTTCGGTTATAAGCGGAATGCTCTTGATTATGGGCATAAAGCTTTTTGTTTCGCCGAAAACCTCCCGT
>CAZYRV010000024.1:20065-24122 GCA_964649485.1 uncultured Oscillospiraceae bacterium | reverse complement strand
GAGTCCGCTTCGGGTAATAACCGCCGTTGCCTCTGCCTTGACGATACTATTTCTCGGCGCCGTCAGCATAAAAGAGCCGTCACAGGGCGTTTCCGTCGTCGCCGCAACGCTTATCGGCGGCAGCTTCACCTTTCTTCTTGGCGAAGCCTTTGAAATGGCGCATGAAAAAATTCGAATAAGCACGGAAAATCCCATGTCAGCGGCGGTTGCGGCGGGGCTTTGCGCCTGCCTTGTAAGCGCCCTTTCAGGGCTTAGCTTTTCCGTGTTTAACCTCGGAATAATCCTTGCCGCCTTCATCACTCTCTTTTCTGCAAGAAAGCTTGGCTTTGCGGGTGCGGCAGCCGGCGGTGCGGTTTGCGCCTTTGGCTTGGCAATCGGCGGTGTAGAGCCGAAAGCAACTGCGGCGGTTGCGGCGGCGGGCATTGTTTCGGGCTTGCTTTGGGAGAAAAACAGGATAACGCAAATTGCGGCATTTCTGCTTACGACGGCTTCCGCCCTTCTCATGCTCGGCTCGGAAACGGCGATTCCGCACGCAATAAACCTTGCTCTCGGCGCATTTATTTATCTTGCCTTTCCCGAAAAGCTTTTGGATTATCGCATAAAAGCAACGGCAAAAACCATAACCTCAGCCGATTATCGTGACGTTATTTCACAAAAGCTGAACTTTGCCGCCGACACAATCGAGGACATAAGGACAAGCATTGACAAAACCGCCGCCGCCCTTGACCGTGCCTATAACCGTGACATTTCATGGGTAACAACCTCCGCCTGCGATAAAATCTGTTCTCGCTGTCCGAAAAATCTTTCCTGCTGGGGGACGGATTATTCGCTTATGACGGACGCAATGGGGAAAATGGTGGCAGAGCTCAGGCGGGGAAAAAGGATTGAGGACGTAAATATTCCTCAGGAATTTTCACTGCGCTGTGAACGTCAGGGCGAGCTTTTAGGCGAGCTTAACGCTTCGTATCGCCGCTTTATCGAAGCGCAATCGGCAAAACGGCGGATTTCAGATATGAGATGGGTTCTGACCGAGCAATTAAGCGGAACAAAGGGAGTATTAAACAGCGTTTCACGCTCTCTTGACAGCGCCTGCTTTTTTAACGAAGCCGCAAGCACAAGGCTTTCGGACGTGCTTTCAAGCTGTGGGATTTCGTCGCCTCGGGTCGGTGCGGTCGTTAATTCCAAGGGAAGAATGTCTGTTGAGGCTTACGGGACGGGCGTTTTAAATTGCAGTCGTGAATATTTCTGCGAATCGGCAATTTCAGCCTTAGGCGTGGACTTTGATTTGCCCGACATAAGCTTTACCAAAAAATACACAAAAATAACCATGTACGAGCGCTCGCCGCTTTCCGCCGAATTTGAAATAACACAATATTGCAAGGGGAAAAACAAGGTTTGCGGCGACTATTTCGACAGCTTTACCGATGAAAACGGGGTTTTGTGCCTTGCCTTGTCGGACGGCATGGGGCATGGTGTACGTGCAAGGGTTGATTCGGCGTTTGCCTGCGGAATGCTTATGAAGCTTTTAAGGGCGGGGCTTTCAATGGACGAATCGCTTAAAATGGTAAATTCGTCAATGGCGGTTAAATCAGCGGACGAAAGCTTTGCGACCCTCGATGTGTGCCGAATCGACCTCTACACAGGCGAAGCGTCAGTCACAAAGGCGGGCGCCGCCCCGACATACGTAAAAAGCCGCGGCAGAGTAGCACGGCTTGACTGCAGCTGTCCTCCGGCGGGTGCGGGAATGTGCCTTGACAACACAAAATTCAGCGTTTCAAGCGGAGATATTATACTTATGCTTTCCGACGGCGCACAGGTAAGCGAGGAATGGCTTGTTTCAGAGCTTAAAGCGGCTTCAACCGTTTCGGCGAAAGAGCTTTCACGGCGGATTGCGGCGACGGCAAGGCTTTCGTCCGAAAAAAACAAAGACGACGACATAAGCGTCGTCGCCGTGAAGATTATAAGATAAATTGTTATATGAAATTAATTTTACCCGTAATGAGAGATTAGTATAATATCAGCTTCCCATAAGCATCGTCATAAGCGGGATTGAAAAAAGCGAAAGAATTGTCGTAATCATTATGCCGTTGCTTACGGCGGCATAATCGCTGTCATAGCGCTCTGCAAGCATTGCCGTAAGGCTTGCCACGGGAGTTGCGATATTTATAAGCGCAACATTTAGAATATTCTTGTCCGCGACAAAAAGCTTAAGCGCAAACATGACCAAAAGCGGCACGGCGATAAGCTTTACAAGAGAAAAAGCAAGAAGCCTTACGTCTGTGAAAAGCTTTTTCATCGATGCGCCAACAAGCGAAGCGCCAATGCACATCATGCTTATCGGTGCGGTAATATTGCCAAGCATTGATGAAAAGTCGTTTACAACATCGGGAAGCTTTATTTTGAAAAGTATTACCACAAGGGCAATCAAGCAGGCGACGACGCCCGGATTTACTATTTTTTTAAGCTTTGCCGAAACGGTTGATTTTTCGTTGCTTTTTCGGGTGAGAATATCAATGCCGAAGGTGTAGATAAGCACGTTGAACAAAAACAGGAAAACCGCCGAATAAATCAAAAGCTCCTGCCCGTAAAGCGCCTGAATAATCGGAAAGCCCATAAAGCCTATGTTATTGAACACGAACATAAGCTGATATGCCTCCGCCTTTGTCCCCGAAACCCTGAAAAGCTTTGGAACAGCAAAGGAAAAGCCGACAAGAAAAACATAGGTTGCGACTGCGGCGATTGCGGTTGTTATAAGGCTTTCGGTGCTTATTTTGTCAATGTCCGAAACGCTTGTGAGGATAAGCGCCGGATTTGCGATATTGACGACGATTGCCGAAAGCTTTTTTATGACCTCGTCTGTGAGATAGCCGACCTTTTTCGCAATAAAGCCAACCATCATTACGGCAAAAAGAAGCAGCATCTGCTGAAAAACTACCAAGAAAATTTCCCCTTATAATAAATTAAAGTCGGTGAAAAAACACCGACTTTAATAATAGCACATAAGCTTTCAAAATTCAACACTAATCATAAAATTAATCAATCTTAAATTCGCCGACAACACGGTTCAGCGTGTTCGCCTGTGTCATAAATTCACGGCTTGAAGCCGCATATTCCTCCGATGCGGCGGAAACAGACTGTGTCACGTCTGAAATGGCGGTTATGCTTTCGGAAACCTCGCCGATTTCCTTAGCCTGATTTGCCGCCGAAACGGCAATTCCGTCAACAATCTTATTTATGCCGTCAACCGTTTCGACGACCTTTTTAAGCGATTGCGCCGTTTCTGCCGCTGTTTTTGTTCCGTTTGCGACAACCTTGATAGATTCTTCAATCAGATTTTTTGTGACCTTTGCCGCCTCGGCGCTCTTGATCGCAAGATTTCTCACTTCTCCCGCAACCACGGCAAAGCCCTTGCCCGCAGCGCCCGCCCTTGCCGCTTCAACAGAAGCGTTAAGCGCCAGGATATTCGTCTGGAAGGCAATATCCTCGATGGTTTTGTTGATTTTGGCGATTTCGTCCGATGCCCTGCTTATATCTTCCATAGATGCAAGCATTTCCTTCATCTGCTCGTTTCCGCCGTTGACCTCCGAAACCGCCTCCGTCGTAAACGCACGGGCGCTGTTCGTGTTTTCAACAGTGCTTGAAACAAGAGAAGAAATGTTCTCGACGCTTACCCTAAGCGCATCAAGGCTTGCCGACTGATTTACGGAATTTTCCGCAAGCGTTTCAGAGCCGGCAGAAATCTGCTCTGCCCCCTGACGAACCTCGTCAGAAACCTCTCCAAGCTTTTTAAATGCGGTTATAAACGACTTTCTCGCCTTATCAATCGAAATATCGATCGCCTTGAAATCACCCGCATACTCGACGTCGGATTTAACGGAAATATTCTTGTCCGCCATCTGCGAAAGCATATAATTTATATCCCAGATATAAATATTAAGGTTTTTAATCGTAAGCTGAAGCGATTGTGAAAGGTCGTTTGTTTCCTTTGAATTTGCGGTTATTTTTACCTCCGAGCCAAGGTCGCCCTGCGACAAAAGCTTAAGTCTGTCCGCCGCGT
>CAZYRV010000024.1:13617-20055 GCA_964649485.1 uncultured Oscillospiraceae bacterium | reverse complement strand
GCCAAAAAGAAAACTGAACGTCATGCCAAGCCCGATCATGATAATTGTTGCGATTATTATTCCCATAAGCGAGCTATAAAAATTTTCCATAACCTCCCCTGCGGGAACCATTATGACAAGCGACCAGCCCTCCGCACCCTCAATCGGTGCAAATGCCGTAAAATAAGCTTGCCCCTCATAGGAAATGCGCCTTGTTTCGGCTTTTCCGCCCGTTATATCAGCGGAAAGCCCTGAAAGCTCCTGCTTTGAAGCGTCCTCCTCACCAAGCTTTGCAAGGCCTACGGAATTCCGCACAAGATTATCGTCCTTATGCGCAACAATAACCCCGTCCTTGTCAACAATAAAGCCATAGCCGCTTTCGGCGACCTTTATCCCCGAAATAAGCTCTGAAAAAACAGAATAGTCAATTGCGCCGTAAATTGCGCCGGTGAAATCGCCGTCGGAAATCTTGCTTGCCGCCATAATGACGACAGAATCGTCCGTGCGGCGGATAAGCGGGCTTGAAATATAGGTTGTGCCCTGCATTGCCTTTATGAAATATTCCCTGTCATGAATATCCGTGTCGCTGTATGTAATGCCGTTTGCGTCGGATATGGAAAAGTCCTTGAAATGAGTAAAGCCTGCTGTCTGGGCAAGCGCCGCCTTGCGCACGTCCATGCTTGTATTTTCGTCATAATGCGATGTGTTACTTGCGGCATATTTAATTTCCGAGCGATATAAATCAAGCTTTGACTGAATCGAAAGACTGTATGAAGATGTGCTTTCGGAAAGACGCTCTTCAATGCTTGAAATGCTTGAATTATAAGAGATAACGCCACTTACGACACCAAGAGTAAGCGCAACGGAAAGCACAATTACAAGTCCCCCGAGAACAATAAGCGTTTTTAAAGATTTCATAATTTTACCCCTTTCAGTTGTGAGATTTGGTACAATTCTCACTTTTAAGTGATATATATATTATCGCCATTTATGTAGCTTTTGTCAAGTTAAAATATTGAGTTTGTAAAAAATATGTATAAAATGCACAAAAGCCAATAAACCCTTTTATTCAATAATAATAGGCATAATCAGAACAGGGCGCTTAGGTGACTTTGCACAAAATTATGCTGTGTTTCAGTGCATTTTGCGAAAATAATTGTGCTTTTACACAAAAAAATAAACATTTTCTTCTGATTCGGCAATTAAATAATAATAAGTATAGCAATTTTCAAAAAAATATGCTATAATATTTTTATATAACGAGCGGAGGATTATATGGAAAAAATTAGGGTAAAGGCTCAAAAGCCTTATGATATAACAATCGGCAAGGGTTTGCTTGGTCAAACAGGCGAAACCGCAAGAAAGCTTTCGGGTGCAAAACGTGCCGCAATCGTCACGGACGACATTGTAGACGGGCTTTACGGCGGCAGGGTTCGTGCCTCGCTTGAGGCGGCGGGCTTTTCTGTCGTTACCTTTGTATTTCCAAACGGAGAGGAAAGCAAGTCTATCGCCGTTTTATCACAGCTTTACGACTTTCTTGCCGAAAGCGCAATAACCAGAAAAGACCTTATCGTTGCGCTTGGCGGCGGTGTCGTCGGCGATTTGGCAGGCTTTGCGGCGGCTTCATACCTGCGCGGGGTTGATTTTATCCAGATTCCCACAACCCTGCTTGCACAGGTGGACAGCTCTGTCGGCGGCAAAACAGGAGTTAATATCAAGGCGGGGAAAAACCTTGTCGGAGCTTTTAACCAACCCATTCACGTCATCTGCGACATAGAAACCCTTGATACCCTTTCCGACGAGCTTTTCGCATCGGGAATGGCGGAGGTTGTTAAATATGGCATGATACGCTCGAAATCGCTGTTCGAAAGCGTTTCGGCTGGAAATGTCAAAAGCAGAATCGCCGATATAATCAAAGAATGCGTGGAAATCAAGGCTCTTGTCGTCGAGCATGACGAGCGTGAAAGCGGCGAACGCATGATTTTAAACTTCGGTCACACCCTCGGCCACGCACTGGAAAACCATTTCGGCTATGGCGGAATTTCCCACGGTGCCGGCGTTGCGATGGGCATGGGCATTTTCACACGGCTTGCGGAGGAAGAGGGACTGTGTGAAAAGGGTATGCACGAAAAGCTTTGCCGATGCCTTAAAGCAAACGGCTTGCCGTACGACACTGACGTTCCTGTTGAAAAGCTTTATCCGCTTACACTAAAGGATAAAAAGCGTGCCTTGTCCGATATTTCAATAATACTTTGTCCTAAAATAGGGAAAGCGCAGATTTTGCGGCTTTCCATCGACGAATATAAAAAATTTCTTAAGGCTTCACCGCACAAAGATGGCGGTACGATTGCGTAGGGATTTTCTGACGATTTTTAGGAAAAATCCGCAGAAATACTTGCGTATTTTGAGGAATTTTGACGCCAAAATCGGCGAAAAGAGCAAGCAAGCGTGCCGTCAAGGAAGTTTCCGGTCTTTGTGCGGTGATGCCTTAAATTAAGCTAAAGGAGAATTTGATGAACCTGAAAATTCAGCCGAAAAAACTTTCCGGAAGCCTTTGTGTTCCCGCTTCCAAAAGCGTTACACACCGCGCCCTCATCTGCGCCGCCCTTGCCAACGGAGAAAGCACGATTAAAAACATACTTTCCTGCGAGGACAGCGATGCGACAATAAACGCTTTGCGGGCGCTCGGCGCTGAGATTTCCGTAAACGGAAGCACCGCCGTCGTCAAAGGCATAAAAAGCCCGCCCGACGCCGCATTCATCGACTGCTTAGAGTCAGGCTCGACCCTGCGCTTTATGATACCGATTGCGGCGGCGCTTGGAGTAAGCGCCGAGTTCACCGGCAAGGGAAAGCTTCCGACAAGACCAATAGCCCCTTTTATTTCAGAGCTTTCCGCAAACGGAATAACCTTTGAAAGCACCGAAATGCCCTATCACATAACAGGGAAGCTTAGGGCGGGGACGTTTCGCATTGCGGGCAACATTTCCTCCCAGTTTATTTCGGGCTTGCTTTTCGCCCTCCCTCTTCTGGACGGCGAAAGCGAAATTATCATCACATCTCCGCTTGAATCCCGCCCCTATATTGACCTCACAATCGCCTGTCTGAAAACATTCGGAGTTGAAATATTATATTTTAATAACACAATCGTAGTCAAGGGCAACCAGAAGTTCAAGCCGACGACAATGGAGGTTGAGGGCGACTATTCGCAGGCGGGCTTTTTCCTTGTAAGCAATATGCTCGGAAGCGAAATAAAGCTTACGAACATAAGCGCAAAAAGTATGCAGGGCGACCGTGCAATCGTCGATATAATCGGCGACATGGTAAGCTATAAAAACACCTACACCTGCTTTGACATTGATTCGACGCACATTCCCGACCTTGTTCCGATTTTGACAGTATTGGGCTGTTTTGCAGACGGAATAACCCATATCCGAAACTGTCACCGCCTCAGAATAAAAGAAAGCGACCGCCTTGACGCAATCACAACCGTGCTTAACTCAATCGGCGCTGATATACAGATTATAAACGAGGGGCTTGTCATACACGGTGTCAAAAGCTTCAGCGGCGGTGTTTGCGACAGCTATAACGACCACAGAATCGCAATGTCGCTTGCGATTGCGGCACAGCGCTGTACAGAGCCGCTTACTATTACTAATTCAGAATGCGTGGCAAAATCATACCCTGCTTTCTTTGATGATTTTCGCTCGCTTGGAGGTGAATTCGATGTCGTCATGCTTTAACGGCAATATTAAAATTTCAATTTTCGGCGAATCCCACGGCAAGGGAATCGGCGTTGTGATTGACAATCTCCCCGGCGGCGAGCCGCTTGACACGGGAAAAATTATGGAATTTATGTCAAGACGGGCGGCGAAAGCCGACGGAACAAGCACCTTCAGAACAGAGCCTGACAGACCGGAAATTATTTCGGGCTTTTACGGCGGAAAAACAACAGGCACGCCGCTTTGCGCAATGATTTATAATATGGACACGAGAAGCGGCGACTATAAAAGTGTTTCGCATAAGGCACGGCCCAGCCATGCCGATTATACGGGCTTTATCCGCTATAACGGGGCGAACGACCTGCGTGGCGGCGGGCATTTTTCGGGCAGGCTTACTGCCCCGCTTGTGTTTGCGGGGGCGGTTTGCGGACAAATTTTAGAGCGCAGAGGAATTTACACAGGGGCGCACATTTACTCTGTCCACAACCTCAAGGACAAGCCCTTCGACCCAGTAAGCATAACCAGAGAAGAGCTTGAAACGGCAAAAAGCCGCCATCTTCCCTTGCTTGACGAAAGCAAAAACGAAGAAATGATTGCGCTTATAAACCGTGCTAGAGAAAACCTTGATTCCGTAGGAGGAGTTGTCGAATGTGCGGCAATCGGCGTTCCCGCAGGGATAGGCTCGCCCATGATGGACGGGCTTGAAAACATTATCACCCAGCTTGTCTTTGCTATTCCCGCTGTCAGAGGAATCGAATTTGGGCTTGGCTTTGAGGCGGCAAGCCTTTTCGGAAGCGAGCACAACGACGAATTTTACATGGACGGCGAAAAAATCCTCACAAAAACCAACAATCACGGCGGAATCCTCGGCGGAATAAGCTCTGGAATGCCGATTATGTTTAGAACTGCGTTTAAGCCGACGGCGTCAATTTCCCGCCCGCAAAACACGGTTGATTATCTCACGAAAACCGACGAAATCCTCGAAATCAAAGGCAGACACGACCCCTGCATTGTCCCGAGAGCCGTGCCATGCGTTGAGGCGGCGCTTAATATTGCGCTTTTGTCCGCTATTTTATAAGCACATAAACGTTTGTGCCTAAACGTTCTTAATACTGAAAGGAGTGCCTGACGATGAAACAGCGGGAAATCCCCGTAATAAGGCTTGAAGACCCATATCAGATACGGCTTTTAGTCTGCTTTATTTTAAACAGCGTGGGCTGTCCGCTTACGGAAAAACAGCTTATCGAAATCACAACCGAAAACGACATGGTAAACTATTTTGACCTGATTCAGGCGCTTAACGGCATTGAAAACAACGGGCTTTGCACGGTTTGCGTGGACGGCACGCTTACAAGCTATGCCATCGCTGAAAACGGGAAAAAAGCGCTTTTGTCATACGAAAGCCATATTCCTCTGTCCATCAGAGAGCGCTGTGTAAAAAATGCCGTTGATTTGCTCAATCGAGAGCAGTACAAAACCAAATATGAAAGCAAAATAATCGTCCTCGAAAAGGGCTATTATCTGCGGCTTAAATACACTCACCCGATTTTTAACGCCGAGCGCATGGAGCTTAAGCTGTTTTTTGAGGATTATGCGGAGGCAATGCGCCTTCAAGGAAGCGTTGACGACAACCCGAAGGAAATTTTGCATATCGTTGAGGATTATTTCAGAAAAAGCAAAAATTCAGCAGGCGAATAAACCTGCTCGACAAAAATAAACCTTTTCCGCCATTTTCGCATACAATGTATTACGGGCTTTGCACAAAGCTTTGCATAGCCAAATACAACAAGGCGACCGCAAAGCAGGCAACGGCAGCCGCCGCTTTGCCTGTTTATTTGTTACTAAAGAACGGTGGAAAAATGAACACAATTTTACAGCTTAACATGACTGCCGGTTCGTCCGTTCCGGCGAACGGCACATTCATATTTGACGAAATCAGCACGTCAATCGGTAACGTGTCCTACAACCCATTAAGCGGTGAAGTCACCGTGGCAGAAAACGGAATTTATGTTTTCGACTGGTGGGTTTCGACTCAATCGTCGTCGCCAGTTTCCGTAATTTTATTAGAACTCATTTCTGACAAAGGCGACTCAGCGTACGCAAACACAGCAAACAAAACAGAAAGCTCAAGCGGTATCGCAACCGTTAATATCAGCGATGCTCCCGCTGTTTTCCAGCTTAAAAACGCATCGAACGCAACTGTTTTTTTCAACTCGGCAAGCACCGTCAAAGCAAGCTTAAGAGTTTTCGCCATGACAGAGGCAGAGCCTGTAAGCGACGGCTGCCTTGGTGTAGAGCAGATGACTCATGTGCTTGAACAGGTCGTCACGCTTTACCCAAACGCAGCGGCAACAATTTTTGTCGGCAGGCTGCCCAGCTTTACCGCACCGGTTACAGGAATATACAAATCGCCCGACGCAACAAAAATTTCTATGCTTATCCTTGGAAATAACGAGCTTGCCATTCCAATTGACCAAATATCCGCCATATATTTCGGAGATGTTGTTTACGACGAATCAATAACTTATCTCCCCCCTCCCGACCCTGCAGTTTACGATTGCGGCTATGACACTATGTGGAATTATTATTCATATGCATCAATAGGAGATGCCGTCACCTTTTATGCCGCTCCAAATGTTACAGGCTCTGGAAATATAACCAAAAATGAATTTGGAATTTACACTTTTGCAGATGACACCTCTATGATGTTTGTTGCCTCATATCATCTTTCCGCAATAGC
>CAZYRV010000024.1:786-13597 GCA_964649485.1 uncultured Oscillospiraceae bacterium | reverse complement strand
AGTTGCGCCCGAAACAGGCGGAAGAATTGTACGCAGAATTTCAATTTCTAATTCGGAAAACTAGCAAGGAAATATGACAAAAAATACCGGCGCCAAAAGCGTCGGTAAAATTTATGGATAAAAGTAATCTCAACCGTTTAAATGCTATGGCTTCAGCCCTGCCTGTGTGCCGAATGGCGAACAGCACCTACATACTCATTAAGCCTGAAGCCGCCGTTAAGCGCCGCCGTAATAAACTCCTTTGCCTTTGCAACAGCCTCCTTAGGCGCAAGACCGCGAGCCAAATAAGCAGTAATTGCCGCCGCCGTTGTACAGCCCGCACCATGCGTAAAGCCGTGAGTAATGACAGGCTGTTCGAAAAGGGTGAAATCCTTGCCGTCAAAATAAACGTCAGTCGCCGTGGGAAGCCCAAGCTTTGTGCCGCCCTTGATGAAAACTGATTTTGCGCCGAGAGAATAAATCACCTTCGCCGCTTCTTTTGTTTTTTCAACGCTGTCAATTTTGACTCCGCTTAAATGCGATGCCTCGTAAATATTCGGAGTGACCACGTCGGCAAGCGGAATAAGCGCCTTTTTAAAGGTATCTACGGCAAGCGGATTCACAACGTCGTCCGTGCCCTTGCATACCATAACCGGATCGATTACGATATTTTTTGCGCCGTATTCCTTGATTTTTGCGGCGGCAAGCTCGATTATTTCCGCCGAAGGAAGCATTCCCGTCTTAAGCGCATCAACGCCGATTCCGCCGAGAACAGTGTCAATCTGCGCCTCAACCGCCTTGATATCAATCGGGTAAATATCGTGCGACCAATGATTTTTCGGGTTTTGGGCAACCATAACTGTGATTGCCGCCATGCCGTAAACATCAAGCTCTTGAAACGTCTTAATATCCGCCTGCAAGCCTGCTCCGCCGCTTGTGTCAGAGCCTGCAATTGTAAGTGCCTTAAACATTTAATCATCTCCTGTACATTTTTGTTTTTATGTGATATAATCATTATAAACCGAAATTGTCTTGATTAAAACAGACACTTTTAAATAATTTGTATAGGACAGATTGACATGAACGAGATATTGATAAGCTTTTCGGATTCGCTTCCGAAATACCAGCAGATTTACAATTATTTTCGCCGAGAGCTCGAGCACGGCGGCATTGCGGCGGGAGAAAAAATCCCGTCTGTGAGAGAGCTTTCAAAATCGCTTGCGGTAAGCAAAACCACGGTCGAGCGTGCTTATCTCCAGCTTTATGGGGAGGGCTATATCGAATCGGCAAACCGATCACGCTATACTGCGGCAAAAATTGTAAAAATTGAGGAAACTCAAAGCGCCGCACCGCAAGCCAAGCCTGAAAAGCATATGATAAAATATGATTTTTCCTCGGCAAGCATGGACAGGGGCGGCTTT
This sequence comes from uncultured Oscillospiraceae bacterium, assembly GCA_964649485.1. Lineage (GTDB taxonomy): Bacteria > Bacillota > Clostridia > Oscillospirales > Ruminococcaceae > JAAYSD01. The sequence goes on along the minus strand of CAZYRV010000024.1, from coordinate 12,197 downwards.
GATTTCGGCGTCTGGCGGCGCTATATCGGCTATGCGACAAGCCTTGAGGACAGACTGTTAAAATACGGAAATCCCCAAGGCGAGCCGGAGCTTCGCTCTGAAATTGCAAAATATATCCGCCGTTCGAGAGGAATAAATACCTCTCCCGAAAACATTGTCGTCGGCCCAAGCGTTCAGATTTTGCTTTCGATTTTGTGCGGACTTTTAAAAAGCGATTACAGAAGCGTCGCCTTTGAAGACCCGGGCTTCAAGCACGGGCGAAGGGTTTTTCAGGATTACGGCTTTGAAATTTTGCCTGTTTCAATGGGGAAAAGCGGGCTTAACCCCGATATTCTCGAAAAATCAGCCGCCCGCCTTGTGTTCGTAAGCCCCTCTCACCAGTTCCCCTCGGGAACAGTCATGCCAATCGGGCGGCGCACAAGGCTTCTTGCGTGGGCGGCACGAAAAAATGCCCTTATAATCGAGGACGACTATGACGGCGAATTTCGCTATTTCGGGAACCCGATTCCCGCCCTTAAAGGGCTTGACGGCGGCGATAGAGTGATATATCTCGGCTCGTTTTCAAAGCTTGTTCCGCCGTCAATCCGCCTTGCGTACATGGTTCTCCCCGAAACGCTTTCCGCCGCATTCAAAAACAGCTTCGAAGCCTATAACCAAGCGGCTTCAACGGTCGAACAGCTTGCTTTTGCAATGTTTATGGCGGACGGGCTTTTTGACAGACAGATTCGCAGATTAAGAAAGATTTACCATGAAAAAAGAGATATATTCACCGATAAAATTTCAAGGGTTTTCGGACGTGAAAACCTTGTTTCCGATGATAAAAGCGGGCTTTTCGTCATTGTAAGGCTTGAAAGCGGCGAATCGTCCCAAACGCTTAAGGCGCTTGCGCAGACGCATGGCTGTCGGGTTTCTTTCGTTGACGACTATCGGCTTAAGCAAGGGGAAAGCCGCCTCGGCAAAGAGCTTATGCTTTATTTTTCGGGACTTGCAAAAACGGAAATAAGCGCTGCCGTCGCCTGCCTAAAAGCCGCATGGGAGGGCGCTGTTCCCGCTCTTGGAACCGACAAAGCCAAGGAATGATTTATCCCTCTTATTTTTACAAATTGTAACAGAAATCACATTCTAAGCATAATAATATATAGGGCTTAACCGCAAAAGACCTTGCCGTAAATCGCCGTTATTTTTTGTCAGAACGCACAAAATCCACAGCCGATTATTATTGAAACCGCTGAAACTTTTGTAAAATATGACAATAATATAGCGAGCGGTTCGGCAAAAGCAACAATTAGTTCATTTTGCGATAATGCCAAAGCTCTGAAAGAGCAATTATTTTGAAGGAGAGAAAATATGGCTTCTTGTTATAACAACAACGGCTATGGCTGTAACAGCTCGTGCGGCAGAGTCGGGCCGACAGGGCCGACAGGGCCTAGGGGTTGCCGCGGGGAAACAGGGCCCCGAGGGCCTCAGGGTGGCTGAAGCCCTAACCTGATATACCGAAAGTGAAGCCTTTATACATAACATAATAGCTCAGGTATAGGATAATTGCAAGAGGATATATTAGGAGTATAAAGGCTTTTACGACAGAGTGGGCGTTTTAATGAGACCGCAAAATACAATCGATTCGTCAACGATTTAAAGATTACAGAAATGATCTTCCGTTAAACTGCGAGCGTTTTTTTACTTAAATAACTCGGTAATACAACTTGTAAAGTTCATGCTTGATTTAAAAATTGTTTTATGCTATAATATCTATGTATGTAATAGCTTATGCGATTAACTTATTGAAAAGGCGGTATTTAAGATGACATTAACACAATCTACAGTATCGCGGTTTACCATGGTAGGTAAGGAGTACGAACTTTCAAAAGAAAGCTGCATCCGCAAAGAGCAAGGTGCTTTTTATACAGACGTTGAACTCGCAAGTAAAATTATAACTTTTCTTTCATTGCCAGTTAATGCAACAGTTTTAGACCCTTGTTGTGGTGTTGGCAATTTTCTTGTTGCAGCTCAACTCTATGGCTGTATAAGTGTATATGGTGCTGACATTGATAAAGGAGCAGTGAAAATTGGTAGGGAACATACTGGATTAGATACAGTCAAAGTTTTGGACACGATAAATGAGAACGGAGCGACAACATTAAGAAAGCTCGGATTAAAAGAAAAGGCGGACTATGTTATAGGTAATCCTCCATATGTTCCTATTGAGAAAAATGTGTCTATCTATACTAAAGACTATGTGTTTGTAAGAAATGTTAAGGATTCTGGCAACAACCTTTTTGTTGCAGCATTGCTACGTGCATTCGAATTATGCAAAGAAAATGGCATTATATCTTATATTATTCCTAAGAACTTTCTTCATGTGAGCACATATAGCTTGCTTCGCAAACGAATTTTAAACGAGAAAGCAATAATTTCAATTGTAGACTTAGGGGCATATTTCAAAGATGTTCGTGGAGAGCAAATTATATTAACATTTAGAAACTCCCCAGCGAACGGAAAGGGAGTGGATTTTTATCAATACAGCAGTGGCAAATTTATTAAAAAAGTTACTGTTTCACAATCAGAATTTTCAGATGAGATAATAATATTTGACAATGAGAAAGACCACAGAATATATCGCAAACTAGAATCATCATATCAAAAATTTAGCGACATATGCAAAGACTATGTCGGACGAGGAAAGGGTACTGTTGCTGAAGGTGCTATATCAGGTAAAGATATTAGAAAATTCGGATTAAAGAATGGAAAAGTGCCTGACAAAGGCAACCAAATTTTTATTCAAAACATTTATAGTGCTGAATCTGGGATTATCGCGTGTTTTGGTGGTAAATTAAGCGCATCAGAAACAGTAACTGTTTTCACAGATGGCGATGAAAAAATGTGTCGTTATGTTTTAGGTTTTTTACATTCAAGACTTTGCAATTATTACTTATATAAGTTTTGCTATAATTCATCTCGCCTAACAATGCATACAGATGCAAAATATTTGAAGCGGCTTCCTCTTAAAACAGACAAGAATTTTGACCAAGTGGTTAACATTGTTAAGCTTCTTGAGGGTTATGGTTACCTTGAAGATATATGGTTCGAGTCCGTTGAAAAGTTGAATGAATTGATTTTTGATTCTTATGGACTTTCGCAAGAAGAAAGTTCTTATATCAATTCAGAGATGAAGTCAATAAATTCGAAAAGGTGGAGCAATGATTAACGAAGATAAAAAGTGCAACAATCTATCAGGTAAAGAGTGGTTACAAAATTCTTTTAGTATTTGGCGCGGAATTGGAAAAACAAAAGAGGAAAAGGCGTTGGCACATCCGGCTTCTTACCCAGTGGAGCTTTGTGAAAAACTAATTAGCACATTTTCTAAGCCACCAAAATGTCGAATAATAGACCCATTTAATGGAATAGGTTCAACTCTTGTTGCTGCAGAAAATTTGGGATGTAGCGGTGTTGGTATAGACCTATCAGAAGAATTTTGCAATAAAGCAAGGCAAAGAATTACTTCAGATTCAATCGAAATTATACAAGGAGATAGTTTAGTTGTTTTGAATGAGTTACAAGAAAACTCGTTTGACATCTGTATAACTTCTCCGCCATACTGGGATATTCTTAATATGAAGCGTAGCGCAGACATGAAGGCAACAGTCAATTATTCGGAAAACAATGAGGACTTAGGAAACATTGATGATTATCAACGGTTTATTACACTTATTGGAGATGTGTTCGCTAAAGTGCATCGAGTTCTTCGAAAAGGTGGATATTGTATAGTCAATGTAATGGATATTCGCAAAAAAAGCGAGTTTTATCCATTACATTCTGATTTAGCTACAGAAATGAAAAGCCGAGGATATATTTTCGATGATATTATAATATGGGATAGGCAAAATGATTATAATAATATGCGCCCTCTTGGATACCCGTACAAATTCCGAATAAATAAAGTGCATGAATTTTTGCTTATTTTTGTTAAATAAAAATAGTTAAATAAAACAGCTTGATTGGAATCCAATCAAGCCTAAATTTTTGGTATCATTGTAGAAAAATTAGGAAGATTAGATGAAGTATCCCATACAGATACCTTCATCTTTTTTATTCTTTTCCCATCTCCAAAATCAAGTAAATCTTCTCTTCCATAAACATTTATTATGTTATTTAAAGAACCTAAGCTATATGAAGAGAAAATAAAAGCCTCAGCAGGATTTATCAACTGACAATAAGCCCATATTTGTCCTAAATCACGTAAAGTCAACGCTGTCTTTTTTGCTTCAACAAAAAACAATTTAACAGAATTCTTTGTAGTGGCAATTCCTAAGACATCAATTTGTATATCGACTCCAACAGCTAATTCGTTGACAATATCATATTTTGCTAAAACCCTGTCGAGCCGTTCTGCGTGGGCATCAACTGTTATAATTTTATGATTTTTATATCGGTCTGAAATATAGTTATGTAGCCACACACGCATAGGCTCATATAACTCAAATTCACTTTTAACATTTTTACTCATGATACCCAAGTGCCTCCGCTATATCTCGCCATGAATTAAAATGTTGACCACGAATTTCATGAGGTATAAAATCATCACTTTCTGCAGGATGAGGTGGTTTTACTTTCTTTTTATTTGACTTTGTTTCCCAATAGAATTTATGAGTTTCTTTTGAGACATTTTCTTTTCCGTTTTGAATCAACCCGTTTATTAATTCATCGGCAAAAGTATTCAAGGATAATTGCTTATGAACAACTCCAAATCCTATTGGCAAGAACTCATTTGCCCAAATTTTTATTTGATGCTCCTTTTTCCAAAAATCATGCTTTCCTTGGTTATACTTGACGCATTTACCATCACGCATATTTGGATGTGCCCAGTCAATCGTTTGAACAGGAACATCAACACTCTTCAGAAGATTACAAATATCTGCAACTAACTGCCAATTGTGTGGAATTTCAATATAAACTCTATGCATATACTTTTCAAAAAAATAATTGCTTCTTCTGATATATCCCGTTACATCACAGAAACCTCTTAAGAATTGAATTCGAGCATCTCGAGTAAAACTAAATACAGAAATATCTAGACGAATATTGTCATGAGTAGTAGCATTGCCGACAAAACGCAATACTTCTGTCATCAGATAATCTTTATTGTTCTTTGTAAAAGTCAGAACTGTTGCAGACTTATTTTGTATAAAGCTTAAACCTGTGCCTAATAAAGGCTCAAGTAAATTTTTAATATCAGCAATACTAGCTTTAACATATAATTTTATATCAGCTATATCGTCTGTTTGCAATTTTTTATGAGGAATATCAATGGAAACTGTAGTTTCAAAACTACCGCGCTTTATCGTTCCATTACCGCAGACCATTCCGAGCAAATAAGCCATCTCCAGATTCATAAAACAACCACCATTTTTAATTCCTTCCGATAGTTAAACCACCAAAAACCATTATCGCTTTAATTGCATCAGAGCCACCTATACGATTACGTGTTCCAGGCTCTTTCAATTCGTTTTCTAAAAATGGCGGTATTCCATTTATGTTATCAATATAAATGCGATACTCCTCTCCGTACTTCATCGGATGACCACCACTTGTAATGCCATCAGCAATAGGGTAACCACCTGCAGGAATTCTGTGACTAGCTGGCTTTTCACAATCAATTTTACAGTTTCCTATAAGGAAATTCACAACATCGTTTTTTTCTATTGGAGAAAGATTATTCCAGCTTGTTAATGTTAATGCCATAAAAACACTCCCTTCGAACTATTTACAAATACTCTTTTTTATTATAACATATCTATCCAAAATTTGCAAGCGAAATTTTCCATGAAAAATCCAAAAATTTATCTAGACAACATATCCCCCTCATTTCACACATATACTAAAAGATACAATCATACGAGGTAAACTTATGTTATATTCCCACATCCCCCCAGAGCTCCGCACTCTCCTTCACTGGCTCTGCTACCGATTCGAGCCAGACAAAAAAACCGACAAACTCAAAAAAATCCCCATAAATCCCCACACAGGCTACAAAGCCTCAACCGTAAATCCTGAAACCTGGGGAACACTAGAACAAGCTATACTCGGAATGGAAAAGTACATGCTTTCGGGGATAGGCTTTGTTTTTACCGACGAAAGCGGAATCGTCGGCATTGACCTCGACCACTGTCTTGAAAACTTGAAACCAAACGATATCGCGGCAGACATTCTCTCCCGTCTACCGCCAACATATATCGAAATCTCGCCAAGCGGCACAGGACTGCACATTTTCATAAAAGGTACAGTCCCTCAAGGTGGCAATCGCAACAGCAAAAATAATGTGGAGATGTACTCCACAGGCAGATATTTCACCGTTACTGGCAATCTGTATGAAAAAAGCTCTGATTTTATCGGCGAGGACAATGGAGTTATCAAGTACATTCACGATACATACATCAAAAATCAAGTAAAACCAAAATCAGCTCGAAGCCATGAATCCGTAGAATCGCTGCCAGACAGCGAAGTTATGAAAATTGCTAGTAAATCAAAAGATGGTGAAGCTTTTGATGAACTTTTCAAAGGTGAATGGCAGGGCAAGTATGCAAGCCAAAGCGAAGCTGATTATGCTCTGTGCCGAAAACTAGCATTTTGGACAGCAAGAAATGTGGCACAAATTCACCGTCTTTTTCGTCAATCAGGATTGATGCGAAAAAAGTGGGATGAGCGACACACCGCAGGCGGATATACATACGGCGAAACCACTGTTATGAATGCCTGTAAAGCAACAACTCAAATTTACACTCCACCAAATCAAAAGCGAGAATCTGAAATTTTTGAGCAAGACGGAATATATTACAGGCGAAAAGGTGATAAATTCTACCCTATTACAAATTTCATTGTAGACCCCATTGAAATGGTGGTTTCAAGCGAAGAAGCGCAGATTACTTGCGATTTAGTAACTGAAAACGGAGAGCGATTTCGTCAGCATTTAGTTGCCGAGGATATGACATCGCTTAGGACTTTTAAAAGTGTGATTGGTAAAAAAACCATCGCACTTTCTTTTTTAGGCTCTGAATCTGATTTAGACCTGTTCAAAATACACATATATAACTTTTTGCCTTGGGTGAAAAAGCGTGGCGTTCGTGCGTTGGGTATTTATCCCCGTGAAAGTGGGAGAAGCCTTGTTTTTGTTAATTCTAAGGGAGCGATCGGTGTCGGCGGTAAAGTGGTGAGTGATATCGTACAGCTTGAGGAATACCGAGGAATAGAAAGCGATATTTTGTCAGCACAAATGCTTGATAAAACAGGGTTAGCATTGTTAGCACAACACATTCTCACATACAACGAACCTGCAAAAACTGTGCCAATTTTAGCTTGGGTAGCAGGTTGCTTCATCAAACCACATTTGAAAAAGTCAAAACTGAAATTCCCACATCTTTTTTTAATTGGTGAGCCTGGCAGTGGCAAAAGCTCTAGTATGGAGCGCGTAATCTACCCAATTGTAGGGCAAACACGCATTTATGCGGCTTCGCAAGTGACGAGCTTTACCCTAATGAAAGAATCAAATACATCAAATATAATACCACTGCTTTTAGACGAGTTTAAGCCGAGCAAAATTAAGCCTGATAAAGTGCATGGGCTATACAACCACTTTCGCGATTCTTACGACTGGCACAAAGGCATTCGCGGCAGAAGCGATCAAAGCCAAGTATTTTACGACCTCATGGCTCCCATATGCGTTGCAGGGGAGGAAAGTGCGGCAGAGGCGGCGATAAGGGAGCGTTCTGTGGAGATTACTTTTTCAAAAAAGCACCTGCGCACTGAGGGTGCAAGAGAGTCCTTTATGTGGCTGTGTAATCATGAAAATCTCGTGCGCTCACTCGGTAGAAGCCTCTTGGATACTGCCTTGCGTTCAACGCCAAAAGAAGTAGCAACTTGGTATTCTGAGGGAATGAACTACTTTTCCGATGAGCTTCCCGACCGCATACGAGCTAACCTGTGTGCAATGTATGCAGGTATTTCGCTTGTAAACAAGCTTTGTCAGTTGCTAAATACTTCGTTTGATATGACGTTTCCATTCGACCACGAGAAGTGTGCTGAGTATTTGGAATCCGCTGTAAAGAAATATCTCCTCGACAACAGCACCTTTAACAAAGGAACGGTTGAAGATGCTCTTGAAATCATGTCGAGAATGAAAATGAAGCTCGGCGAGGAGTATTGCTTTGAAAACAACGGACAATACCTGTGCATTTGGATGAAAGCGGTCTACGACAAATACACCAAATACCGCAAGGACTACGCAATTGTGAGCGAGGTTTTAGAGCGTGGGCAATGGCTGAAACAGCTTCAAAACTCCGTCTATTACGTTGACAACAACGTTGTCAAACGCTTTGGGAAAACTACTCACCGCTGTTGGGTACTGGATTTTCATAAGCTATCCAAGGCTTGCGACGTGTCAGAGTTCGTTCAAGAAGAGGAAGCAAAGGACGAATAGAATATGTTACTTGTTACTTTTGTTACATAAATCTACTACTACGCGTGAGAAGCACCTGTTTTTCTTTTTTACACAAAAAACACAGAAATATATATGGCATGATTTTTCGAGGAAACGAGGTAACAATGTAACAGGCAAAAAAGCCACTGTGATTTTGTGCTTTTCGCACCCGTAGGGGGCGGTGAAATAGCTATGGCTTCTCACGCGTTCAGCGCCCTAGGGTCACGCGTAAATTTTCCGCATTTCAAGTGGTTTTGTCGCAAATTCAAAGATTTTTGGCAAAACAAACCGCATAGAATAGGGCTTTATTCAGTTTTGTCTGACAATTTTTTATGACTTCTTGAAAACAATCATAAGTCAAAAACCACCGCAAAATATTATGTTAATCCTGAGGGGGTACGGGGGCGCAAAGCCCACGATGGCAATTTGCACTTTTGGCGCAAAACGAAATCTGTATACAAAAGTGGTAATTCGGACAATCATTTTCTGCATAAAATGATAAGAGGGGGTGGGATTATGTCCAACAGCAACAATCATGGCGGTGCAAGACCTGGAGCAGGCAGAAAAAAGAAACCGCTTGCAGAAAAAATCCTTGAGGGAACGACTAAAAAGCATGTTCCAAGAGTTCTTGATATATCTAGTGAAGCCAATGTTCCTGATGAAGTGCCTGATTATCTCATTGAGCTGAAAGCAATTGATACAGAAATCAGCGTTGAGGAAATATATGAGGAAACGCTTTCGTGGCTGAAAGGCACAGGTTGTCTACACCTCATAAGTCCTCACTTAATCATGGAATTTTGCGTTTTGAAAATGCGTTGGCTAGAGAATGAATTCATTGTCGGCAGAAATTTTATGGTGAAAAATAATGTCGGTGTTTATGTTCCAGGCGAATTTTACAAAGCATCGCTTGAATATTTAAAAGCCGCTGATGCTAAATGGGGGCAAATCTGGGCAATTATTGCGCAAAACTGCGAAACGGATTTTTCGCATGACCCAAACGCTGACATAATGGAAAACTTGATGAGGAGGCGCAACGACTAATGCCATATAAATCTCGTAGACCCTGCAACTTTCCTGGTTGTGGAGTGCTTGTAAATTCTGGTGAACGATACTGTTCACAGCACAAAAAGCAATTTCCGTCTGGCGGTGATGCAAGCCACTATGACCGCAGATGGAGAAAGATAAGGCTTGCTTTTCTTTCAAAATATCCACTGTGCAAAAAGTGCCAGGAACAAGGGAGATTAACTCCTGCAACGGAAGTTCATCACATCATTTCTGTTGCAAATGGCGGTTCTGACAGTGAAAGCAATTTAATGCCACTTTGCAAGCCTTGTCATTCCAGAATTACGCGCAAGGAGATGGATTTTGGCTGATAAATACATATATTCTCCCAGTCGATTTATGCTCCCCACTAACCGATATAGCGAAAGTCGTGCCGACCATGCTGTGGCGTTTATTGAGCAGTTAAAACATACAAAAGGCGAATGGGCAGGGCAAAGCTTTAAGCTTTTACCTTGGCAAGAAACGATTATTCGAGATGTTTTCGGCATTATAAAGCCAAATGGCGCACGTCAATTTAATACCGCTTTTATTGAAGTGCCTAAAAAGTCTGGAAAATCCGAGCTTGCGGCGGCGGTTGCGCTGTATTTGCTTTGTTGTGATGAGGAAATGGGTGCAGAAATTTATTCCGTTGCAAACGACAGAAGTCAAGCGGCTTTGGTTTTTGATGTCGCAAAGCAAATGGCGCAGGATAACCCGACTTTGAGAAAATATCTGAAATTCATCGATTCTCAAAAAAGAATTGTCTATCCTGCAACGCGTAGTTTTTACACCGCTATATCGTCAGAAGTGACGAATAAATATGGAATTAATGCCCATGGTGTTATCTTTGACGAGCTCTTAGGACAAACAGGTAGAAAACTTTACGACACAATGACAAAAGGCTCTGGCTCTGCGCGAAAACAGCCGCTTAACTTTGTAATTACAACCGCTGGAACTGATAAAACCAGTATTTGTTATGAGGAACACTGCTATTCCTTGGACTTGCTCGAGGGGCGAAAATTTGACCCTACATATTATCCAGTTGTGTTCAGTGCGGCTGAGGATGAGGACTGGACAAATCCTGCTGTTTGGAAAAAAGTGAATCCAAGCTATGGCATAACGGTCAGTGAGGAATATTATGAGAACTATTTGCGCCGTGCAAAGGATAATGTTGCGATTGAGCTAGAATTCAGGCAATTTCACCTGTGCCAATGGTTATCCTCTGTGCAAAAATGGCTTCCAATGGATAAGTATGACAAGGGATCTGCACCGATAAATATTGAGAAATTAAAGGGCAGGGCTTGCTATGGTGGGCTTGATTTAGCTTCTACTGACGACATTGCGGCTTTTGTTTTGGTGTTCCCACCTGATGACATTGATAAGGATGAATATGTGGTTTTGCCATTCTTTTGGATTCCAAAAGACAATATGGAAAAGCGAATTCGCAACCACCATGTACCATACGCGAAATGGGAACGCGAGGGTTTTCTCAACACCACAGAGGGAAATATCATTCACTATGATTTTATTGAAGTAAAAATACAGGAGCTTGGGGCGATATATAACATCAAAGAAATTGCATATGACCGTTGGGGAGCACCTCAATTAGTACAGCATTTGCGAGATGAATCTTTTGAAATGATTGACTTTGGGCAGGGTTTTAAGAGCCTTTCACCGCCAAGCAAAGAACTCCACCGCTTAGTTCTAGACGGCAGACTTCGCCACGGCGGCAACCCAGTCCTCCGTTGGATGTTTGAGAACGTATATATCGAAACCGATGCGGCGGCGAATATTAAGCCGAGCAAGAAAAAATCAAGAGAGAAAATTGATGGTGCAGTCGCCACAATAATGGCACTTGCAAGAGCCATTGCTCGTGAGGACGAGAAAAAACCACGCGGAG
>CAZYRV010000024.1:0-736 GCA_964649485.1 uncultured Oscillospiraceae bacterium | reverse complement strand
AATATACATGGCGAGATTTAGAGGACTGGTAAGTCAGAATAAAGTGGATTTTATCCGCATAAAATTGAAAATTGAATTACACTTTTGTGAGGTGAGATTATCAAAATATTTGACAGGCTCTTTGGTAAGGGAAAGCCACAAAACAGCTTATCCACCAGTAAGGGTTTCTATATGGGCAGAGCTTCTTCTGGCGCAAGTGTCAGCGAACGCTCTGCTATGCAGTGTACAGCGGTTTTTGCTTGTATCCGAGTGATTGCGGAGGCAATTGCCTCTTTGCCATTGCAAATATATAGGCAGGACGGACGTGGGGTGAAAATCGCCATAGACCACCCTCTTTACGATGTTTTACATACGCTTCCCAATCGCGAGATGTCGAGTTTTATCTGGCGTGAAACCATGATGACACACCTGCTTCTCTATGGAAATTGTTATTCTCAAATTATCCGTGATGGCAGTGGGCGTATCAAAATGCTGTACCCTCTTATGCCCAATAAAATGGACGTTTGGCGAAATGAGAGTGGAGAGATTTTTTACACATATTACCGCGATAAAGATGAAACGCGACCGCATGACAAGACTGGCGGTGTCGTGCTTTCTCGTGATGAAGTTTTGCATATCCCTGGGCTTTCCTTTGACGGATTGGTGGGATATTCACCGATTGCGGTTGCCAGAAATGCGATTGGAATGGCGATTTCAACAGAAGAATATGGTGCAAGCTTTTTCGCAAATGGTGCTA
>CAZYRV010000023.1:26835-27519 GCA_964649485.1 uncultured Oscillospiraceae bacterium | reverse complement strand
TTTGCCCCTTTATATTTTTTAAGGAAGAAAACCGCTTTTCGGCGGCTTTCATACCTATTGTGAATATTATCATAATATGGATTTATTCGCAAGCGAAAAATGTTGGTTTTTCTGTGGGCTAATCCTCAAAAACCGCACCTGTCGATGCATTGGTGACAAGCTTTGCATAGCGCTTGATATAGCCCTCAAGCTCAAGCGGCTTGCGAAGACCTGCTTTTTTACGTTCTTCAAGGGTTGCATCGTCGACAAGAAGCTCCATTTTACGGTTCGGAATATCTATATGAATTTCATCGCCTGTCTGAACATAGGCGATAAGCCCGCCCTCCGCCGCTTCCGGGGAAACGTGGCCGACTGCCGCACCACGGCTTGCTCCGCTGAAACGTCCGTCCGTGATGAGGGCGACACTTCCGTCCAAGCCTTTTCCTGCGATTGCCGCCGTCGGGGCAAGCATTTCGGGCATTCCGGGGCCGCCCTTAGGGCCTTCATAGCGTACGACTACGACGTCGCCGGGGAAAATCATGTCGCCGAGAATTGCGTCAAGCGCTGCCTGTTCGCCGTCAAATACCTTTGCGATTCCCTTGAAATCCATCATTTCGGGTTTAACAGCGCCCTGCTTTACGACAGAGCCCTGAGTTGCGATGTTGCCCCAAAGGATTGCGATTCCGCCGTCCTTTCTGATCGGGC
>CAZYRV010000023.1:10773-26825 GCA_964649485.1 uncultured Oscillospiraceae bacterium | reverse complement strand
CGTGTGAATAATCGTTCCGTCAGCCTTGCGTGCCTTTGCGGCACGATCCGCCTGCGTTCCCGTAATGGTTTTTACGTCCATGTTGATGTGACCGCCCCGCGAAAGCTCTTTCATGACCGCCTGAACGCCGCCGACCTCGTTTAAATCCTCGATAAAGACTTCGCTTGCGGGGTTAAGCTTTGAAAGCTGGGGGGTTTTGCGGCTCATTTTATCAATGTCGTCAAGCGTTATGTCAATTCCCGCTTCGTGAGAAATCGCAAGCAGGTGCAGAACCGTGTTTGACGATGCGCCAATTGCCATATCAGTCGCAAGCGCATTAAGCATATTGTTTCGTGTGATTATGTCAAGCGGGCGCAAATCCTGCTTGACAATATCCATGATAAGCTCGCCTGTTTCCTTTGCAATTCTTCTTCTTGCGGAAGTAACGGCAGGCTCTGTGCCGGCGCCGGGCATTGACATACCAAGCGCTTCGGTGAGGCAGTTCATGGAGTTTGCGGTGTACATTCCCGAGCAGGAGCCGCAGGTTGGGCAGGCGTTATTTTCATATTCGTTTATCACGTCGTCGCCGATAAGTCCGGACGAATATTGTCCGATTGCCTCATAGATTTCCGAATAGCCTACACGCTTTCCCTGAACCTTGCCTGCGTTCATCGGGCCGCCGCTTACGAATGCCGCAGGGATATTGAGCCTTGCCGCCGCCATAAGCATTGCGGGAACAATTTTATCGCAGTTCGGAATGAAAACCGCACCGTCAAGAGGGTGTGCGGTAAGCATAACTTCAATGCTGTCGGCGATAAGCTCTCTTGAAGCAAGGGAATAGCGCATTCCCCTGTGGTTCATCGCAAGCCCGTCGCAAACGCCGATTGTGAAAAATTCAAAGGGAACGCCGCCTGCGTTTCGGATTCCGTCCTTGACACAGCGTGAAATTTCATGCAGATGAGAATGACCGGGGACATAGTCGCTTGCCGCACAGACGACGGCGATAAACGGCTTTTTAATCTCACTGTCAACAAGACCGAGGGATTTAAGCAAGGCTTTGTGCGGTGTGCGCTCCACACCTTTTTTTAAGTTGTCGCTTCTCATAAAAACTTCCTTTCATTCGTGTGAAATGCCGAGGAGAGCCGCTCCGATTATTCCCGCATGATTTGCAAGACGGCAAGTCACTATTTCCGTATTTTTTTTCAAATTTTTCGTGTATATCTGTCGGGCAACCTGCTCTTTAAGCGGGGTAAGAAGGGCTTCGCCTTCGTTGCTGACTCCGCCGCCTATTGCCAGAATATCAGGCTGGAAAACATTGATTACGTTTGCAATTCCCGCAGCAAGATATTTTATGTAGGTTTCGACAAGGCTTTTTCCAAGCTCGTCGCCTTGACGCATGGCGCTGAAAGCGGTTCGGGCGCTTATTCTGCCTTCGTCAAGAGCTGCTTTTTCAAGCCCGCTGTCTGGATTTTCGCTGATTGCTTTTCTTGTCATTCTCACAAGCGCCGTCGCAGAGCAATAAGCCTCAAAACAGCCGTTTCTTCCGCAGGGGCAAGGCTCGCCGTCAACTTGAATGACGGTATGTCCGATTTCGCCGCCACAGCAGTTCGAGCCGGAGTAAAGCCGCCCGTTTATGATAATCCCTGCGCCTATTCCTGTGCCAAGCGTGATTATTACGGCGTTTTTTGCGTTTTTTGCCGCACCCGCAAGCCATTCGCCGAGGGCGGCGGCATTTGCGTCGTTTTCAACGTAAACGGGAAGTCTGAATTCCTGCTTTAAATCAGCGCCAAGCGGCGCATCAACGAAATTGAGGTTGCTTGCATAGTGGACTATGCCTGTTTTCGGGTCAACCGCTCCGGGACAGCCAACGCCGATATGCCTTAGGTCAAAGCGGCTTATGCCTGAATATTCGATTGCCAAATCGGCACAGCTTATTATATCCTTTAGAATTTCGCCATAGCTTCGGTTCGGCTGGGTCTTAATCTTAGATTTTCCCAAAACCTCATAGTCCTTGCTTACGACACCGCAGGCAATGTTCGTGCCGCCAATGTCGATTCCCAGATAATAACTCATGCGCAATCTCCTTTTCTAAGGCTTAACTGCAAAAGCAAGCTAGAAGCCTTCGGGTATTGTTGTCAGGATAATTTCGCTCTCTCCTTTTATTTCAAGCACATCATCAGAGGCGGGAATAAAGGCGGTTTCGCCTTTCCCAAGCCTTATAGAGCCGCTTCCAAAGCGTATTTCCGCTTCTCCGCAAAGAAGCAGAAGCGACATAAAGCTTTCGCTTGTCACGTCAATTTCGGCGGTGTTTTGTATATTAAGCCTGCTCACCGAGAAATATTCGCATTCCGCAAGCTTTTGTGCGGTATAGCCCTCGTTTTTTTCAAGGGGAAAACTGCGCTGTGTCGGGGGATAAACCCTGTTTGTGACGTCAAGCGCTTTTTCAATGTGAAGCGGGCGGGGCTTTCCGTCTGCGCCAAGCCTGCCATAATCGTAAATGCGGTAGGTGGTGTTTGAATTTTGCTGGATTTCGGCAATAAGAATGCCCTTGCCGATTGCGTGAAGCGTACCCGAGGGAATAAAGAAAACGTCGCCCTTTTTGACGGGAACGCTGTTTACCACGTCAAGGAGGGTGTTTTCACGGATTCGCTTTTCAAATTCCTCACGGCTTATTTCCCGCTTAAAGCCGTATAAAAGCTCTGCCCCCGGCTCTGCGTCAATGATATACCACATTTCGGTTTTGCCGTATTCGCCTTCAACCCGCAAGGCATAGTCATTTTCGGGGTGAACCTGAACGGAGAGGTTGTCGTGGGCATCGATAAGCTTGATTAAAATGGGGAAAAATTCAAAGCGGCGGCAGTTTTCGCCTAAAATTCCGCCTTGAGTGCGCTCGATAAGGGCTGAAAGAGTAAGCCCTTTATAGCCGCCGTTTGCAATAACGCTTTCGCCGTCCTTATGGCAGGAAAGCTCCCAGCTTTCGGCGACTTTTTCGGAGTCGGACTTTTTTCCATATTCTGTTTTAAGCCTTGTTCCGCCCCAGATATAATCCTTGCAGGGTGGGATAAGCCTAATCGGATACACATCAAAATTATTCATGAAATCCGTCCTTTTCGTTTTGTATTTGCGTATTTTATGACATATTTCAGACGTTTAAATTATTATATCACTTTTTGGCGAAAGTGGCAAGAGCAAAAGTGATAAAATTACAATATTTATTGCACAGAAGAATGCTTTTGATTATTTATACTTCAAGTGACAATTTAATGATATTATTTCTTATATTTATCAGATATGTAGGATTAATTTAACGTGAAAGCGGAAATAGTATTGATAATCAGACTTATTTATATGAAAAATAGCTGAAATCTAAAATAATCTATTGACTTTAATAGTTCTAGTGATATAATGTAGTTGCGATTAAATAAGGGTTTAAAAACATTTTTAGTAATTGTTATTATATAGGAGGTGAGCGCATAGGATTCCAAGGTCATAAGTATTCCTTCCGCATAAACGCTTCGCATTTCACCGACACAGAAACACGAAGCATACACTCTCATACTTTTGACATAAGCCTGTTCATTGCCGACGGCGGTGAATTTGAATCCTATGACATTGCGGAGGGGAAAATCAAAGATTATCTTTCCGGCTATAACTCCGTTCTGCTCAACGACAAGCCGCCTTTTGACAAGCTTTTGCCGACGGTTGAGAACGTGGGCGAGGTGCTTTACAGGGATTTGTCGTCCATGCTTAAAGCCGATGGCTATGCGCTTTCTCGGCTTGAAATCGGCGAAAGTCCGCAGAGAATGCTTGAGTTTACGGAAGAAAGCTTTTCGGACGAACGGCAAAAACGGCTTGATGCGGCTGTCGAACGTTTGTCGGCTGAGGAATTTGCAAAACATACTGCGCAAGCCGATATTAAGCCGGAAAAAACCGCTTTAAAGGCAGTTTCAAACGGTTTAAAGGCAACGGAAGCCGTTGTTATAGAAAGCAGCGCACCTGCCTCAAAAACATGGTTTGCGGCGGCGGTTTTGCTTGTTATTCTTGGCGGCTTTGCCGTCATGCAGATTGTCCGCCTTTGGGGAATGTATCCGCTTGGCTTGGACATTCACGGGCATTTGTTCAAGTCCGATTTGATGTATGAGGAAATTTCAAAGGGCAATCTTTACCCGATTTTTACCCAGTATTGGTACAACGGGCTTCAGCCTTTCCGCTATTGGCCGCCTATGCCGTATTATGTCATGGCGGGGCTTCAGTTTTTGGCGGGAGGAAGCGTGATTGAGGCTTATCTTGCCTTTATCTGGTTTTCGTTTTCCGTCGGCGGAATCGGCTGGCTTTTGCTTGCAAAACGGCTCAACCGCCCGTGGCTTGGGCTTTTCGCCGCATTTTTATGGTTTTTTTTGCCCGACAACCTAAGAGTTTTTTTCGGTGAGGGCAATCTTCCCCGAATGTTCATCACCGTGCTTATCCCGTTTATCCTGTATTTTCTATGGGAATTTGTCGAGTATAAGCGCAAAAAAATGATAATTCCGCTTATAATTTTTATGGCAATCGCTGTTTTGGGGCATCTCATGATTTCGGCGATGATTGGTGTGGGCTGTTTTGTATTTTTGCTTATTCATTCAATAATTACGAAAGAATGGAAGCCAAGCGCCTTTGCCCTTGCCGCAATGCTTTTCAGCTTTGCCGTAATGGGAATCTGGGTTTATCCTGCGCTTGTCGGCGGGCTTACCTCTATGGCTTCGGAGGGTACAGAGGGAATTATGACGTCGCTGAGCGAGCCGCTTACTGTTTCGCTTAATCCCGCCGTGAGAATCGGCAACATAGGTCGGCTTTATTTCGGGCTGAGCGTGGCGGTTATATCGGTAATAGGTCTTGTTGCGGCGGGGAAAAAAAGCAGAAGCGGCTTTGCATCAATGCTTATTGTCATTGCGGGAACAACGACGGCACTAACTCCGCTTATCGCAAAAATTCCGTTCAGCGAGCTTTTCTGGGTTCGGCGGTTTGCGCCGATTGCTTATGGAATGTTCGTAATCGCCTTGCTTGAGTGGAAACAGCTTAAAAAGCCGATTCTGGCGATTATGTGCGTGGCGGTTGCGGTCGATTGCATACCGTCGTTTAACCTTGCGGAGTTTGACACAAGCATGAATATCCCCGCAACGCAATCGGCAATTTCCGGCACAATGGATGAATATCTTTTCACAGAAGCAAAGGAAATCACCGCACAGCGTGTTTCCCTCATGGATTTAAGCACGCTTGGACCTATGCCGTCATACGCTTTCGGAACTCTTGGCGAAAAAACGCCCTATGTGTTCGGCTGGGCATGGCAGGGTGCGGCGACGGCGAATAATATTGCCTATATAAACGAGTCGCTTGAGAAGAAAAATTATCTTTATATGTTCGACCGCCATGTCGAGCTTGGCGCAGATACGGTTCTGATAAACAAGGGGCAGGTTTTGGAGAACGACAGACCCGCACTCATACAGGCGGCAAAGCAAAGCGGCTATCGCCTTGCCGACGAGGGAGAGCATACGATGCTTTTCACGCTTGATATGGACGGAAATTTCGGTGTTATTTCAAAATATTCGGGGCTTGCAATCGGCACAACGGCGGCGCTTGTCCCCGGTGAGCTTCCGTTTTACCGACCGGGCGACAAGCTTACGATAGACGAATACACGGTTGACGAGCTTGCGCAGTATGACATGATTTATTTGTCGGGCTTTTTCTATGATTCAAAGGATAAAGCAGAAGAAATTGTGAGAGAAACGGCGGCAAGAGGTGTAAAGGTTTACATTGATATGAGCCGTATACCAAGCGACCCCGTGACGAACCGAATGAGCTTTCTCGGAGTCGCCGCACAGCCGATTTCGTTTGACGTAAAATTCCCCGATATAATAAGCGGCGACGATACGGTTTATCCAAGCCCGTTTGCCGACGGCTATGAGCACTGGAACACGGTTTATCTCACGAATCTGACGGAAACGGGCGGCTATGCGTGGTTTCAAAGCAACCGTCTTGACGTTTTCGGACGGGGCGAGGACGAAAACATTACCTTTATCGGGTTTAACCTGCTTTTCCATGCCTACACAGCCTATGACAGCGGCGTTCATGATTTGCTCAACGGTATAATGGCGCTTGACGAGGACGCACTTCCCAAGCGTGAAACTGTTCCGCTTGAAATAACCTATGATACAAATAAAATTACAATAAAAAGCAACTATGATGATGTGAACACAACAATTGCATATCAGGACACATTCGAAAGCGATTCGCCGATTCGCTCTGTCAACAATCTTCTTGTTGTTGATAAGGGTACGACAGTTATTACAATGCACTATCCATATTTGGCAAAGGGCTTGATAATAACGTTTTCTGGTGTTTTTGCGGAGGGCGTTCTGCTGTACTTCCTGTTCAGGAAAAGGAGATTCAAAAATGAAAAGCCTTAAAAAACTGATAATACCTGCTGTTATGGCTTTTGCGGCGATTGCGCTTAGGGTTTCGGCTTTTGCCGACGACGAGCCTGTTTATTTTCTTGCGGACGGTACGGATTCTGATTATCTCGGAATTTCAATCGACGGCAACTATGACGACTGGTCGGACAAGCCCTATTCAAAAATCCAATATCCGTGGGACGACGGAAACCGCTATCATGAAGGCTCGCTTTACCGTGACGGCGATTATGTTTATTTGAATATTAAGATGAGCGACTTAAGCTATACCCAGTTTAACGGCTATAACTACCGCTTTACGGTTGACGGGCAGGAGAAATATGTCGTCGCCGTGCCGCCCGACGGAACGAGTGTTTCCAACGGCAACACCCCGCTTGTAATCCGTGACCAAAATGGCTATTCCGTGATTGATAATGCGGGCGGAGTCGTCACAAGGGAGGCAGGGTGCGGCGACAAATGGGAGCTTAAAATTCCGCTGAGCTTTTTTACGGACGACCCCGAAAGCGTGCGGGAGGTTACGTTTTACACGCCGAACCTCGGCCCGCAAGAGCTTGTTTCCGCAGGAACGGACACAGGCGCAGCTTATATTGCGGGAATAGGCTTTGCCGTTGCGGCGGCAGGCTTTGTGTATAGCTATAAGAAAAAAGGCGGGGCTTTATGATTGCCCTTTATATTGTGCTTTTCGTGGTTTGGCTTTATCTGCTTTGGGTTTCAAAGCGGGCAAAGCTTGCCTTTTTCAGGTTTTTTCTCGGAAGCGTCGGACTTTTCCTGTTTATGATGCTTGCCGTCCGTCCGATTGCGACAGAGCCGCTTGCAAAGGCGGTTACGGCTTCGGCGGGGGTAATCGGCGATCTCACGGGAATGTTTAAGGCTTATTATCAATATACGCTTATTTTTATTCAAAACAACGGGCAGTCAATTTCAATGTTTGTTGATTATGAATGCTCGGGAATAATTGAGATTCTTGCTTTTTTGGCGCTTTTGTGGTTTTTCCCGCTTTATGATGTTGTAGAGCGCATAGTGATAAGCTTTGCGGGCATTTTGTGGATTTTTGCCGCAAATATAATCCGCCTTGTGCTTATCTGCGCTCTTATTTACTTTTTCGGAAACGATATGTTCTTTTTCGCCCACGTCATTTTCGGACGGCTTATATTTTACGGCTTGTCCGTGATGCTTTATTTCGGAGTGTTTACACGGCCGCACATTTTGCGGCAGAAGATTGGAAAGTTTCGATATGGAAATGCTGATTAGGAAGTTTCTTGAGGATATGCTTTTTTGGATGGCATGGATAATTATCCCGCTTGTGATGGAAATCATTCCAGCAATCGGCGGATTTTTAATCCTGCTTAAAAAAAGGCGGAGTGTTAAAGCGGATGCAATGCCCGCCCGCTATCCCGAAATAACTCTGATTATCCCCGTTTATAATTCGGCGGAAACTCTTGAAGCCTGCATAAAATCGGTTGCGCTTTCGGATTATCCCGAGGAGCTTATACAGATTATGCTTGTCGATAACGGAAGCAAGGACGAAAGCTTTGCGGTTTTCTGCCGCTGTCAGGAGGAATTTCCGAATTTATCAATGCAGTGGCTTCACTCACAGCAGGGAAAATCCAAGGCAATCAATCTTGCGCTTTTCAACAGCAGCGGCAAATATATTATTCATATCGACAGCGACGGGCTTTTAGAGCAGTCCGCACTCACAAATATGGTCGAGCGCTTTGAAGCAAACCATAATATTCACTGTATGACGGGCGTAATCATGACAAGCCCCGAGCTTATTGATAAAACCGAGGGCTTTTGGCTCAGGCTTATGCGCAAATGCGAATTCTGCGAATATGGGCAGGCTTTTCTTGCGGGGCGCAATTTCGAGTCGGAGCTTGACAGCATTTACACACTTTCGGGAGCGTTTTCGGCATTCCGCCGTTCGGCTATTCTCAAAACGCAGATGTACAATCCCGACACGGTCGGAGAGGATACGCACATAACGTTTCAGATTAGAAAGCTCATGAAAAAAAGCGTTCATCTTTGCGAAAACGCTTTGTTTTTCGTCGAGCCGATTGAAAGCTTTGACAAGCTTTATACCCAGCGACAGCGCTGGCAGAGGGGAGAGCTTGAGGTTTCTCACGTTTTTTTGCAGGAGGATATAAAGAAAAAGGGCTTTCTTACCAATTTTATGGTAAGGCGGCTTACCTTTGACCATACCTTTGCTTTTCCGAGAATGATTTGGTATTTCGGGCTTTTATGCCTTGCAATGATGAATTATCCGATGAAGCTTATATTCGGCTCGGTTGTGATTGTTTATCTTTTGTATGTTTTTTCAGCGTTTTTGTATTATCTGAATATTGTTTCATACTTAAAAAAATTCAGCGGATTGCGGAAATATTACGCAAAAAAATTATATATAATTCCAATTTTACCTGCCTATAATTTCGTTTGCTTTTGGGTCAGGTTTGCTGGTATAATAAATAGTGTAAGAAATCCCGCAACATGGCGGACAAGGTCTTTTTCGGAAGAACGAAAGGCTTTTTCGGCTGTCGTCAAAAGCGATTTCAAGCCGGTTGTGAAGCTGGCGGAAGCCGTAAGGCGGTTTTTTAACGGAGGTAAGCCTGATGAAAAAGCTTAAAAACAAACGTCTGCTGAAGCTTGGGCTTACAATAGGAATAACAGCAGTGTTTTTTGCCGCTTGTGTCGCCATTGCTTTAATGCAAAATGAAAAGCTTTACACGGGCTTTATATCAGCTTTTGCAAGCGAGCAAAAGGGGCTTGTTACGCTTTTTTCGGAAAAGCTTGACGAAACACAAAGCGTTGACGAGCTTAAAAAAATCATGGAAACAGCGCCCGCCGACGGCGCAAGACACTGGTTTTTATATTCGGACGACGGTGTTATATTCGAGAGAAACAGCTCTATAACCGAAACGGTTTTGGGCTTATCCAAGGCAAAGCTTGCGGAGTATTTTATCCGAAGCGGAGGAGAGGGCATAAACGGCTTTTTCAGCCTTGTTGACGAGGGCAAGGACTTTTCCGCCGTAATCGTCAAGGATAATAACAAGGGCAGAGAGCTTGTGACGGTCCGGTTTGTTGAAATCGGCGGGAAAAGGCTTGCTATCGGTGCGGGAGTAAGCGAAAGCTTTATTTTATCGCAGGCGAAAATCGGCGAAAGCCGCTTTAACTATATTTTTATTATCGCCTTGCTCGGCACGGTGCTCACAGGCTCTGTAAGCGCCTTTGCGGCACGCTGTTACAGCAAAACAAGCAAGCTTGAGGCGCTTGAAAAAAGGCTTGCGGAAAATCACGTGCTTGTCCAAGGGCAGAGCCAGAGGCTGTTTGAGCTTTATGAAAATACAGCCGATAAAAGCGTTGACATATTGACGGGGCTTTACAGCAGGGATTTTTTTCAGGAAATACTTGAAAAGCTTGATAAAAAGCCGAATGTTACTGCGCTTATGATAATTGTTAAAATAAAGGATTTAAACGAAATTAATCTCGAACAGGGCTATGACAGGGGAAACAAGCTTTTGCTTGCTGCGGCGAATATTATTTCCAGATATACAGGTGAAAAGGATATTGCCGCAAGAATAGGCGGCGGAACTTTCGTTCTGCTTAAAACGGGCATTGATTTTGACGACGGTAAGGACGAATACGAACGTCTTGGCAGAGAGCTTTTGGAAAGCCAAACGGCATTATATTCGACAGATTTTGCATATAAAAAGGAGAATGAAGCGGCAAGCAGGGTTTTTGCCGACCTTGCCGAAAGAAACGCAGAACAGTGATTGGAGGAAGTATGTACGGCAGATATAAATTCAAGTTTTACTTAAACGCAAGCCACGCAATCTATCTTGACGGAGTTTTGGGCGAAATTCACCCGCACACATGGGAAATAACGCTTGACACGGTAAAAGGCAGAAACGATTTTGTACAGTTTGACACGATTGAAAAGGAGATAGAACGGTTTTTGGGGCGGTTTCAGGACGGGGTTATAAACGAGATAAAGCCCTTTGACGTGACGAATCCGACGCTTGAAAACCTGACGGTTTATTTCAAACGAGAGCTTATGCTTATACTTTCCGACAACGGCTGGCTTTTGACGAGAATCGAGGTCGCCGAAACGCCTGCTCGGTCTTACATAATTGAAATAGATGAAGAGCTTGACGAGGTCGCCGCACCGCATGACAAAAGCGGCGGCGACGTTGAGGCGGCGGCGGAGAAAAAACTTGCGCTTATTTTTAGATAATCAGTGAAAAACGCCGTTTGTAAATCAAGCGGCTTTTTTGCTTGATATGGCAGAATTTTTATGCGATTTCCGGCATATTATTATACTGATTGGTTTGACAAAGCAGCGGTTTTGTGGTATTATGGAAATATAAATTTACTATTCCGGAAAATGACGAACGGAGATAAAAATGAAGCTTTATATAAAACAAAAGGTTTTTTCGTGGGCGGACAGGTTTGCCGTAAAGGACAGCGGCGGAAATGACGTCTTTTATGTCGAGGGCGAGATTTTTTCACTCGGGAAAAAGCTTCATATTTATGATGCCATGCAAAGAGAGCTTGCGTCCGTTGAAGAACGCATTTTTACGTTCATGCCTAAATATCAGATCTATATCGGCGGGCAGAATGTCGCCGAAATCGTCAAGCGTTTTACCCTTTTTTCAAGCAAATTCGACGTGTTAGGGACAGATTTAAGCGTCGAGGGCGACTTCTGGGATCATAGCTATCAGGTATATCAAAACGGTATTGCCGCCGCTTCGGTGGACAAGGAATGGTTTACGTGGGGCGATTCATACTGCTTGGATATTCCGGCTGGCGGAGATGCTGTTTTGATGCTTGCGGTTGCGCTTGCAATCGATGCGGCGCTTGAAAAAAATAACAATAATTGTGATGGAGAAGTCAGTTTTTCCCCTGTAACACTTTGTACGAATTGTATAAAAAATAAATAAAATTTTATGAGATGTTACAAAAACAATTATATATATTTACTTTTGCCTGTTCGTATGATAGAATAATATAGAGATTATTATGCGCATGGGCGGCTTGTATAAAAAATGTTCGTGGAAAAGCAATTATACAGGGTTTTTGTGCGCTCTGGCGGTTTGTTTTCCAGCGCTGCTATTGCTTGCGGTTTTCGCTTGGCAATACGATTCTTGACGACACTATTACGTTACATTTTATATTAGGAAGGATCGGTTATATGAAAATCAAAAATCTGCTTATCTTATCGTTTACGTGCTTTGCCATAATTCCGATGATTATTTTTGGAGTAATTTTATCGCAGTTTATGTCATCGAACGCCGGCTCTCAAAGCAACGAGCTTATGACGAGCATTGTTTCCAATCAAGAGCAGGTTTTCATCGCAAGCGTTGACAGTATGAAAACGGAGGCTCAGGGCATTGCAAAGCTTGCGGAGGCATATGGCGACAACAAAAATGCCGCAGTCGAAGAAAGCATTTCTAAGAATCCTTACATAGATTTTGCGGTTTTCACCGACTCGTCCTACAGCAACCTTAAGGACGGAACGTTTGAAGTTTTGTCCGGACGTCAAATTGCTTCTTCCGAAAAGCTTTCAGAGCTTGAAAAAGCACTCGGCGGCGATACGCAAAACGGTCCGGGCGTGGAAGTTCCGAATATTTCGGCTCTGCCCCTTGACGAGCTTTATGTGTACACAACAAAATCCCTTGTTATAAAGGAAAAGGCAGGGGACGGGGTTCTTATGCTGTTTTATAACACTGATTTCTATAAATCGCTTTATTCTAATTCACGCTTTTTGCAAACAAACACACAGGCGGGCGGCAAGGTTTCGTTCGCCGATCCGAACGGAAGAATTATCGAAGGCGAGGCACTTACAAAATCGCTTACTGTTGATGCCGGAAACGAATATAACGACCCCGCCGTAAGCAGTGCGATTGCTTCATCAAACGGCTCTGCTGTAATTAAGACGCTTGAAAAATCGACGAAAACAGCGGCAGTAAAAACCATACCTGCGATTGGCTGGACGGTTATTTCCATCATCGATAATAATATGCTCAGTATAAACGCAGCTTCAACAAGCGGTGTAAATGTCGCCACAATACTTTTGCTTTCGATTCTTTTTATTGTGCTTGCTATTCTTGCGACAAAATTCCTGCTTAAGCCTTTTGATAAAATCAAGGAAGCGTTTGTCAAAATAAGCCGCGGCGACCACGACACACGTGTTGATATTGTTGCGCTTAATGAATACGGAGAAATCGCACGCTTGTTTAACGACCTTATGGACGATATTGTCGTAAGTGAAAGCCGTTATCGCAATATTATTGAAATGTCCGACAGCATAATTTTCGAGTGGAATTTCAAGACAAACGAGGTTGTTTTCTCGAACAATTATAATAAAAAGTTCAGCTATCGTGCTCCGTCCGACCATTTCGGCGACAGCTTCTTGCTTAAAGCACAGGTTCATAAGGACGACGAAGACCGCTATCGCAGAGATCTTGAGAGCCTTGGTAAGGGCGCAGAGCTTAATAATGAATACAGAATCAAGAATATTTACGGCGACTACATTTGGTTCCTGATAAGGACGGCGACGCTTAAGGACAGAAGCGGAAATCCCGTCAAGGTTGTCGGTACGATTGTAGATATCGACCGTGCCAAAAAGAGCGAGGAAGAGCTTACTGCAAGGGCAAGCTTTGACTCACTTACCAATCTCTATAACAGAGAAACTGTCGTTCGCCAGATTGACAATGAAATCCAGCTTTCGGCGGTTCGTAAGTCTGAAATGGCTATACTTTTTGTTGACGTAGACGATTTTAAAGACTTTAACGATAAATACAGCCACGCAACGGGCGACCTTGTCCTTCAGTTTGTCGCAAATTCAATCAGAGATGCCGTCGGCGACTTTGGTTTTGCGGGACGTTATGGCGGCGATGAATTCCTTGTTTGTATCAGAAACTCGGAAATCAACAATCCTACAAAAATTGCGCATCAGCTTCTCACCAAGTTCAGCGAGGGCTTTACTTCGGAGGGTGTCGATGATACGCTTGTAGTAAAAGCTTCCATAGGTATTGCGATCGTTAAGGATACATCTGCGCCGGTTGATAAAATTATTGCTCTTGCCGACGACGCAATGTATAAAATCAAGAAATCAGGTAAGTCGAATTACGGCTATTTCTAAGTTACGAAAAGGTAATCACTGTTATTCCGATTGCTTTTGTGAGTTTAAAATAAGTTCAGCCGTGCTTTGCACGGCTGAACTTGTATAGGAGGGCAAAATGAAAAAAATAAAAAGCTTTCTTTTTTTGATTCCGGCAGTTTTTGCGGCTTTGATTTATTTTGTTCTGCCTTTTTTCCCGAATATCGCAGAATATGTTTTTGCACGTGGAATTTTTCGTGTGCTTTCAGCCGTTTTGTCTTTTATAACCGGCTATATTCCGTTTTCGCTTACAGAACTTTTGGTTGTTTTGGCGCTTCCGCTCTTTATTTTTGCGGTTATTTTGTTTATCAAGCGAATGAAAAAGAGCAAAAACCGCAGGCAAACAGCTGCAAAAGCGGGAAAGGCGGCGGGGTGGGTGATAAGCACGACTTTGCTTGTTTATATGCTTATGCACGGAGCAAATTTTTATCGTTTTCCCGTTGCAGAGCTTATGGAGCTGCCGCAGGCGGATTATTCTCAGGAGTTTTTGGTTAAGGTTGTTAAAGACCTTATCAGGCAGGGCGCAGCGGCAAAGGCGGAAATTTCCGTCGATGAAAAAGGAAGCCTAAAGCTTTCGGCGACTGTTCCCGAAATGCTTTCAGCAGGCTCTTTCGGCTATGACAGGCTTGGCGAAAAATACGATTTTTTCAAGTATGGAGCGCCGAATGGCAAAGGCGTTATTCTTTCCAGATACTGGTCTTATACAGGGATAACAGGAATGTACTTTCCATTTTGGTGCGAGGCGAATGTGAACATTGATATTCCGAAAATTTCAATTCCTGTTACGGCGGCGCACGAGCTTGCGCATACAAAGGGCTTTGCCCGTGAGGACGAGGCAAATTTTATTGCTTTTCTTGCCTGCGCCGAAAGCGATAATCCTGAAATCAGGTATAGCGGATATTATTTGGCTATCAGGTATTTTATGGATATAATTGGCGAGTACAATACCGAGGCTACCGATAAGCTTTATTATGAGGCTTATGAAGTTATACAAACCGAGGTTGTTGAAACCGTCGAATATTATAGCGAAAAAGAGGGCGAGGTTATGGCGGTTTCATCAGCCGTAAATGACAGCTTTATCAAAGCGCAGGGCGTTCCGGAGGGCACTGTGAGTTATAGTAAGATGGCGGAACTTATACTTAGATATTACAAGAACATGGAAAATGACGGCTTGTTCTAATATACGTGTTGTATATTTTAGATTGAATCTAACAGATTGTATATAGTCGGTGCTATTCTAAGCTTTGCGGTGAAACCATTGTTGAAACTGCTTTGTCATAGTCAAAATCAATAACATTATAGTCATTCAAAAAACCACTTGAAACTCTAATTCCGGAGTCTGTGTCAAGCGGAACAAAGCGATTATTTTCATATGTGAAATAGTTTCCTAAATCCATTACGCCGCCGAATAGGCAGTAATATTTCCCGCCCATAACGTACATTTCGGGCTTGTCACCAAAGTAATCCGTCAACACATTTGTTGTGTCCATTTCAACCGCCTTGTCAATCGGCAAAAATTTCCCATTATTCCTCTGTATTCCATTTCAACCGTGTCGAAATACATAAAATCAACATAGCCCTGCCAGCCTGACGCTGATAAAAAGCAATCTTGCTTTTCAAGATGCCCTCTAAGCCGATACAAAAGCTCTGCTTCATCAGCTTTGACGGCAAAAAGCGCTGTGTGCGAATCTGTTCCGTATTCTCCGTGAGAGCCGACAATAAGCTGTTTTTGAATGCCATAGTCAAGCACGGAAATCTCGAAAATTGAGTAAAAATTATCTAAAAGCTCTGCGTTTCCGTCGTTATTTACAAAAACAAGATAATCCCGAAACACGGTGTTTTTCGGCATTTTCATGAAAATAAAGCTTTCGGTTTTGCCGTCACGGTCAAAGTCGTCAACAATCGCCCCGCTGAAAATAGGGATAATTTTGCCGTTTTCGTCCTGATACGGAGCAATTTCATCGTCGGAAAAATATTCGTACAAAACCACGCTGTTTTTGTATTCGTCGCTTTCGAGGATTGCTTTTTTTGCCGCCGAAGAATGTTTTTCAATCTTGCTTTCGTTCTCAATAAGCTTGACGTCGCTTTTATATTCGAAATCAATAAAAACATTTCCTTCCGAAATGTTTACTATTTTCGCATCTTTATTTTGGTATATAAGCTTTTCTGCGGGCGGCTCTGTCTGCTCGGCAAAACTGGTTATTTCAATTATTTCCGTTGTTGTATAGCCGTTTTCTGTCGTCTGACATTCCGGCTTTTCCGTTTCTACTGATAAGGCAGAGCTTTGCGGCTTTGTTATTTCTTCTGTGTCAGTGCTTTGTGTTGTGGTAACAATTGTAATATTGCTTTGTGCATTTTCGCTTGTGACCGAGCAGGCTGTCAATGCGCCGAGCGCAAGCGTTATGACGATAAATCCGGCTGATTTTTTGCTGTTTTTCATTTTGTCCCCCAAGATTTCGTTTGTTATGGAA
>CAZYRV010000023.1:9186-10763 GCA_964649485.1 uncultured Oscillospiraceae bacterium | reverse complement strand
CATACCTTTATTGTATCACAAAATCTAACTGTGTCAAGTTACAAGTTAGTTTCTATACAGAAACAAATGTTACAAATTACGTATTATTACAAACTTGTAAAAAATGGTGAACAATAAAACCTTGAGGGTTGTGTTAAGTCGTGAATGCGCATAGGGATAGTATACTTTAAAAAAACTGTTTAAGCTGTTTGCGGGTGCGCAGCCCGAGCTTTTTAAGCACCTGACGAATTAAATATTGAACGGTTGTAAATGGCAGCTTCATTTCCTCCGCAATTTCTCTGTCGGTTTTCCCTGCGGCGGCAAAGCCTGCGGCGGTGATTTCGTTATCGCTCAGGTTGTACTGCTCTTTGTATTTAGCGGAAAAAAGGCTGCTTTTCACTTCTGTTATGGCGGTCCGAACACGAGCTTCGCTTATGACAGAGCTGTTTCGGCTCATGAAGGAGGACTTAATCGCTGAAATTCCTCGGTTTATTTCGGCGCTTAAATCACGGATTTTCAAAATGGTGTTAAGGTTTCTGTTTAAAAAAGATGGAAGCCGAAACACATTTTCGAGAAAATCGAGATATTCGGCAAAGGGGAGCAATATCCCGTCTTTTTTTGACAGAATCATCGCCGCCTCTGCGCTTCTGACAGAGCTTTTTATGTCGCCGAGCAAGGACGAGGCGCAAGCCTTGATTATGTGCGCATAAATAAGCGGCATTATGAAGGGCAGAGATTCCAAGCTGTGGATAAGCTCGTCAGCGTTTATAAAGGCTTTTGAATATTTTCCGCTTATAAGCAGACTGCGCAAATAGCTTATTTGCGCAAAAAGCATAACACCCTTGTTGTGATTTTCCGTAGAAAATTTTCCCTCTGAAATCCATGCCGGTGAAAAGCTGTTCAGACGTAAAAGGGAATATTGTTCGCTTCTTGTAAGCTCTGAAAAAATGAGGTTATCACGGGTTGGGTTTTTGGAAATGAGATAATTAAAGCCGGAAATAATTTTTTCATATTTAATAAAATCTCCCGTGAAAAGAGCCTGCTTGATTTTTGCGTAAATGATAAGCAGGACGGCACCGGCAATGTTTGTTTCGCTTTGGGGATAGTCGTAAAATCCGTCGAGAATTTCGCCGCTTGCCTGAAAATTTCCTCTTTCCATTTCCGCTTCGGCGGCAAACACAGCGTCAATGCTTGTGCCGCCGCCACCGCTTACTAAATTGTACAGGCTTATATATCGGCTTAAAAATATTGCTTCCTCATCAAGCTTGTCCGCCTGCGAATGATAAAGCATGAAGACAGAGGGACAGCCAAGCGTCCACTGGACTTGTTTTACGGCAAGTGAGGTCGGCTGTTCGAGGAGGTCTAAGGCACGTCGGCAAGCGGTTGCCTGAGCTTGAATATTATTAAAAAGTACAAGTGATTTTAAAAAAGCATAGTTTCCCTTGAAAAGCCTTTCGTCTGTCGCCGAAAGCCCCTCTCGGTTTGCTATTTGTTTAAGCGGGGCAATATGACTTTCCGACGGATTGCTGCTTGTAACCAAGGTTATACTTGCAAGCACGAATGCGGTATCCGGGTTTTCTGCCAGACTTTGCTCGCTT
>CAZYRV010000023.1:1562-9176 GCA_964649485.1 uncultured Oscillospiraceae bacterium | reverse complement strand
CATCTGTAAGCGTATAAACCATTGAGGGAGAAAGCTCAAGAGTATAAATTTTTTCAGGCTTTCCGCATTTTTCGCATAACGAAAGCGCTTGTAAAATCTGGTTTTC
Source organism: uncultured Oscillospiraceae bacterium (assembly GCA_964649485.1). Taxonomy (GTDB): domain Bacteria; phylum Bacillota; class Clostridia; order Oscillospirales; family Ruminococcaceae; genus JAAYSD01. The sequence continues at coordinate 9,070 of CAZYRV010000023.1, read as the reverse complement.
TTCTACTAAAAATTCAAATACAGAATCTGTTATGTTGGCATAGGCGGCGCATTTCCAGAACCTGCTTAAAAAAGCTTGAAAATATGATATGAATCTATGTTTTCCTTCTGACGAAATTACTAAATAAGGGAATTTATTGATAAAGCTATGCAAAAGCTTTTGAGCGTTATGCTCCGGTGCAAATTCGGGCAAGGCTTTTATTAATGCTTCCGCCGAAAAGCTTTCAAGCATTGCCGAACAGACAAGCAGGTTTTTTACGGCTCGGTCAAGCCCCTGCCATACAAACCGAAAAATTATATCATCTTTTAAAAGGCTTAGACAAAGCCTTTTTTCTGTCCTGAAGGCAATAAGCCTGAGGTAAACCTCAGAAAGCACGCCGCCCGTAAGCTGAAAAAACTGTTCGCCGAGAAGTGGAGGAGGGGTTATTCCCTCTGACATAAAAAGCTCGTTTATTTCTGAAGCGGAAAGGTTAAAATCCGCTTCGGTTATGCCGTTTATCTGCCTTGTAAGTATGCGTGACGAGATTGCGCTGTCGGCATTTTTTTCGATAATTATTATGATATGAACATTCGGATTCAGTGCGGAAAGAAGCTTTCCGAGGTCGTAAATCGCATAGTTAAGCAGAATATAGTGCTTTCTATGAAGAATAATGAAAAGCGGTTTTTCTTGCTTGAGATGTTTCAGCGCACGGCAGGTTTTGTCAATTGCCGAATTGTCAAAGATTGGGGTGTTTTTTGCGGGTGAAAATGGATATAAGGCGCCCTCAAGCGAGAGAGCGCCTTGAATATGCCTCCACAAAACATTATCGTCGTCGCTTTTGGGAAGCTTGACGATTGTTTTGTCAAAGCTTAGGCTTGAGAGAAAGCTGTCAAGGGCATCAAGCACAGGATAATCCTCCGGTGCAGAAATAGCTGTAAGCGGATAATCCTTGATAAGGCTTAGTTTTTCTATAAGCCGCTTGTGAATAAAAAGCCCAGTCGTGCTCATTAGTATGCTTTTCCCCAATAGACCATATATTTTGCGGGCTTGCCGCTTATTACGCATTTGTCGGAGATTTGCTCTTGCTCGAACGGGATACAGCGAGAGCCGATTCCGCAAAGCTCTTTCATTTTTTCCTCGTCCTCTGCGTCGCCGCTCCACATTGCACGGACAAAGCCGTCGCCGTTTTCGGCAAGGGCGGTTTTGATTTCATCAATTGTTTTGCAGGTGTAGGTTCTGCGGTTAAGGTTGTCAAGAGCCTTTTGGTAAATGGCGCTTCCGACCTCCGAAAGAAGCCGTGCAATCTCGTCCTCAAGCTTATCAAGGGGAACAAAGCTTTTTTCTCTGTTATCACGGCGGACGATTACGCATTTGTTTTCGGCAATATCACGAGGCCCGATTTCAAGCCTGAGCGGTACGCCCTTCATTTCATATTCGGCATATTTCCAGCCGGCGCTGTTTTCGCTGTCGTCAACCTTTACACGGAATTTTTCGCCAAGCCTTGCCTTAAGCTCCGCCGCCTTATCCAAAACTCCCTCTTTATGCTGGGCGACGGGAATTATAACCACTTGAATCGGCGCAATGTCGGGGGGGAGAACAAGACCGTTGTCGTCGCCGTGGCTCATTATCAATCCGCCGATAAGACGTGTCGAAACGCCCCAAGATGTCTGATGAACATAGGTCTGAACGTTTTCCTTGCTTGTGTAGGTGATGTCAAAGGCACGGGCAAAGCCGTCGCCGAAATAGTGCGAAGTCCCTGCCTGAAGCGCTTTGCCATCGTGCATAAGCGCCTCGATTGCATAGGTTGCCTCAGCGCCCGCAAACTTGTCGCTTTCGGTTTTTCTGCCCTTGATAACGGGCATATTCAGGTTTTCACGGCAAAAATCAGCGTAAACATTAAGCATTCTTTCAGTTTCAGCAATGGCTTCTTCTGCGGTTGCGTGGGCGGTATGCCCCTCTTGCCAGAGAAATTCTCTCGAGCGCAGAAAAGGCCTTGTCGTTTTTTCCCAACGTACAACCGAGCACCACTGGTTATAAAGCTTTGGCAAGTCACGGTGAGAATGGATAATATTTGAATAATGCTCGCAAAAAAGCGTTTCCGACGTCGGGCGAACGCAAAGGCGCTCTGTAAGCTTTTCGCTTCCCCCGTGCGTAACCCACGCAACCTCGGGCGCAAAGCCCTCGACGTGGTCTTTTTCCTTATTTAAAAGGCTTTCGGGGATAAACATAGGCATATAAACATTTTCGTGCCCTGTGTCTTTAAAGCGCTTGTTGAGCAGATTTTGAATATTTTCCCATATAGCATAGCCGTAAGGGCGGATTATCATACAGCCCTTGACGCTTGAATAATCAATCAAGTCCGCCTTTTTCACAATATCCGTGTACCACTGGGCAAAGTCAACGTCACGGGAGGTTATTGCCTCGACCATTTTTTTATTTTCAGCCATGATTTTCTCCAATCTGAGTATAGTATTCCGCTTTTGCGGCAGAGTTTAAATTTATTATAGTACATTTTCAAGAAAAATTCAAGTGTTTTGTTCACGAACCTCAAACTTTAGCTGTAAAATACTTTTCCTTGCTTTCGTCAATCATACCGTTATTGAGCGCAAAGCTGATTCCGTCAAGCATTGCGGGAATTACGACATTGCCAAGCCGTGAAAAGCCGAATAAGCCCGCCGTTTCACGGATAAGGCTTTCCTCGGGCAAGCCGATTTGCTCTTTCAAGACCTTAAGCACAGCGTTCGCAACCTCACGAGGCGGTATTTCGGCGGCAGAGCGCTTGTTTTCGCCGTCGCCGTTTATTCTGAAATCGGCAAAGCCTTTGCAATCCTGTTCGTTTTCCCAATAAATATACCTGTCAAAGCTTTGTTCAACATAAATAGGGAGCGTTTCATAAACCGCCTGCATACAGGCCTGAATACGAGAGCCGGCACGGGCAATGCCGAAGCCTTGGACGACACGGCGGGTTAAAAGCTCCTCGCAAATAGGCGCTTCTGTTTTCAAAACCTGCAAAACAGCGTCCCTGATAACAGGCTCGAAGTAAGGGAGGGCAAATTCGTCGGCGCTTACGGCGCTTGCGGAAAAGGCGGCGGCTTTGTAGACGCTTTGCGTTTTAGCGGCGTTCTGCTCTGGGCAAACGCTTGCCGCAAGCTTCATAGGAGCAATTTCATTTTTATCGGCGGCGGGCTTGGCGGGCGGATTTTCGCCGTGCTTTTCTGCATTCTGAACTGCGGCGAGAATTTTATCAAGCTCTTTTTGGCTGTCGTCCCACCAATCCATGCTCCAGACTCTGTGCGTTCTCCAGCCCAGACCCTCAAGCACTGATGTCTGCGCAACCTCACGGTCACGGGTTGTTTTTGCGCTGTTATAGGATTGTCCGTCAAGGAGAATGCCGAGAAGATAGGATTCGGGCTTTTCGGGGTCAACAACACCTATATCAACCTTAAAGCCAGACTTGCCCACAGACTTTGCCGTGTCAAAGCCATGTTGTTTTAAGAAATTGCAGATAATTTCCGAAACACCGTCAGGCTCATGGGCAATAACGCTTTTTTCCTGCTTGTATTCCTTTAAATAGCCTGTTTTTGCATAATTTAAAAAGGCTTTAAGGGCGGCGACACCCTCTGCCGATGTACGGGAAAGGTCTATGCTGTCGCCGGAAATTGACGAGAATATATGCATTTCCTCTCTGGCACGGGTAAACGCTACGTTAAGCCTGCGCCAGCCGCCCTCACGGTTAAGCGGGCCGAAATTCATGTAAAAGCTTCCGTTTTTATCGGGCGCATAGGCAATCGAAAAGAGGATTACGTCACGCTCGTCGCCCTGAACATTTTCCAGATTCTTGATGAAAAGCGGCTCTGCGGATTGATAAACCCAGCTGTCAAGCTTTGCATCTTTTTCGCATTCGGCGGAAAGCAGGTCGTCAATCAGATTCTGCTGTTGAATATTAAACGTGATTACTCCAACGCTTTTTTGCCGGGCCGTTTCGTCATGAAAGCGGCGGATAATTTCGGCGACAATCGCCTCGGCTTCTTTTCTGTTCTGTCGGGTTTTACCCCTGTCGAAGGCTCCGTCTATCGGCACAAAAGTAATTTTTTTCTCACGGTCGTTGACTGACGGAAAGGTGTAAAGCTTGTTCTCATAAAAATGACGGTTGCTGAAGGAAATGAGGCTTTCGTGGCGGCTTCGGTAATGCCAAAGCAGGTGAGATTGCGGCATATTAAGCGCAAGACAGTCGTCAAGAATGCTTTCTAAGTCTTCGGAATCAAAGTTTTCCTCGTCAATTCTGGAGGCGCTGAAAAAACTTGTCGGCGGCATTTGCTTTGGGTCGCCGACGATTACGGCGCTTTTTCCCCTTGCAATAGCGCCGATTGCCCTTGCCGTCGGCATTTGTGACGCTTCGTCAAAGATGACAATATCAAACGGAGTGGTTTTCGGGTCGAGATATTGTGCGGCAGAAATCGGGCTCATAAGCATACAAGGGCAAAGGCGGCTAAGCAGGTTCGGGATTTTTTCAAAAAGGCTTCGAATGCTTGTGCCTCTGCCTTTGCTTCTGATTGCACGCTGGAGAATGCCAAGCTCTGAATTAGATGCGGCTTCTGTTGTGAAATCGGGGATTTGCGCCGCAAGACGACAATAAATCTCCTGCTTTGAAAGCTCGGAGGCTTCTTTTTCCATTCGCTTAAAAAGCTTTATGCTGTCGTTAAAAAGCACTCCTGAAAAGCGGTTTAAAACCTCGCTTTTGTTGACAGCGTTCAGGACAAGCGCCTTAAAAACAGCCTTTTTATAAGCGGGATAGGCTTGCTCGTGCGGAAGTCCGTTTTTATAAGCGGCAATAAACGGTGTCAGACCAAGCTTTTCGCCTTGCTCACAGGCATAGTTCCAGACCGTCCATTCTTTTATTGCGGAGGGGCTTTCGTCTATGCTGTCGCAAAGCCTTTGCTCGGCGGTGTTGTAAAGCTTTTTTTGCGTGTCGGCAAAGCTTTGATAATCCGTCAGATAAAGCTTTATTTCGGCGCTGTTTTCGTTTTTCCCCGCAACCTTTCCCCGCTTTTCAGCACCTAAAAGCTTATCCAAGGCGGCGGCGCTTTTTTCAGCGCTTTGCGCAAGCTCATAAACCGCCTGCCAATCGGTTTCTTCACCATTATCAAGAGCGCTGAGGTCAGGGCGATAGGCTTGCAGGATTTCACTTCCGAGGGAAAACTCATTCTGATAGTCAACAAGCGCTGTCAAATCCGCAAAAAGCTCTGCTTTATCTACTTTTTTAAGGGAGTAAAACGACACAAGCTTTACAACCTTGTTTTCAGCGAAAAGCTTTGGCAAAAACCATTTGATTTGCGCTTGCTTCCATGCCTCAAGCAGATTTTTTCCGTCCTGCCTGAGGAAATCTGCGTTCCATGATTTAATGAGCTTTTCTTTGATTGAAGCCGCCTTTGCAAGGTGCAAAGCCATTTCTTTAAGCGCCGTAAAGCTTTTTTCGGATTGCGGAAATGCGCCGTATTGCGCCCAGCCTTCGGGATAACCAAGCCATTTGTCGAGTTGCGCCGAAACCTCGTCAAGCCAAGAATAATCCTTAAGCAGGGCGGGGGAATCCGTGCCGAGCCTTTGTGAAAGCGGCTGTGCGGAAGCGATAACCCTTTCAGCCGCTCCTCGATAATCCGCAACTAGCCTCGGCAGCTCGCTTTTTAGGGCAAAGGAATATTCCGTACAGCCAATAGCTGAAAATGCGTGGCTGTGCGGGTGACCGACGGCTTTTGCGGCGGCGATAATCTGACTTACTTGCATATCACGGCGGCTTAGTAAGCCGCTGTCGGGGCTTTCGTCAATCGGAAAAGCCATTGCATCAGGCGATTGATGATAAAGCTCGTAGGAATTTATTGCCTCAAACACGGACAAGCCAAAGCCCTGTTTTTCGTGAAGTGCCTTGACATAGGCGTCAAGCTCTTTGCGCTTTTGCGCAAGCTGTGCCGCTTTTTCCTCGTAATTCTGCGATGGAGTCGCCTTTGCAAGCTCGCTTGTTATGCGCAAATGCTCAAGAATATCGGATTTTTTCGCCTTGTTGGAGTGAACCTCAAGGCAGAACGGCGCAAGCCCTATTTTTTCCATTCGCTTTTGAACAACGGAGAGAGCCGCCATTTTTTCGGCGGCAAACAACACGCTTTTCCCGTTTGCAAGAGCGTTTGCGATAATCGTAGTTATGGTCTGCGATTTGCCTGTACCGGGAGGGCCGTGAAGAACGAAGCTTTCGCCCGCCAAAGCAAGCTTGATTGCGCAAAGCTGGGTTGCATCGGTTGGCACAGGCAGAAGCACGTCGTCAGATTCTGGATTATCGCCGAAAGCGGCTGCTTCGGGCGCCCATGAAAGCCGGCCGTCAATAAGGCTTTTTACGATTCTGTTTCTGGCAAGGTCGTCCGATCTGTTTTTGATGTCGTTCCACATGACGAATTGCGAAAAGGTAAAGGTTCCAAGCAGGGCTGATTCAACCACGTCCCAGTGCGGCTGATCCATTACGGCACGTCTGATTGTGGTGAAAATCCCTCTTGTGTCGATTCCGAAATCGTCCTGAGCCAAGGTTTCCAGCCCGTTTATGACGATACCGTACTCTTGCTTGAGCTTTTCCAAAAGCGTAATATTAATCTGCGGCTCTTCATCTCTGAGCCGTATGATATAGCCCTTGTTTGCCGATTTGCGAATTATTTCAACAGGTATAAGCAAAATCGGCGCATACCTTGCTTTTTCGCTTATTTTTGTTTCGTACCACCGCAAGAGTCCAAGCGCAAGATACAGCGTGTTTGCGCCGTTTTCCTCCATTGACGTGCGTGACGAACGGTAAAGCTGTACGACCGAACGGGCAAGCTCTCCCTCGGAAAGCGACGAGCGCAGACGGCGGCTTTTAAATTCGGATTTTAAAAGCTCGTCATAGGCTTCCATGTTCGCAATTTCGGCAAAGTCATTCTCGTTTTTAAGCGTTATTTCTGAGGGGATATGCTTTATGCCGAACTCCTCGCCGGTTGAAACAGCGTCCTCAAGCTCGTTTATCGAATGTGTCAGAAGCGGGATTGCCGACCGAGTGATTCTGAGATTAATCAGGGAATTTCTAAGGCTTAAATCCAAAAGCTTCCGTTCCCACACGGCAAGCTTTCCTGTCGGCACGGACTCTGTGTTTTCGCCGACGTGAATAACGGTTATGTCCTTTGGGGCGCGGGTTATTTCCTCCTCAGGGCGCTCGGGCGCTTTTACTGCAAAGCCGCTGTCGCCCTTGATTCGCAGGGGCAGCGGGCGGATTTGGCTCATTCTTGCACGGGCAACGTCGATTATACAGCGAAAGCTTTCAGTATTGTTCAAATTTGCAATGGCAAAGGCTCTTGCGCCGTCAAAATCAACGCTTTTCCCCGCCGTAAGCGAAGTGCATTCGACAACGGCGATTTCGTTTACGCCGTCGGCAATCCGTTTTGTTATAAGCGACGGGTCGTCCGAAACCGCTTCTGCAAACGTCATGTCCTCAAGCCAAAGCCCCGCAAAAATATGTCCGT
>CAZYRV010000023.1:0-1552 GCA_964649485.1 uncultured Oscillospiraceae bacterium | reverse complement strand
CCTGCAAAATAAGCAGGGGATTAAGCCCGATTGCCTCAAGGCAGGCGGCATATAAAAGCGTGAGGTCAAGACAGGTGCCGAGCTTTTGGTCGAGAACGGCATCGCAAAGGCGAATGCGCTGTCCGATTTTTTCAAAGCTTGCGGGCGGAACACAGTAGACAATGTTTTCCCGCTGTAAAGCGCCGTAAACAGCCGCCGCCTGCATAAGCACACGGTTTGGGTTCTGCGTTTGATAAGCGTTTAGAGATGGATCTTCTCCCCATTCAGCCAAAAGCCGAGCGGCGGCGGAAATAATCCCTGAAATACGCTCGTGATTGGGGGTTATAAATGCGGTGAGAACCTCCGGATAATAAAGCGAGCCTTGCCATTCGTCAAAGGCAAGAAATGTTATATCAAAAACCTGTTTATGTAAAATTTCCCCTGTGCTTGACATAACCTCAAGAGTCAGATTGCCCGCAATGCGCTCTGTAAGCGCCGCAAGCTTTTCAGCATCAATTTTCACGTCAAGCCCGTCTAGGATAAAAGCCGATTCAGCCTCAATTTCAGCGATGGTTCGGCTTATTTCTCCGATAATCGGCGGGCTTGATGAAAGCCTTATCGTTATGTCGGAAAGAGGCTTGTCCGTGTTGTTGAACACGGTTATTTCTCGGATTGAGGGTATTCTGTTTTGATGGAGAGCATAGTTTACGACGGGCGAAAACGCAAGCTTTACATCAACCGAATTTTGGTTTTCCATGAGCACCTCGCAATAATAATTTGAGATTTTGCCGTTATTTTGCATTATAACACAATTTGCGGCGGTTTTCAAGTTGATTTTGCAAAATTTTCCGAAAAGTGAAAGCCGTAAAAAAGCGGCGGAACAAACCAGTTTGGTTCATGCCGCCGCTTTTATTCATTTATTCAAAAACACTGCAAACCTTGGAAGTCGCCTTGATTCCGTTTTCGCCGTTTATCAAAACCTCGCCCCAGTCGCCTGAAAGCGCCGAGCCGTCCCATTCGGTTGCTATATCAAGGTATTCGACTCCGCCGCTGTTGCCCTTCCAGCTCCAGCCGAGATAGCCGATTCCATTTTCTTGGCAATATTTCATTATATAGGCTTCGTCAACGTCGCCGTCAGAGTGGTTATAGCCGAATTCTCCCACGATAACCGCAAGATTCTGGCTGGTAACGCCCTCAAGCCCCGTCTTTATCGTGTTTTCGTTCTTTCCGGCAGAGCCGTACATATGAATAGCGAACATTGTGTTCGCCAGCGGGTCGGCGGCGAAAACCTCTGTTCCATAATCGGCGACGCTTTTCGCATATTGCCCCCAGCCCGCCGAATCGACGAGAATTGTGTTCGTAATGCCTGCGTCACGTATTTTCGGAATAACGCTTACATAGCCGTCCCGCCACGTTTCGCCCTTCCACTGCCCGACCCATTCGTTGGCAATATTAAGTATGGCATACGCCTCATTTCCGATAAGTGCGTCCTTGACCTCAACCCAATAATCGGCAATGCTTTCAAGCGTTGCGACGTCGTCCTTGCCTGTTCCGTCGTGAACCTCAAGCACGG
>CAZYRV010000022.1:24985-28195 GCA_964649485.1 uncultured Oscillospiraceae bacterium | reverse complement strand
TGACGTCAAAATTCCTCAAAATACGCAAGTATTTCTGCGGATTTTTCCTAAAAATCATCTGAAAATCCCTGAGCAATCGTACCGCCGTCTTTGTTCGGCGAAGCCTTAAAAAATCAATATGAAGCTTACTAAGCTGCATGGATTGCGCATAATCAGCATCAGCGAAAGGGTGATTGTTTTGACTGTAACACTAGACCGGAAGAAACCGGAAATGAAAAAAATAACCGTTGCTTCTGTAATCTTTATGGGGCTTGCCCATATCGTTTATCTCAAGCAATATATAAAGGGAATACTTTTTGCCCTTATGGAAATTGTTTTCCTTGTTCTTTCCCCGACTATTATTGCGGGCATTTCAAATATGATTACCCTCGGCACTCCAAAGCCTGATTTGCCTGTTACACAAAGGGATAATTCAATTTTTATGCTTATCGACGGCGTCATGATTCTTGCGCTTGTGCTTCTTTTTGTCTTTGCCTATGTGATTTCAATACGAAGTGCACGCTCGATTTATTCTGATGCCTGCCTGACCGGCGGATTGCCTAAAAATAAAAGCTTTTTCTCAGATCTTGCAAACAAAGCTTTTCCGATTGTTTCGCTTTCTCCTGCGGTTTTACTCTTGCTTTTCCTGGTAATAGTTCCGCTTATATTCTCGGCGCTTGTGGCTTTTACAAACTATTCCTCCCCAGAGCATATTCCGCCGAAAAGCACTGTTGACTGGGTTGGATTCGACAACTTCGTGTCAATGTTCGGCGGTGATGCAAAATGGACGTCCGCTTTGGGCAGAGTTGCGATTTGGACGCTTGTCTGGGGCGTTCTGGCGACTGTGACCTGCTATGCCGGAGGAATGTTTATCGCCGTGCTTCTCCACCAGAACGATATAAAAATCAAGCCTGTTTTCCGCATGATTTTTATTTTGCCTTATGCCGTTCCTGCGGTTGTAAGTATGCTTGTTTGGCAGAACCTGTTAAACGGAAGCTTCGGAACCGTAAACCGAACGCTTACAGAGCTTGGGCTGATAACTTCGCCGATTCCATGGCTAAGCGACCCGCTTTTAGCAAAATTCACTGTTGTGCTTATAAACCTCTGGGCGGGCTTTTCATACTTTATGATGCTTGTCGAGGGAACAATGACCTCAATTCCAAGCACGCTTTATGATGCGGCAAAAATCGACGGAGCAAACAAGTTTCAGATTTTCAAGAAAATCATTTTTCCGTCCGTAGTATATCAGACAATGCCGCTTATCATCATGTCTTTCACCCATAATATCAACAATTTCGGCGCAATTTTCTTCCTTTCCGGAGGCAATCCGACGGTTGCGGACACAACGACGACAAGCGCAGGCGGAACGGATATAATTGTAACATGGATTTACAACCTCACTGTAAATCTGCTTAAATACAACTATGCTTCCGTGCTTGCAATTATGGTATTTGTTATTCTCGCGCCGTTTGCGATATTTAACTTTAGAAGAACCAAATCGTACAGAGAGGGGGAAATGTAATGGAAAAGCATGAAAAGCTGAGCTTTTACGATAAATATGAAAAAAGTGCGGCTGTGTTCAACAAAGTTGTGGTTTATTTGATTTTGCTTATTGTTTCATTTGCGGTGCTTTATCCTCTTGTTTATGTGGTGAGTGCGGCGTTTTCGCCCGGAAATTCCATTGCCTCAACGAACATTGTTCCCTTTGGCGACGGCTTTACGATAGAGCATTTTGAACATTTATTCAAGAACACAAACTATCTTGCGTGGTTTAAAAACACGCTTATAATCGCAGCTTCAACCTCAGTCTGCACAATAATAGTAACCACCCTAAGCGCTTATACTTTTTCACGCTTAAAAAATCGCTTATGATGTCGCTTTTGATACTTCAGATTTTCCCGTCTTTTGTGGGAATGATTGCGATTTACGTAATAATTCTGCGCATGGGCGGCATGGATACTCTTTGGGGACTTATTCTGGTTTATGTTGCTGGCAATATTCCGTACAACACGTGGATGGTCAAAAGCTATCTTGATTCGATTCCGAAAAGCTATGACGAGGCGGCAAGGATTGACGGCGCATCGAATTTCAGGATTTTCCGCTCGATTATTCTTCCGCAGGCAAAGCCGATTATTTCCTTTTTGGCAATAACAAGCTTCACAGCGCCTTGGATGGACTTTATCTTCCCGAAAATGGTTTTGCGTTCGTCCGACAAGCAGACGCTTGCGCTTGGCTTGTTCTCGTTCGTAACCGACAAAAAGAATGATTTTACAAACTTTGCGGCGGGCGCTTTGCTTGTGGCAATACCGTTTATAATCTTCTTTGTGCTAAGCCAGAAAATGATGATAACTTCTCTTGGCGGCGCAGGTGTAAAGGAATAAGGTGAATGATGACAAAACTTAAAAAAGCAGCCTCACTTTTTCTTGCTTTTACAATGGCATTTACGGCGGGCTGTGACGGCAATAAAGAGCATAGCGACAGCGTTTCCGGTACGACTGCGGCAAGCACCGCCCCTGTTGTAATGAGCAGGGAAGCGGTTGATGCGGAAATTTATGTTGAAAAGGTCGAGGGGCTTCGTGACGATTTTATAAGAGGAGTCGATCTTTCAAGCATAATTTCCCTTGAGAAAAGCGGCGTCAAATTCTACGGCTTTGACGGCAATGAAACCGATATTTTCCAGACTCTTGCCGAAGCGGGAGTCAACTATATCCGTGTCCGTGTCTGGAACGACCCTTATGATTCAAGCGGCAACGGCTATGGCGGAGGAAACAACGACATAGAAACAGCGGTTGAAATCGGCAAAAGGGCGACGGCGGCAGGGCTTAGGCTTAAGGTTGATTTTCACTATTCCGACTTCTGGGCAGACCCCGCAAAACAGCAGGCACCAAAGGCATGGGAGGGACTTACCCCCGACGAAAAGGCGGAAAAGCTTTATGCTTATACGGTTGAAAGCCTGACCATGCTTAAAGATGCGGGTGTTGACGTCGGAATCGTTCAAATCGGAAACGAAACCAACAACGGAATGTCCGGCGAGGTAAACTGGATTAACATAAGCAAGCTTATGAAAGAGGGAATCAAGGCTTCACGTGAGGTTTTCCCCGAGGCCCTTACGGCTGTGCATTTTGCGAATCCTCACGAGGTTGAGAAAATAGAGCTTATTGCGAAAATTCTCGACCATAACGAGGTTGATTATGACATTTTCGGCGCTTCCTATTATCCTATGTGGCATGG
>CAZYRV010000022.1:23771-24975 GCA_964649485.1 uncultured Oscillospiraceae bacterium | reverse complement strand
CTTACAAATATTTCGCAAACCTATGACAAGTATGTTATGGTTGCGGAAACGTCCTACCCCTACACGGAGGAAAACGGCGATTTACAGGGCAATTCCTGCCCTGGCGACGGACAGACGCTTGACTATCCTGTGACAATACAGGGGCAGGCGAATGAGATTCGTGACGTAATCGCCGCCGCAAGCTCAATCGGCGAAAAATCGCTCGGCGTGTTCTACTGGGAGCCTGCTTGGCTTCCCGTTGCGGGCGCAACCTATGAAGAGCAGCAGGCGGTTTGGGAGAAATTCGGCTCTGGCTGGGCATCAAGCTTTGCGGGGCAGTATGACCCCGATGATGCCGGAGAGTGGTATGGCGGAAGCTCGTGGGATAATCAGGCGCTTTTCTCCTTCACAGGAATGCCTCTGCCTTCACTGAGCGTGTTTAAGTATGTTTATTCGGGAACAACCAAGGCGATAGAGCCTGATGCGCTCGTTGATGTAAAAGAGGTTATGGCGCCGGACGAGCCAAAGCCGCTTCCCGAAACGGTTGTTGCGGTTATGAATGATAATTCCAGAGAGGACGTTGCTGTCACATGGGATAACGCCGCCTTTGATGCCGCAATTGCTGCGGGAAACGGCGATTATACCATAGAAGGAACAACCGAAAACGGCATGAAGGTGCGCTGTTTTCTGACGCTTGCGCCGCTTAATTATGCCGCAGACCCAAGCTTTGAGGACGAGAAAAACTCGTCATGGAAGCTTGTAAACAGCGGCGAAGGCGATGTTTCGTTCAAGCTTGACACAAGCAATGCAAAAACAGGCGATAAGGTTGTGCATTTCTGGTCGGAAACAGGCAATATAGACTTCACCGTCGAGCAGGAAATCACAGGGCTTCAAGCGGGCGCTTACGAGCTTACCTTACAGGCGCAGGGCGGCGAAGCGCTTACTCAGGCGGGCTATATCTATGTTAAAATTGGCGGCGAAGAGCTTGAGCAGAAGGGCGAAATCAAAATTTCAAGCTGGCGGCAGTGGAATGTCCCTATAATAAGCGGAATTGAAATTCCCGACGGAAGCACAGTCACAATAGGCGTGCATATGATTGCCGACGGAAAGGGCGTTTGGGGAGCATTGGACGACTTCAGTCTGCACAAGTTTGAGGGCTGAGGCAAACAGAGATATAATCGGGAATTATCCCCGAATGAAAGGAGCGAAAATTGAAGGAGAGCTA